>NZ_JAHBCZ010000044.1:0-246148 GCF_019956035.1 Pseudomonas sp. A-RE-22
GCCCCTGCTGTCGCCCCGCCCCGATGTGGGTGTCCTCGACTGGCTGTTCGACGAAGGCTCCCTGACCCGGCGCCTCACGCGCCTGTCGGACGGCCATTTCAGCGTGACGCCGCTGTTCGAAGGCTGGCAGCCATTGCGCGCCGACGAATGCGCCGCCCTGGACCTGGCCGAGGGCAGCGAGGGCTGGGTACGCGAGGTGTACCTGCGCGGCCACGACCAGCCGTGGGTGTTCGCCCGCAGCGTGGCGGCGCGCAGCGCCTTGCAGGGTGACGGCTTGCAGATGGACGAACTGGGCAGCCGTTCCCTGGGGGAGTTACTGTTTTGCGACCAGGCGTTCCAGCGCCGAGCCATCGAAGTTTGCCATTACCCCGACGCCGGGTTGCCGGAAGAAGTGCGCGCCAGCGGGCTGTGGGGTCGTCGCTCACGTTTCGATCGCGGTGCGTTGAGCGTGCTGGTGGCGGAAATTTTCCTGCCGCGCCTGTGGACTGTCGCCCGTGCCTATTCGGAGAATTGCTGATGTACGTGCAACTGCTCAAATCGTTGAACCGCCTGAACCCGCGGGCCTGGGACTTCGTGCAACTGACCCGGATGGACAAGCCCATCGGCATCTACCTGCTGCTGTGGCCGACGTTGTGGGCGCTGTGGATTGCCGGTGAAGGCTCACCGTCCATCGCCAACGTGGTGATTTTCGTCCTCGGCGTGGTGCTGACCCGCGCCGGCGGCTGTGTGATCAATGACTGGGCCGACCGCAAGGTGGACGGCCACGTCAAGCGCACCGAGCAGCGCCCGCTGGTGAGCGGCAAGATCAGTTCAAAAGAGGCACTGGTGTTCTTCGCCGTGCTGATGAGCGTGAGTTTCCTGCTGGTGCTTTGCACCAACACCCCGACCATCCTGCTCTCCCTAGGGGGCCTGGCGCTGGCGTTCAGCTACCCGTTCATGAAGCGCTATACCTACTACCCGCAAGTGGTCCTGGGCGCGGCGTTCTCCTGGGGCATGCCGATGGCGTTCACCGCCGAAACCGGTCATCTGCCGGCCGCCGCCTGGTTGCTGTACATCGCCAACCTGCTGTGGACGGTGGGCTACGACACCTATTACGCGATGACCGACCGGGACGACGACCTGCGCATCGGCGTGAAGTCCACCGCGATCCTGTTTGGCGATGCCGACCGGGTGATCATCCTGTCGTTGCAAGGCCTGGCCCTGGGCTGCCTGCTGTTGGCCGGGGCGAAATTCCAACTGGGCGGCTGGTTCCACCTGGGGCTGGTGGCCGCTGCCGCGTGCTTCGCCTGGGAGTTCTGGTACACCCGTGACCGGGACCGGATGCGCTGCTTCAAGGCGTTCCTGCACAACCACTGGGCCGGGTTGGCGATTTTCGTGGGGATCGTGCTGGATTACGCTCTGAGGTGATTCTCAAACCTGTGGGGGCGAGCCTGTTCGCGAAAGCGTAAGTCATTCAAGGATGATGTCGGCTGACAGACGCCTTCGCGAGCAAGCTCGCTCCCACACGTGTTTAGCGATTACTTGGCCTTGGCAACTTTCCAGGCGCCATCCATTTTACCGTCGCCGGTCATGTCTCCAGCCTTCTTGTCCATCACGAAGGTGTACAGCGGCATGCCCTGATAGGCCCACTGCATTGAGCCATCTTCACGCTTGATCACGGTCCAGTCACCCATGGATTTATCACCCGGCTCAGCCATCAGCGGTGGCCAATTGGCGGCACACTTGTCATTGCACGCCGACTTGCCGGCCGAGTCCTTGGCGAAGGTGTAAAGCGTCATGCCCTTATGGTCGGTGAACATGCCGTCCTTCTCCATCGCAGGATCAGCTGCCATCGCCAATCCAGGCAGCGTCAGGGCAGCAGCCATCAGCAGGACTTTGAAAGAAACAGTCATTTGTTTCATGGAAACCTTCCTTTGTAGTTGTCAGGATTCGGACTGAAAAGCTTAGTCCAGGATCCCTTTCACTGCCGCCCCCCGAAATAACTGTCACACGACTGCAATAATTCCGTTATCTAATGCGGCGCAAGACAGTTAAATGACAAGAGGATTACCCCATGGTTGGCAGGAGCATTCTGATCGTCGACGACGAAGCGCCCATCCGCGAGATGATCGCCGTTGCGTTGGAGATGGCCGGCTATGACTGCATGGAAGCAGAAAACTCTCAACAGGCCCACGCCATCATCGTCGACCGCAAGCCCGACCTGATCCTGCTGGACTGGATGCTGCCCGGCACGTCTGGCATCGAACTGGCACGGCGTCTCAAGCGCGACGAGCTGACCGGTGATATTCCGATCATCATGCTCACGGCCAAGGGCGAAGAAGACAACAAGATCCAGGGTCTGGAAGTCGGCGCCGACGACTACATCACCAAGCCGTTTTCCCCACGGGAACTGGTGGCGCGCCTCAAGGCCGTGCTGCGACGCGCCGGGCCGACCGATGGCGAAGCCCCCATCGAAGTCGGTGGCCTGCTGCTCGACCCGATCAGCCACCGCGTGACCATCGACGGCAAACCCGCCGAGATGGGCCCGACCGAATACCGCCTGCTGCAGTTCTTCATGACTCACCAGGAACGTGCCTACACCCGCGGCCAACTGCTGGACCAGGTCTGGGGAGGCAACGTCTATGTCGAGGAGCGCACCGTGGACGTGCACATCCGGCGCCTGCGCAAGGCCCTCGGCGATGCCTATGAAAATCTGGTACAAACCGTGCGCGGCACCGGTTATCGTTTTTCGACCAAGGCCTGATCCGAGCCCTTACCGCCCGACAAAGCTGACAAGGACGCGCGTCACGTGAACCAAAACTGGCATGGCACCCTGATTCGCCACATGTTGTTGCTGGTGACCGGCTGTTTGCTGATCGGCCTGATCAGTGGTTATTACGGTTGGAGCCTGGCCGCGGGCCTGGGGCTTTACCTGGCCTGGACACTCAAGCAATTGCTGCGCCTGCATGAATGGCTGCGCCTGCACCAACCCGACGAAGCACCGCCCGACGGCTATGGCCTGTGGGGTGAGGTGTTCGACAGCATCTACCACCTGCAACGGCGCGACCAGCGCGTTCGCGGGCGCCTGCAGGCGGTGATCGACCGGGTCCAGGAGTCCACCGCAGCGCTGAAAGACGCGGTGATCATGCTCGACAGCGACGGCAACCTGGAGTGGTGGAACCGCGCCGCCGAGACCCTGCTGGGCCTCAAGACGCCACAGGACAGCGGCCAGCCGGTGACCAACCTGGTACGTCATCCGCGCTTCAAGGAATATTTCGAGCAGGCCAATTACGCCGAGCCGCTGGAGATTCCTTCGCCCACCAATGATCGGCTACGCATCCAGCTGTACATCACCCGCTATGGCAACAATGAGCACTTGATGCTGGTGCGCGACGTCACGCGTATTCATCAGCTGGAACAGATGCGCAAGGACTTCATCGCCAACGTCTCCCATGAACTGCGCACGCCGTTGACGGTGATCTGCGGCTACCTGGAAACCCTGCTCGACAACGTCGAAGAGGTGAACCCGCGCTGGAGCCGGGCCTTGCAGCAGATGCACCAGCAAAGCGGGCGCATGCAGACCCTGCTCAACGACTTGTTGCTGCTGGCGAAGCTGGAAGCCACCGATTACCCGTCGGACAACCAGCCAGTGCCCATCGACGACCTGCTGCAAACCATTGTCGAAGATGCGCAGGAACTGTCCGGTGCCAAGCAGCAGACCATCACCCTGGAAGCCGACGCGGCCGTGCAGCTCAAAGGCAGCGAGGCGGAACTGCGCAGTGCGTTTTCCAACCTGGTGTTCAACGCGGTCAAATACACGCCGGAGCAAGGCCGGATCCATGTGCGCTGGTGGGGCGATGAGCAAGGTGCGCACCTGAGCGTGCGCGATTCGGGCATTGGCATCGACAGCAAACACCTGCCGCGCCTGACCGAACGTTTCTACCGTGTCGACTCCAGCCGCAACTCCAATACCGGCGGCACCGGGCTGGGCCTGGCCATCGTCAAACACGTCCTGCTGCGCCATCGCGCCCGCATGGAAATCAGCAGCGTACCCGGCCATGGCAGCACCTTTACCTGCCATTTCGCCCCGGCCCAGGTGGTTCGCGCACGCCTCGCCCGCCCCGCTGATTGAGCACGCCCCCTAGGCAATCGCCGAGTCAGCCGCTACATTGACTGACTTGCGCCTGCCTTTTCAGGCGCTCATTTTCAATTCCCACGACTATACGGAACCCGCAAAACTCCATCATGGACCCTTCCCCTGGCTTGTCCCTCGTCACACTCTTCGCCGAATTCGGCATGATTCTTTTTGCTCTGATCCTGGTTTTGCTCAACGGTTTTTTCGTTGCGGCCGAATTCGCCATGGTCAAGCTGCGCTCGACCCGGGTCGAGGCCATTGCCGAGCAGAACGGCTGGCGCGGGCACATCCTGCGCACCGTCCATAGCCAGCTCGACGCTTACCTGTCGGCGTGCCAGCTGGGTATCACCCTGGCCTCCCTGGGCTTGGGCTGGGTCGGCGAGCCGGCGTTCGCCCACATCCTCGAGCCGTTGCTGGGCGCGGTCGGCGTGCAGGCGCCGGAAGTGATCAAGGGCGTGTCGTTCTTCACCGCGTTCTTCATCATTTCGTACCTGCACATCGTGGTCGGTGAACTGGCACCCAAATCCTGGGCCATTCGCAAACCCGAGCTGCTGTCGCTATGGACCGCCGTGCCGCTGTACCTGTTCTACTGGGCCATGTACCCGGCGATCTACCTGCTCAACGCCAGCGCCAACGCCATTTTGCGCATCGCCGGCCAAGGCGAGCCCGGCCCGCATCACGAACACCATTACAGCCGCGAAGAACTGAAGCTGATCCTGCACTCCAGCCGTGGCCAGGACCCGAGCGACCAAGGCATGCGCGTGCTGGCATCGGCCGTGGAAATGGGCGAGCTGGAAGTGGTGGACTGGGCCAACTCCCGGGAAGACCTGGTGACGCTGGAGTTCAATGCGCCGCTCAAGGAAATCCTGGCGATGTTTCGTCGCCACAAGTTCAGCCGCTATCCGGTGTATGACAGCGAGCGCCAGGAGTTCGTCGGCCTGCTGCACATCAAGGACCTGCTGCTGGAACTGGCGGCCCTGGATCACATCCCCGAGTCGTTCAACCTGGCCGAACTGACCCGGCCGCTGGAGCGCGTGTCGCGGCACATGCCGCTGTCGCAATTGCTGGAGCAGTTCCGCAAGGGCGGCTCGCACTTCGCCCTGGTCGAGGAAGCCGACGGCAATATCATCGGCTACCTGACCATGGAAGACGTGCTGGAAGTGCTGGTGGGTGACATCCAGGACGAACATCGCAAGGCCGAACGCGGCATCCTGGCCTACCAGCCGGGCAAGCTGCTGGTACGCGGCGACACGCCGCTGTTCAAGGTCGAGCGCCTGCTGGGGATCGACCTGGACCACATCGAAGCCGAAACCCTGGCCGGGTTGGTCTATGAAACCCTCAAGCGCGTACCGGAAGAGGAAGAAGTGCTGGAAGTCGAAGGCCTGCGGATCATCATCAAGAAGATGAAAGGGCCGAAGATCATTCTGGCGAAGGTGTTGATGCTCGATTGAGTGTCAGCCCGCTTTTCGGCGAGCCTGTGGCGAAGCCGTGGGAGCAAAGCTTGCTCGCGATACAGGCGACTCGATCGCTGAAAAAACCGCGTCGCCTGTATCGCGGGCAAGCCTTGCTCCCACAGATAAATCCCTCCACCACAAAAGCACTTGTGTCACGCCTCGGCGCTATTGCTTGCCCAACGCAAAGTTGGGCAAGTCGCCCACCGGTTGATTGAACTGGTAGGGAATCGACACCAGCCCCAGGCCGGTATTGCGCTGCACCACGAAATGCAGGTGCGGGCCGGAGCTGTTGCCGGTATTGCCCGACAACGCCAACGGCGTGCCCACCCCGACCCGCTGCCCTTCCCGTACGCTCACCGAACCTTTCTGCAAGTGCAGGTAGACGCCCATGGTCCCATCATCGTGCAGCACCCGCACGAAGTTGCCCGAAGGATCGTCACCGCGGCCGGTCTGCTCGTTTTCGGTCTTGATGACCACGCCGCCCCGCGCCGCGATGATCGGCGTGCCGACGGGCATGGCAATGTCCATGGCGTAGCGGTTCTTCGGGCCGTAATGACTGTACTGGCCGTTGGCACCCTGACTCAGCCGGAACGGCCCGCCACGCCACGGCAACGGGTACTGATAGGCCTGTGCCGCGCCTGCGGGGTCGCCCAGGGAGTATTCGAACCTTGGGGTATACACCAACGGCCTGCCCGGCTGCGTGGCCGTGAGCAGCGCCAGGCGCAGGTTGCTGCGCGCCGGCAGCACCCGCCGAATCGGCCGGCTCGGTGCCCCGCTCACATTACGCAGTCCGGCGAAACTCAACTCGATCTCCACTGGCGCATACAGGTCGTTGCGCACGAACACCGCATCCGCGCCGTTCTGTTTCTTGATATCGAGGAATACCTGTCGCTCCAGGCGCTCGACCATGCGGTCGCGGAACACGAACACCTGCGCGCCCTTGCTGGGGCGGTCGCTATAGGACACCACGCCATTGGCATCGGTGGATTTGTAGATCGTCATGGCCACGGCCGAGGTGGAGGCCAGGACAAGACCACAGGCAAACAGCAGGGGAGCGAGCATGGGTAAGGGTTCTGTCGAAAAATGAAGGCCTGCACAGCAGCCTAGCAGCTGGGATGGACCAGCGTAGTCGACGGATGTTTCAAAATTGGATCAGCGGTCGGTGTTGGAACTTATGGTCCCATTGCGAGCAAGCTCGCTCCCACAGGGATCTTCAGTGTTCACTGGATCGAGTGTGGGAGCGAGCTTGCTCGCGATGGCGGACTGACCGGCACCGCCGAATCAGGCGCCAGGTACGAAGTGCTTCTGCGCGGTGCCGCGAGCGATCAGGCGGGAGATGTAGTCGAGTTTCTGCGGGTCTTTGTCGACGAAGCGGAACGTCAGTTGCAACCATTCGCTGTCGGGCGTCTGCTCGTGGGCGACGATGGCGTGCAGGTAGCCGTTGAGGCGAGCGGTTTCAGCGTTGTCGCCCTGCTCCATGTCCAGCACGGCGCTTTCGAGCACTTGTGGCAGGGTGTCGGTGCGCTTGACCACCAGCAATGCTTCCTTGAGGCTCAGGGCCTTGATCACGCATTGCTGGGTGCCGCTGGACAGGCGCAACTGGCCCTGACCACGGTTGGTCCCCGAAGCAGCGGCTACCGGTGCCTTGACGGGAGGGCTGTTGAGCAAGCCACGGGCCGGAGCCACAGCCGCGGCGGGAGCAGCGACCGGCTTGGCAAAAGGATTCGCGGCAGGGGCCGAAGCAACAGCAGCAACCGGAGCCTTGCCGCCCGTCAGGGCACTGAGGGAATCATTGCCGAACGCCGAGTTCATCTTGGTCGGGGCGCTGTTCATCAGCGTGTCGAGCTTGCCGACCTTGTGCAGGGCCTGCTTGACCTTGGTCAGTAGCTGCTCGTTGGTGAACGGCTTGCTGACGTAGCCGGAAACGCCGGCCTGGATCGCCTGGACCACGTTTTCCTTGTCGCCGCGGCTGGTGACCATCACGAACGGCATGCCCTTGAGGTTGTCCTGCTGGCGGCACCAGGTCAGCAATTCCAGGCCGGACATTTCCGGCATTTCCCAATCGCACAACACCAGGTCGAACGCTTCGCGAGCCAGCAGGGCTTGGGCTTTCTTGCCGTTCACCGCGTCTTCGATGCGCACGCCCGGGAAGTAGTTGCGCAGGCACTTCTTCACCAGGTCACGAATGAACGAAGCATCGTCCACGACCAACACACTGACCTTACTCATCCAGATACACCTCTAAAAAATCCCGGCAAGCATACCGCTTTTACTGATGGCACATTGCCAAAAACCTTCAGTCACGCCGGGACTTTTCGTTCGCGGGGTGCTGCTTTCGATTAAAAAAAATCCAAAAAAAAGCCCGACCAGAAGGCCGGGCGCTTTTCTTGGCAATCTTACTTATCGTCAGTTTCGCCCGGAACATTAGCGGTTTCGGACGGGGTGCCCTCAACTTCTTGCTTCATCCGCTTGAGCCCCAAATGCCGCACATCCGTGCCGCGCACCAGGTAGATGACAAGTTCCGAGATGTTGCGTGCATGATCGCCGATACGCTCCAGAGAACGCAGCACCCAGATGATGCTCAACACTCGGGAGATGGAGCGTGGGTCTTCCATCATGTAAGTCGCCAGCTCGCGCAGGGCGGTCTTGTATTCGCGGTCGATGATCTTGTCGTACTGGGCCACCGACAACGCCAGGTCGGCGTCGAAGCGGGCAAAGGCGTCCAGGGCATCGCGAACCATGTTGCGCACCTGGTCGCCAATGTGGCGAACCTCGACATAACCGCGCGGCGCCTCGCCTTCTTCGCACAACTGAATGGCACGACGGGCGATCTTGGTGGCTTCGTCGCCGATTCGCTCAAGATCGATTACCGACTTGGAGATGCTGATGATCAGGCGCAGGTCCGAAGCCGCCGGCTGACGACGGGCCAGGATACGCAGGCACTCCTCGTCGATGTTGCGCTCCATCTGGTTGATCTGATCATCGATTTCGCGCACCTGCTGGGCCAGGCCGGAGTCGGCCTCGATCAGCGCGGTCACCGCATCGTTGACCTGCTTTTCCACCAGCCCGCCCATGGCCAGCAAGTGACTGCGCACTTCCTCAAGCTCGGCGTTGAACTGTGCGGAAATGTGGTGAGTAAGGCCTTCCTTCGAAATCATCTTGTTCGCTCCGCGAAAGTTGCAAGCTTCAAGTTGCAAGCTTCAAGCAGTTAAATGTTGATCCTGATAGCGCAGTGCGCCTATGCAGCAGCCTCGACTAGCCGTAACGACCGGTGATGTAGTCTTCGGTCTGTTTCTTGGCCGGATTGGTGAACAGGGTGTCGGTGTCGCCGAACTCCACCAGTTTGCCCATGTACATGAACGCCGTGTAGTCGGAAACCCGCGCCGCCTGTTGCATGTTGTGGGTCACGATGACGATGGTGAACTTGGACTTGAGCTCGTAGATCAGTTCTTCAACTTTCAGCGTCGAGATCGGATCCAGGGCCGAGCAAGGTTCGTCGAGCAGCAGCACTTCCGGTTCCACGGCGATGGTGCGCGCAATCACCAGGCGTTGCTGTTGACCGCCGGACAGGCCCAGGGCCGAATCATGCAGGCGGTCCTTGACCTCATCCCACAACGCCGCGCCCTTGAGCGCCCATTCCACGGCTTCGTCGAGGATGCGCTTCTTGTTGATGCCCTGGATGCGCAAGCCGTAGACGACGTTCTCGTAGATGGTTTTCGGGAACGGGTTGGGCTTCTGGAACACCATGCCCACGCGACGACGCAGCTCGGCCACGTCTTCGCCCTTGCGGTAGATGTTGTTGCCGTAGAGGTTGATTTCCCCTTCGACACGGCAGCCGTCCACCAGGTCATTCATGCGGTTGAAGGTACGCAGCAAGGTTGACTTGCCGCAGCCCGACGGGCCGATGAACGCGGTGACGCGCTGTTTCGGGATGTTCAGGCTGACGTCATACAGCGCCTGCTTGTCGCCGTAGAACAGACTCAGGCCGGGCACTTCGATGGCGACGGTTTCCTGGGCCAGGTCCAGGCTCTGCTTGTCGCGGCCCAGGGCCGACATGTTGATGCCGTGTGTATGTGCTTCGTGTTGCATGGGAGGCTCCCTGTGCTAACAAATTCGGTTCGGTTGGCCACTGAGCGGCCATGCCAATCTGTGTATGTGTCTGTGTGGGAGCGAGCCTGCTCGCGATTCAGGCGACTCGGTCTGGCTTTGAACCGAGGTGACGCCATCGCGAGCAGGCTCGCTCCCACAGAAAATCAATGTGTAATCAGCTATCCAGTGCTTTGTACTTCTCGCGCAGGTGGTTACGGATCCACACCGCCGACAGGTTGAGCGTGGCGATCACCAGCACCAGCAACAGCGCCGTGGCGTACACCAGCGGTCGCGCCGCTTCGACGTTCGGGCTCTGGAAGCCCACGTCATAGATATGGAAGCCCAGGTGCATGATCTTCTGGTCCAGGTGCAGGTACGGGTAGTTGCCGTCCAGCGGCAGCGACGGCGCCAGTTTCACCACGCCCACCAGCATCAACGGCGCCACTTCACCGGCGGCACGGGCCACGGCGAGGATCATCCCGGTCATCATCGCCGGGCTCGCCATGGGCAGGACGATTTTCCACAGGGTCTCGGCCTTGGTCGCGCCGAGGGCCAGGGAGCCTTCGCGCACGGTCCGTGGAATCCGCGCCAGACCTTCCTCGGTGGCCACGATCACCACCGGCACCGCCAGCAGCGCCAGGGTCAAGGATGCCCAGAGCAGGCCCGGGGTGCCGAAGGTCGGCGCCGGCAAGGCTTCGGGGAAGAACAGCCGGTCGACCGAACCACCCAGCACGTAGACGAAGAAGCCCAGGCCGAACACACCGTAGACGATGGCTGGAACGCCGGCCAGGTTGTTCACCGCGATGCGGATCAGGCGGGTCATCGGGCCTTGGCGGGCGTATTCACGCAAATAAACCGCCGCCAGCACGCCGAACGGCGTCACGATCATCGCCATGATCAGGGTCATCATCACGGTGCCGAAAATCGCCGGGAAGATGCCGCCTTCGGTGTTGGCCTCACGAGGGTCGTCGCTGAGGAATTCCCAGACCTTGCTGAAATAGAAACCGAGCTTGGTAAACGTGCCCATGCGGTTCGGTTGATAGGCATGTACCACCTTGCCGATGCCGATCTCCACTTCCTTGCCGTTGGCATCGCGGGCGGTCAGGCTGTCGCGGTTGAATTGTGCATGCAGGTCGGACAGGCGCGCCTCGATGTCCTTGTAACGGGCATTGAGTTCGGCGCGCTCGCTTTCCAGGTCGGCTTGGGCGGCGGCATCGAGCTTGCCGTCCAGCTCCAGCTTGCGACCGTGCAGGCGGATGCGCTCCAAGCCAGCGTTGATTGCACCGATGTCGACTTTTTCCAGGGTCTTGAGCTCGGCGGCCAACTGGTTGACCCGCTGTACGCGAGCCTGCAGTTGCGGCCAGGCGGCCTCGCCTTCGGCGATGACCTTGCCGTCTTCCTTGACGTTGACCAGGTAGCCGTAGAAGTTGCCCCACTCACGGCGCTCGATCGCCATCAGTTCCGGCGGCGTGGTCTGGTTGGTCAGCCACTCGCCGACGATCCAGGTGAAGTCAGTGCCGTTCAGGTCCCGGTTACCCACCTTGATCAGTTCGCGGGTCATGAACTCGGGGCCTTCGTCCGGCACCGGCAGGCCGGCGCTTTTCAGGCGCTCGCGCGGCACTTCTTCTTTCTGCACGACTTCGCCGACCACCAGGTGCTCAGGCATGCCCGGCACGTTGTAGTTGGCGTGGACCAGGTCCGCCGGCCAGAAGTGACCCAGGCCGCGTACAGTGATCACCGCCAGCAGGCCAATGGTCATGATGACCGCGATGGATACCGCGCCACCGCTGATCCAGACGCCGGGGGCGCCGCTCTTGAACCATCCTTTCAGGGAGTTCTGTTTCACAGACTTCTACCTTTCTTAAAGCGACGAATATTTCTTGCGCAGACGCTGACGGATCAGCTCGGCGAGGGTGTTCATGACAAAGGTGAACAACAGCAGCACCAGTGCCGACAGGAACAGCACGCGGTAATGGCTACCGCCGACTTCCGACTCGGGCATCTCCACCGCCACGTTGGCCGCCAGGGTGCGCAGGCCTTCGAACAGGTTCATTTCCATGACCGGCGTGTTACCCGTGGCCATCAGCACGATCATGGTCTCGCCCACCGCACGGCCCATGCCGATCATCAGCGCCGAGAAGATACCGGGGCTGGCGGTGAGGATGACCACGCGGGTCATGGTCTGCCACGGCGTCGCACCAAGGGCCAGGGAGCCCAGGGTCAGGCCGCGCGGCACGCTGAACACGGCGTCTTCGGCGATGGAGTAGATGTTCGGGATGACCGCGAAGCCCATTGCCAGGCCGACCACCAGGGCGTTGCGCTGGTCGTAGGTGATGCCCAGGTCATGGGAGATCCACATGCGCATGTCACCGCCGAAGAACCAGGCTTCCATGTACGGGCTCATGTACAGCGAGAGCCAGCCCACGAACAGGATCACCGGGATCAGCAGGGCACTTTCCCAGCCGTCCGGCACTCTCAGGCGAATGGATTCCGGCAGGCGGCTGAAGACGAAACCGGCGACCAGGATGCCGATTGGCACCAACATCAGCAGGCTGAAAATACCTGGCAGGTGCCCTTCGACGTACGGCGCCAGGAACAGGCCGGCGAAGAACCCGAGGATCACCGTCGGCATGGCTTCCATCAGTTCGATCACCGGCTTGACCTTGCGGCGCATGCCCGGGGCCATGAAGTAGGCAGTATAGATCGCCGCGGCAACCGCCAGTGGCGCCGCCAGCAGCATCGCGTAGAACGCGGCTTTCAGGGTGCCGAAGGTCAGCGGCGAAAGGCTCAGCTTGGGTTCGAAGTCGGTGTTGGCGGCGGTCGATTGCCAGACGTACTTGGGTTCGTCGTAGTTTTCGTACCAGACCTTGCTCCACAACGCGCTCCACGAGACTTCCGGGTGCGGGTTGTCCAGCGTCAGCGGTTGCAGCTTGCCGCCCTGCTCCACGATCAGGCGGTTGGCCCGTGGCGACATGCCGAACAGGCCTTGGCCGTCGACCACCTGGTCCACCAACAAGGTGCGGTGGGCGGTGCTGTGGAATACGCCGAGCTTGCCGGCCGCGTCCAGCGCTACGAAGCCTTTGCGACGCTCTTCGGCGGTGATTTCAACAATCGGCGTGGTGCCCATCTGGAACGTACGAATCTGTTTGAAGCGCAGCTCGCCGTCCGGATCGCGGGCCATGAACCACTGCGCCAGGCCGCCCTTGGAGTCGCCGATGATCAGCGAGATTCCGCCCACCAGCTGGGTGGCGGCGGTGACTTGGGCGTCGGCGTTCTCGAGCAGTTTGTAGCGACCGTTGAGGCTCTTGTCCCGCAGGCTGAACACATCGGCCTGGGCGCGCCCGTTGACCACATACAGCCATTGCTGGCGCGGGTCGACGAAGATGTTCTTCACCGGCTCGGTCATCTGTGGCAGATCGATGCGGGTCTGCTCGCTGGTGACCTCGCCGGTCATCATGTTTTCTTCGCTGGTGATCGACAGCACTTGCAGTTGGGCACCGCTGGAACCGGCCAGCAGCAGGGTCGAATCGGTGGCGTTGAGGCTGACATGCTCCAGGGCCGCGCCCTGCTCGTTCAACACGATCGGCGTCTCGCCATAAGGGTATTCGACGGCAGGCGAGATGGTTTTCTTGCCGTCCGGGTAGCTGACCTTATAGGTGTGACGGAATACCAGGGCCTGGCCGTTGGACAGACCGATCACCACCAATGGGCTGCCAGGCTGGTCTTCGCCAATGGCGGTCACGCTGGCACCGGCCGGAATCGGCAGGTCGATACGGCGCAGTTCGGCACCACTGGTGATATCGAAAAACAGCGCCTGGCCCTTGTCGGAAACCCGCATGGCGACTTGGTTCTGCTCTTCGATGGAGATCATCAGGGGTTTGCCGGCATCTTGCATCCAGGCCGGGGTGATCGAGTCCTTGGCGGTCAGGTCCGCGCCCTGGAACAGGGGCAGCACCACATAGGCCAGGAAGAAGAAGATCAACGTAATGGCGGCCAGGACGGCGAGGCCGCCGACCAGCACGTACCAGCGGGTCAGGCGATCCTTGAGCGCGCGAATGCGGCGCTTGCGTTGCAGCTCAGGCGTATTGAAGTCAATGCGCTTGGGAGGGGAAGTCGTAGTCATTGTGGAATTGGCCAGATCATTCATGCGCACACCCTAGCGATCCTGTATGACAGAAAGATGACAATGCAGTGACGCAACAAATCCGCCGCCGAGGAAACCGGCAGCGGACAGGAATTTGGGGTTGTGGGACAGCTTGCTCGCAAAGTCAGTCAACATCCCTGTTGAATGCACTGACCTCTTCGCGAGCAAGCCCGCTCCCACAGGAGTCCGGACTTCGGCCCGGGCTCAGGTATTACTTCTTGGCGACGCTGCCGCCTTCCGACAGACCCAGGTCAGCCAGTGCCTTGGCGGCGACTTTGGCTGGCAGCGGGATGTAACCGTCCTTGACTACAACTTCCTGGCCTTGCTTGGACAAGACCAGCTTCACGAACTCGGCTTCCAGCGGGGCCAGAGGCTTGTTCGGTGCCTTGTTGACGTAAACGTAGAGGAAGCGCGACAGCGGGTACTTGCCGTTCAGGGCGTTTTCTTCGCTGTCTTCGATGAACTCAGTGCTGCCTTTCTTGGCCAGGGCCACGGTCTTCACGCTGGCGGTCTTGTAGCCGATGCCCGAGTAACCAACGCCGTTCAGCGAAGAGCTGATCGACTGCACGACCGAAGCCGAGCCTGGTTGTTCATTGACGTTTGGCTTGTAGTCGCCTTTGCACAGGGCTTCTTCCTTGAAGTAGCCGTAGGTGCCGGATACCGAGTTACGACCGAACAGTTGCACTGGCTTGTTGGCCAGGTCGCCGGTCACACCCAGGTCGCCCCAGGTTTTCACGTCGGCTTTAGCGCCGCACAGGCGAGTCGACGAGAAGATCGCATCGACCTGTTCCATGGTCAGGTGCTGGATCGGGTTGTCCTTGTGCACGAATACCGCCAGGGCGTCCACGGCAACCGGGATGGCGGTAGGCTTGTAACCGTATTTGGTTTCGAAAGCCTGCAGCTCGTTGTCCTTCATCTTGCGGCTCATCGGGCCCAGGTTGGAGGTGCCTTCGGTGAGCGCAGGTGGCGCGGTAGAGGAACCGGCGGCCTGAATCTGGATGTTTACGTTCGGGTATTCTTTCTTGTAGTTCTCGGCCCACAAGGTCATCAGGTTAGCCAGGGTATCGGAGCCGACGCTGGACAGGTTGCCCGATACACCAGTGGTCTTGGTGTAAGACGGAATTGCCGGGTCAACACCAGCGGCAACCGCGCTGGCGGTCGCAACGCCAGCAGCGACAAACGTCATTGCCGCCATCAAACGCTTCAGTTTCATGCCTTACTCCTAGCAGATAGGGTGTGTTAAGTCGGCCAAGTATCGGTAAGCCGTGTGAACACTCTATGGCTGAAATATGACAATTGGATGAAAGGCCAGTATCGAGTTTTACAAGATGATTCATGCGGCCCCAATCGCGAGCAAGCTCGCTCCCACAGGGGATTTGCGGTGAACGCAGAACCCTTGTGGGAGCGAGCTTGCTCGCGATGAGGCCAGTACAGTCAGTGAAAGATTCGGGCTAGCGCCCCTTCTTCCAGAGATAACCGCCCACCACAATCCCGATCCCACAGATCGCCGCCACGTAATACGCCGGCCCCATCGAGCTCTCTTTCAACAGCAGGGTCACGATCATCGGCGTCAACCCGCCGAAGATTGCGTAGGCCAGGTTGTAGGAGAACGACAAGCCGCTGAAACGCACCACGGCCGGGAAGGCATTGACCATGACATAAGGCACCGCGCCGATGGTACCTACCAGCAAGCCACTCAAGGCATACAGCGGAAACAGCCACTCGGGGTGGTCGAACAGGCAGTGGTAGAAGGTCCAGAACGTGATCAGCAGCAAACCGCTACCGAAGACAAATACCCGGCCAGCACCAAAACGGTCGGCCAGCACACCCGCACCGATGCAACCTAGACTCAGGAACACGATCGCCAGGCTGTTGGCCTGCAACGCGGTGGTCGGACTGAAGTGGTACACCGTCTGCAGCACGGTCGGTGTCATCAGGATGACCACAATGACGCCGGCCGACAGCAGCCAGGTCAACAGCATGGAAATGGCGATGGCGCCGCGATGATCACGCAACACGGCCCGCAGCGGCACTTCCTCGGCCAGGGCCTTGCGCAGTTGCAGCTCGGCGAACACCGGAGTTTCGTGCAACCAGCGGCGCAGATACACCGAAAACAGCCCGAACACGCCACCCAGCAGGAACGGGATCCGCCAGGCGTAATCGGCCACCTCCACCGGTGTATAGATGCTGTTGATCGCCGTAGCGACCAGCGAACCCAACAAAATCCCCGCCGTCAGGCCGCAAGTCAGCGTGCCGCAGGCATAGCCGATGTGGCGCGCCGGAACGTGTTCGGAAACGAATACCCAGGCACCCGGCACTTCCCCGCCGATGGCCGCGCCCTGGATCACGCGCATCAGCAACAGCAGGATCGGCGCCCACATGCCGATCTGTGCATAAGTGGGCAGCAGGCCCATGATCAAGGTCGGCACGGCCATCATGAAAATGCTCAGGGTGAACATCTTCTTGCGCCCCAGCAGGTCGCCGAAGTGGGCCATGACGATCCCGCCCAGCGGCCGGGCCAGGTAACCGGCGGCAAAAATGCCGAACGTCTGCATCAAGCGCAGCCACTCGGGCATTTCGGCAGGGAAGAACAATTTGCCGACCACGGTGGCAAAGAACACGAAAATGATGAAATCGTAGAACTCCAGCGCACCGCCCAAGGCAGAAAGCGACAGGGTCTTGTAATCGTTGCGGGTCAATGGACGTGCGGGTTGTGCGGGCGTCGCCGTGCTCGAAGGCGCAGTGGTCATGGCAAGGGCTTCTCTTATAGTCGGTTCTGCAACCCTGGTAACACGGGTTGGGGGCCTGGGCAGGTCCGGCACGATAGCAAATTGTTCGAAAAAGCACATAGAGGTGCGTATTTGATAGTCAAAATCAGAACCGAGTGGTCGTCTCGACGTCTATCGCCCGATATACTCGCAACCTTGCAGTACTCTGTAAGGGGTTGCTGTGCGAAAACGTCGTTGGTGGTGTAGTACCAGAACCAGCCGGTTTCGCAGAGTTTCCCTTTGGCACGCCTTTACGAAAAACGTGACGAACGCAGTATGTTCGGGCTGAATCGTTTTTTACAAAGACGGCTATTCACCTGAAGTACAAGACAGCGTTACGGGTCAGAGGCACCCCCGGCATGATAGAGCTCGAACAAGAAGATCCAATCCCGCAAGGCGACTTGGCCCTGCAAATCACCGCGCTCCCTCGCGAGACCAACGGCTTCGGCGATATTTTCGGCGGCTGGCTGGTGTCCCAGATGGACCTGGCCGGCACCGCCATGGCCAGCAAAGTGGCGGGCGGGCGCGTGGCCACCGTGGCGATCGATCGCATGGCGTTCCTCGTGCCGGTGGCAGTGGGGGCGCAGCTTTCCTTTTACACCCAGGCGCTGGAAATCGGCCGCAGTTCGATCCAGATGATGGTCGAAGTCTGGAGCGACGACCCGCTATCCAGTGAATGGCGCAAGGTGACCGAGGCGGTGTTTGTCTTCGTCGCCATCGACGGCAGCGGTCGCACCCGCTCGGTTCCGCCGCGCGCCCGTTAAACACGGCGGCCGTTTTGCGGTCCATTGCAGTCCCTGTTCCCGAGCGAGATTTGCAACATGCCTACGCCCAACGTCGAAGCCGTCAAACTGGATGAACTGAACGCCTGGCGCATCCGCCACGGTCAAGCCGAGTTGCTGGTGGCCCAACAAGGCGCGCATATCCTCAGCTATCAAGTGGACGGCCAGCCGCCGCTGATCTGGCTCAACGACCAGGCCACGTTCAAGGCCGGCAAGAGCATCCGCGCAGGCGTGCCGGTGTGCTGGCCATGGTTCGGCAACCTGACGCGCAACCCCGACAGCGTACAGGCCATGCGCGTGAGCAACGACCCGGCCACGGCCCACGGCCTGGTGCGGACGATGGATTGGGAGTTGAAGGGCATCGAAGCCGAAGGCGAAAGCCTCAAGGTAGAGTTCGTGCTGCCCTACCCCGAGAATGGCCTTTCAGGCTGGCCTCACCAGGTCGACCTGACGCTGGCCATCGTGATGGACGAGCAACTGCATATCCGCCTCACCAGCCATAACCGTGGCAGCGAAGCCGTCAGCCTCAGCCAGGCGCTGCACAGCTACTTTGCCGTGAGCGACGTGCGCAACGTGCAGGTCGAAGGGGTCGATGGCTTGAGCTACATCGAGACCCTGGACGACTGGAAAACCGTCACCCAGGCCGGCGATCTGCACTTTGCTGGCGAGACCGACCGCATCTACCTCGACACCCCGCCAAAGCTGAGCATCATTGACCCGCAGTGGGAACGCCGGATCGAGCTGACCAGCAGCGGTTCGCGCTCGGCGGTGATCTGGAACCCCTGGACCGAACGCGCCAAGGCCTTCAGCGACATGGCCGACGACGGCTGGCAGCGCATGCTGTGCATCGAGACGGCGAACGTGATGGACGATGTGGTGACGTTGTTGCCGCAGGCCAGCCATACCCTGGGTGTGAGCATCGGCAGCAAGCCGCTCTAAGCCACACTGAAAATCCCCATGTGGGAGCGAGCCTGCTCGCGATAGCGGTGTATCAGTCAATGCAAATATTGACTGTCAGTCCGCTATCGCGAGCAGGCTCGCTCCCACAGTGGACTCGTACCAGACCTACAAATCCGCCTCCTGCACCACCCGCACCTTCTCCGCCTCCAGCGCATACGCCGCACTCGCCAGGTCGTTGTCGACCTTTTCGATCTTCAGCGTGCCGGTCACCCACAGCGGTGTATAGATGTCCTCCAGCTTCAGGCCCTTGGGATAGCGCACCAGCACCAACTGATTAGGCGGCGGTGGCGGGACGTGGATGCAGGCGCCGGGGTATGGCACCAGGAAAAACAGCGTACTGCGGCCCTTGGCGTCGGTTTCCAGCGGCACCGGGTAACCACCGATGCGGATATGCTTGTCGTTCATCGCCGCCACAGTCTTGGTCGAATACATCACCGCCGGCAAGCCTTTGCTTTGCTTCAGGCCACCTTTTTCGGTGAAGGTGCCGTTGGCTTCGGGGGAGTCGTGGTCGATCTCGGGCATGGCCTCGAGGGCTTTCTGGTCCGACTTGGGCATCAGTTCGAGCCAGTCGGTTTCCGGCAGTTCGGCAGCATGGGCCAGGCCACTGCCCAGCAGAAGAAGGGTCAACACTAGACGGCGCATGAAAGGGCTCGGCAATGAGTGGAAAGTGAAACGCCGAGCATTCTAGCCCCCTCTGCGCGCCAGGCAGAGAGGGCTTTATTGCATTTGAATCAGTTTCTTTTGATCAGGCCGTAGATCACCAGCAATACCACCGCGCCCACCAGGGCCCCGATGAAACCAGCACCTTGGCCGGCCTGGTAGATGCCCAGGGCCTGGCCGCCGTACGTGGCTGCCAACGAACCGCCGATACCGAGCAGGATGGTCATGATCCAGCCCATGCTGTCATCGCCCGGTTTCAGGAAGCGTGCCAGCAGGCCAACGATCAAGCCGATAAAAATGGTTCCGATGATTCCCATGGCATTGCCCTCTGATTGGATAGCGATGCCAAAGCCCGATCAGGCTTTGGCACTTAGCCATGAGAGAGGTTAGCCGACGAATGGTTCCACCGATGTTGCGGATTATTGCTCGGCGATCAGCGTCTCGACCTTGATGATCTGCTGCGCCAAAGTCGCCCGGTCCGCGCAGCGCAGGTTGGCGTGACCGACCTTGCGCCCGGCCTTGAACGCCTTGCCATAGTGATGCAAATGGCAGTCAGCGATCGACAGGACTTTCTCGCTGTCCGGCACCTTGCCGATGAAGTTGAGCATCGCGCTCTCACCGACCTTGGCGGTCGACCCCAGCGGCAACCCAGCGACCGCCCGCAGGTGGTTTTCGAACTGGCTGCACTCGGCGCCTTCGGTGGTCCAGTGCCCGGAGTTGTGTACCCGAGGGGCGATTTCGTTGGCCTTGAGGCCGCCGTTCACTTCAAAGAACTCGAACGCCATCACGCCGACATAATCGAGCTGCTTGAGTACCCGGCTGGAATAGTCCTCGGCCAGGGCCTGCAACGGATGGTCGGTGCTGGCGACGGACAGCTTGAGGATGCCGTCCTTGTGAGTGTTGTGCACCAGCGGGTAGAAACGGATTTCACCGTCACGGGCACGCACGGCGATCAGCGAGACTTCGCCGGTGAACGGCACGAAGCCTTCCAGCAGGCAGGCCACGCTGCCGAGTTCGGCGAACGTACCGACCACGTCTTCAGGCTTGCGCAGGACTTTCTGGCCCTTGCCGTCGTAACCCAGGGTACGGGTCTTGAGCACGGCGGGCAGGCCGATGGCAGCGACGGCGGCGTCCAGGTCGGCCTGGGACTGGATGTCGGCAAAAGCCGGCGTGGGGATGCCCAGGTCCTTGAACATGTTCTTTTCGAACCAGCGGTCACGGGCGATCCGCAAGGCTTCGGCGCTCGGGTAGACCGGAACGAACTGGGACAGGAAGGCCACGGTTTCGGCCGGGACGCTTTCGAATTCGAAGGTCACCAGATCGACTTCATCGGCCAATTGGCGCAGGTGATCCTGGTCGCCGTAGTCGGCCCGCAGGTGTTCACCCAACGCCGCGGCACAAGCGTCCGGCGCCGGGTCCAGGAAAGCGAAGTTCATCCCCAGCGGTGTACCCGCCAGGGCCAACATGCGACCCAACTGGCCGCCACCGATTACACCGATCTTCATTCGTCAACAACCTCAGGCAATGCGTGGGTCTGGATTGTCCAGGACGCTGTCTGTCTGCTCAGCGCGGAATTTTTTCAGCACGGTATGAAATTGTGGATGCTTGGCGCCCAGGATGCTCGCCGACAGCAGGGCCGCGTTGATCGCGCCGGCCTTGCCGATGGCCAGGGTCGCGACCGGGATGCCGGCTGGCATCTGCACGATCGACAGCAACGAATCGACGCCCGAGAGCATCGAAGACTGGACCGGCACGCCCAGCACCGGCAGGTGGGTCTTGGCCGCACACATGCCTGGCAAATGGGCGGCGCCACCGGCACCGGCGATGATCACCTCGATGCCACGCGCCTCGGCCTCTTCGGCGTACTGGAACAGCAGGTCCGGGGTACGGTGGGCGGAGACCACTTTCACCTCGTAAGGGATGCCGAGCTTTTCCAGCATATCGGCGGTGTGGCTAAGGGTGGACCAATCGGACTTGGAGCCCATGATCACGCCAACCAGTGCACTCATCGTCGTGCCTCTTCTCTCTGGGCGCCCGCAGGCGCGTCAAAAAACAACAAGCCACGCAGGAAACCGGCGTGGCTTGTTGTACGAATTATGGCCGGGCAAGCCGACCGAAGGCCGGGCAGTATACCGAAAATGGTGCGTTAAACGCACTTTCGCCGACCATCTGTCATTTGCGGTGAAGTGGCGGTTTTATTGACCTCAAAGTCAGTCTTGAGGCAACGCTCCCACAGGGTTTGCAGTGCTATCAAGATCCCGCGGCACCCTGCGCCACGCCACCTTCAAGCTTGCGCCACAACAACCGCACATTGGCCTTGCGCACCAGGGCGCAGCGGTACAGGCGGATCTCCAACGGCACGTGCCATTGCGGGCCGCCGCAGATCACCAGTTCGCCCCGGGCCAGTTCGGCGCGTACGCTCAGGTGCGGCACCCAGGCGATGCCCAGGCCTTCCAGGGCCATGCTCTTGAGGCTGTCGGCCATGGCCGTCTCGTAGATCGTGGTGAACCGCAGCGCCCGCTGGCGCAACAACTGGTTGACCGAACGCCCGAGGAACGCCCCGGCGCTGTAGGCCAGCAGCGGCACGCTGGCCTCGCCCTCAAGGTCGAACAGCGGCTTGCCATCGGCATCGGCCGCGCACACCGGCAGCATTTCGGTCTGGCCCAGGTGCAGCGATGGGAATATCTCCGGGTCCATCTGCATGGCCGAGTCCGGATCGTAGAAGGCCAACATCAGGTCGCAGCCCCCTTCACGCAAGGCGTGGACGGCATCGCCGACGTTGGTCGCCACCAGCCGCGTGGCGATGTTCATCCCGTCGTTGCGCAGTTGCGCAATCCAGCGCGGGAAAAAGCCCAGCGCCAGGGAGTGGGCAGCGGCTACTTGTATGACTTCGCCCTGCCCACCCTCCAGGTGATGCAAATGGCGCAACACTTCCCCCAGTTGCTCGACCACCGTGCGCGCCGTCACCAGGAACAACTGCCCCGCCGCCGTCAGCTCGACGGGCGTGCGTGAACGGTTGACCAGGGTCAGCCCCAGCGCCGCCTCGAGGCTGCGGATTCGCCGGCTGAAGGCCGGTTGCGTCACGAAACGCCGCTCGGCCGCCTGGGAGAAACTGCGGGTAGCGGCCAGGGCACTGAAGTCCTCAAGCCATTTGCTTTCAAGATTCATCACGTCCTCCCTTACACGCACCAAAACAGGTCACACGTTCGTCGCACCGCCGACGTCACACCGACATTATGCCGAATATGCATAGGCCAGTGCTTAACAGCATTGGCCCTATTTTTTTTGAGAGCCTAGGATTCGCAGCGTTCCGGCTCAGACCGGGTCCTTATCGAGATGATTTCTATCATGTCCTCCGCTGCATCATTCCGCACAGAAAAAGACCTGCTTGGCGTACTCGAAGTACCAGCGCAAGCGTATTACGGCATCCAGACCCTACGAGCGGTAAACAACTTCCGTCTCTCCGGCGTCCCGATCTCGCATTACCCTAAGCTGGTGGTCGGTCTGGCAATGGTCAAACAGGCCGCCGCTGACGCCAACCGCGAACTGGGTCAGCTCAGCGAAGCCAAGCACGCAGCCATCAGTGAAGCCTGTGCACGATTGATCCGCGGCGATTTCCACGAAGAATTCGTGGTGGACATGATCCAGGGCGGCGCTGGCACGTCGACCAACATGAATGCCAACGAAGTCATCGCCAACATCGCGCTGGAGGCCATGGGCCACCAGAAAGGCGAGTACCAGTACCTGCACCCCAACAACGACGTGAACATGGCGCAGTCCACCAACGACGCCTACCCGACCGCGATCCGCCTGGGTCTGCTGCTGGGCCACGACGCGTTGCTGGCCAGCCTCGACAGCCTGATCCAGGCGTTCGCGGCCAAAGGTGAAGAATTCAGCCACGTCCTGAAAATGGGCCGCACCCAGCTGCAAGACGCCGTGCCGATGACCCTCGGCCAGGAATTCCGCGCCTTCGCCACCACCCTGAGCGAAGACCTGGCGCGCCTGAAAACCCTGGCGCCTGAACTGCTCACTGAAGTGAACCTGGGCGGCACAGCCATCGGCACCGGCATCAACGCCGACCCGCGCTACCAGGCCCTGGCCGTACAGCGCCTGGCGACCATCAGCGGCCAGCCGCTGGTTCCGGCCGCCGACCTGATCGAAGCCACCTCCGACATGGGCGCCTTTGTGCTGTTCTCCGGCATGCTCAAGCGCACCGCGGTCAAGCTGTCGAAGATCTGCAACGACCTGCGCCTGCTGTCCAGCGGCCCACGCACTGGCATCAACGAAATCAATCTGCCAGCCCGCCAGCCAGGCAGCTCGATCATGCCCGGCAAGGTCAACCCGGTGATCCCGGAGGCGGTCAACCAGGTGGCATTCCAGATCATCGGCAACGACCTGGCCCTGACCATCGCGGCCGAAGGCGGCCAACTGCAACTGAACGTGATGGAACCGCTGATCGCCTTCAAGATCTTCGACTCGATCCGCCTGCTGCAACGGGCCATGGACATGCTGCGCGAGCACTGCATCGTCGGCATCACCGCCAACGAAGCGCGCTGCCGTGAACTGGTCGAGCACTCGATCGGCCTGGTCACCGCCCTGAACCCGTACATCGGCTATGAAAACGCCACCCGCATCGCCCGTGTTGCCCTGGAAAGTGGCCGCGGCGTGCTGGAACTGGTGCGCGAAGAAGGCTTGCTCGACGACGCCATGCTCGACGACATCCTGCGCCCGGAAAACATGATTGCTCCGCGTCTGGTCCCGCTCAAAGCGTGATCGACACGAACACCGCTCACCAGGTCGAGGGACTAGACACCTCTCACCTTTTGAGGGCTTGGGGATCTTCCCCAAGCCCTTTTTTTAATTGATAGCAGCAAAGGATGACTGAACCTGTGGGAAGGAACCTGCTCGCGATAAACGACGACGCGCTGCCCGTTGTAAACCGCGTCGCCAGCCAACGCGAGCAGGCTCGCCCCCACAATAACCTGACCGAAAGGCCAGGTGTTTCAAAGGTTTCGTTTCGTCGGACGCACCACAACTGTGCAGACGGGCACCGCACTGATAGGTATAGTGCCGCCCCTCTTCGCATGAGTGGTCGTCTGCAGCGAGACCCTTAAACATGCGAAAACCGAACTAATAACAACCCGCGAAAATGGACCGGGACGAAACATCGCCTCACCTGTTGGGCCGCGCACCAACCGATGTAACGCGATATTTCCAAATGGCCAGCATTTGCTTAAACAAAAAACAGCGAGGAATACTCATGCTTGAAGTCATCAACGACTTCCTCTCAGGGAAAGTGCTGATCGTGCTCATTGTCGGGCTCGGGAGCTATTTCACGATCCGCTCGCGTTTCGTCCAGTTCCGTCATTTCTTTCATATGTTCGCGGTGTTCCGTGACAGCCTGAAGAGCAGTGCTGGCCAGCTCAGCTCGTTCCAGGCCTTGATGCTCAGCCTGGCCGGTCGTGTCGGCGCGGGCAACATCGCCGGTGTCGGCATCGCCGTGACCCTCGGTGGTCCTGGTGCGGTGTTCTGGATGTGGGTGACCGCGTTGGTCGGCATGTCCAGCAGCTTCTTCGAGTGCTCCCTCGGCCAGCTCTACAAGCGCTGCGACTCCGAAGGCCAGTTCCGTGGCGGCCCGTCCTACTACATCCAGCACGGCCTGCAGAAGCGCTGGTTGGGCATGATCATGGCGGTCCTGTTGCTGGTCACCTTCGGCTTCGCCTTCAACGGCCTGCAAGCCCACGCCGTCACCCACTCCCTGAACAACGCCTTCGGCTTCGACACCACCTACACCGGCCTGGGCCTGGCGGTGCTGCTGGGCCTGGTGTTCATCGGCGGGATCAAGCGCATCGCCAAGGTGGCTGACCTGCTGGTACCGGTCAAGACCCTGGCGTACATCGCCGTGACCATCTACGTGATCGTGCTGCAGTTCGAACATGTACCGGGCATGCTGGCGACCATCGTCAAGAGCGCCTTTGGTCTGGACCAGGCCTTCGGCGGCCTGATCGGCAGCGCCATCGTCATGGGCGTCAAGCGTGGCGTGTTCGCCAACGAAGCCGGCCTGGGCAGTGCGCCTAACGTCGCTGCTGTCGCGTCGGTCGAGCACCCGGTAGCCCAAGGCGTGGTACAGGCATTCAGCGTGTTCCTGGACACGTTCGTGATCTGCACCTGCACCGCGCTGCTGATCCTGCTGTCGGGCTTCTACACCCCGGGCTTCGAAGGCGACGGCATTGCCCTGACCCAGAACTCCCTGGCGGCCGTCGTGGGTGACTGGGGCCGGGTATTCATCTCCGTGGCCTTGTCCTTGTTTGTGTTCACCTCGATCCTCTACAACTACTACCTGGGCGAGAACAACCTGCGCTTCATGCTGGGTGAGAACCGCAAGGCCCTGATCGCCTACCGTGCACTGGTCCTGGTCCTGATTTTCTGGGGCGCCATCGAAAACCTCAGCACCGTGTTCGCCTTCGCCGACATCACCATGACCCTGCTGGCGTTCGTGAACCTGATCGCGCTGTTCCTGCTGTTCAAGGTCGGCATGCGCATCCTGCGTGACTACGATGACCAACGTTCGGCCGGCATCAGGACCCCTGTCTTCGATTCCAGCAAGTTCCCGGACCTGGATCTGGACCGCAAGGCTTGGCCTGCCAACCCATCGGCGTCGGTTGCCAATCCTGACACCGCTGTTGCTGGCGCGACCGCAGCGCAACGCTGATCGGTACAAGCTGTTTGGAAAAAACCGGGCGCATCCCCTGCGCCCGGCGTGACACAGCCTGAGGTCGGCGTCATGCTCGGCCTTATGTTGTGGCAGCTAACCCAAGCTGCCGTTTTCGTCCTCGGAGAACAACCCCATGAATGGCTCGACCTACCCTGCCGCCCAGCACGTCATGGTGCTCTACACCGGCGGCACCATCGGCATGCAGGCCAGCGCCCACGGCCTGGCTCCGGCATCCGGTTTCGAAGCGCGTATGCGTGATTACCTGCACAGCCAACCCGAACTCGTCGTCCCGCAATGGCGCTTCCGGGAAATGTCGCCGCTGATCGACAGCGCCAACATGACCCCGGCCTACTGGCAGCAACTGCGCGAAGCGGTGGTCGATGCCGTGGATGTGCAGGGCTGCGACAGCGTACTGATCCTGCACGGCACCGACACCCTGGCCTACAGCGCTGCAGCGATGGGCTTCCAGCTGCTGGGCCTGCATGCGCGGGTCTGCTTCACCGGCTCGATGCTGCCCGCCGGCGTGACCGACAGCGACGCCTGGGAAAACCTCAGCGGCGCGCTGGTCGCTCTTGGCCAGGGCCTGGCGCCGGGCGTGCACCTGTACTTCCACGGTGAGCTGCTGGCGCCAACCCGTTGCGCGAAAGTGCGCAGCTTTGGTCGTCACCCGTTCAAGCGCCTGGAACGCCAGGGCGGAGGTGTCAAAGCCTCCTCGCTGCCGGCGCAGTTGAATTACAACCAGCCCAAGCAACTGGTAAACATCGCAGTGTTGCCGCTGTTTCCCGGCATCAGCGCGCAGGTCCTCGATGGCCTGCTGGGCAGCGGTGTCCAGGGCCTGGTGCTGGAATGCTACGGCAGCGGCACCGGGCCGAGCGACAACCCGGCCTTCCTCGCCAGCCTGGAGCGGGCGCGGGACAGCGGCGTGGTCGTCGTGGCGGTGACCCAATGCCATGAAGGTGGCGTCGAGCTGGACGTGTATGAAGCTGGCAGCCGCTTGCGTGGCGTTGGCGTGCTGTCCGGCGGCGGCATGACCCGCGAAGCCGCGTTCGGCAAGTTGCAGGCCTTGATTGGCGCCGGGCTGCCAGTGGAAGAGGTTCGGCGGCTGGTAGAGCTGGACCTGTGTGGCGAGCTGAGCTGAGCTTAGACGCTGCAAAACCTGTGGGAGGGGACACTTGTGGGAGCAAAGCTTGCTCGCGATGCAGGCGACACAGATCAACTGTAAGGTCGCGTCATCGTTCTTCGCGAGCAAGCTTTGCTCCCACAGGTCTACTCCCACATTAGAGGTTGTGTTGAACCTTCGATTTTCATCCGGCATATAACTTGCTCCGTTTCCAGCCTTCCCCAGGCTGGAAACGGACATGCTTCATTCCCACCTCACCACCCTCAACGCCGTCTCCCTGGTACTGAGCGCCTTCAAGAACCAAGGGCTGTCCAGTGAGGCATTGCTGGCCGGCAGCGGTATCAGCGCGGCGGACCTGAGCCGGGCCGATACGCGCATCACCACCAACCAGGAGATGCAGGTCTGCGCCAACGCCGTGGCCCTCAAGCGCGACATCGGCCTGGAGCTGGGCCTGCGCATGCACGTTTCGTCATACGGCATGCTCGGCTATGCGCTGCTCACCAGTGCCACCTTAGGTGACGCCTTGCGCCTGGCGCTGCGCTATCCGGCGCTATTGGGAACACTCTTCGAACTGAACCTGGACGATGACGGCCAGCACATCTGGTTCAGCGCCAGCGATTATCGGGAGAACCCGGCCCTGGCGGTGTTCAATGCCGAGTTCTGCATGGTTTCGCTGAAGGTCATCTGTAACGACCTCCTTGGTCATGCACTACCCTTGCGTGCGGCACGCTTCGAACATCCGGCGCCCGATTACCAGGCGCGCTACGCCGCACTCTTCGATTGCCCGGTGCGCTTCGACAGCGTCGATAACGCGTTCGCCTTCGAGCGCCACTGGCTCGACCAACCCTTGCCCCTGGCCGACCCCATCACCCATCACGCCATGGCCGAACGTTGCCGCCGGCAGAATACCGAGTTCACCGGACGCCAGGCCTGGCTGGGGCGGATCCGCCAGTTGCTCGACGCCCAACTGAACGCCGCCCCCGGGCTGGAAGGCCTGGCCGAACAGATGAACTGCTCGGCGCGCACCCTGCGCCGCCACCTCAAGGACCTGGGCTGCAGCTACCAGGAACTGCTGGACGAACTGCGCTTCGAACGGGCCAAGCAGATGCTCTGCGAGGACCAATTGCCGATCTATCGAATCGCCGAACGACTGGGCTTCAGCGAAACCGCCAGCTTCCGCCACGCCTTCGTGCGCTGGAGCGGCGTGGCGCCAAGCCAGTTCAGGGCCTGATTCCCTGTGGGAGCAAGGCTTGCCCGCGATGGCGTCAGCCCAGACACATCCTGCTCCAACATTCCAAGTCGGATCCGCTTCTGCTGTCCTAGCCTTGAAATAAAGGACAGATCAAGGAGGATCACTTGTGACAACACTGCCTCATTCCCAACAGTTGCGTTTCGGACGTTATTCGCAGTCTGGACACGTCTATTTACTGACCGTGAATACGCGCGGCCGCGAGCCGTTTTTTGGCCGCTTCGAGACAGGACGCTTGGTGGTTGACGCCTTCCGAAAGGCTCAGAAAGAACAATTTGCCCATTCGTTGGCCTGGGTGGTGATGCCAGACCATTTTCACTGGCTGATCGAATTGCAGGGTATAGAACTCTCCAAGCTGATTGCGCGAACAAAGTCTCGGACCACGGTTGTCTTCAATCGATTGACGCAGCGGGAAGGATCGCTTTGGCAGGAGGGATTTCATGACCGAGCCATTCGCAAGGAGGAAGATCTGCAAACAGTCGCTCGATATGTCGTGGCAAACCCGCTGCGAGCCGGTTTAGTTGAGAAAATTGGGGACTACCCATTGTGGGACGCGATATGGGTCTGATTCGATTTAAGCTGCGTCCATGATGGCCTCATCGCGGGCAAGCCTTGCTCCCACAGGTATTCCAAATGCTGCTTTTGGGGGGAGCAAACCTGCTTCCACAGGCATTCCAAATGCTGCCTTTTGGGGGAGAAAACCTGCTTCCACAGGTATTCCAAATGCTGCCTTTTTGGGGGGCCTGCTCCCGCAGGTACTCCAGATGCTGCTTTTTGGCGGGGCAAGCCTTGCCCCCATAGCATTCAAGGCGCTGCCCTGTGGGAGCAAGGCTTGCCCGCGATGGCAATATGACTAACCCCGCAAAAACGCCTGACGCAACGCATCCACCGTCTCGAAGTGATACGCCGGGCCCTCGGCGCTGAGTTCTTCATGGCTGCCGAATCCATACCCCACCGCCGCTGCATCCAGGCCGTTGCTGCGGGCGCCGATCAGGTCGTGCTTGCGATCGCCGATCATCAGGGTGCTGGTCGGGTCGAGGCCTTCTTCGGCCAGCAGGTGGGCAATCAACTCGACCTTGTTGGTGCGGGTGCCGTCCAGTTCGCTGCCGTAGATCACCTTGAAGTGCCGGGCGAAGTCGAAGTGGCGGGCGATTTCCCGGGCGAAGACCCAGGGTTTGGACGTGGCGATGTACAACTGGCGCCCTTGGCTGCCCAAGGTTTCCAGCAGTGGCATCACGCCGTCGAAGACGCGATTTTCGTATAGGCCGGTGACCTTGAAGCGTTCGCGATAGAAATTCACCGCCTCCCAGGCCTTCGCTTCATCGAAGTCGTAAAACTGCATGAACGCCTGTAGCAGCGGCGGGCCGATGAAATGCTCGAGGCGGGTCAGGTCGGGTTCGTCGATGCCCAGTTTGCTCAAGGCGAACTGGATCGAACGGGTGATGCCCTCGCGGGGGTCGGTGAGGGTGCCGTCGAGGTCGAAGAGTACAGTCTGGTAATGCATTGCAGTTCCTGGAAGTCATGGGGCTGCTGCGCAGCCCAGCGGGAGCAAGCTCCCTCGCCACGATGAATAGAGGTGGCAGGCGAACCCGTCAGGGCTGGTCGTAGCCTTCGGCCAGGTGCAGGTCCTTGAGCTTCACGTAGTTCGCCGCGCTGTAGGTGAAGAAGGCGCGCTCCTTGTCCGTCAACGGCCGGGCCTGTTTCACCGGGCTGCCCACATATAAAAAGCCGCTTTCCAGGCGTTTGCCCGGCGGTACCAGGCTGCCGGCACCGATGATCACATCATCTTCGACCACCGCGCCGTCCATGACGATGCTGCCCATGCCGATCAGGACCCGGCTGCCCACGGAGCAGCCATGGAGCATGACCTTGTGGGCGATGGTCACGTCGTCGCCGATCAGCAACGGGAAGCCCTCGGGATTGAACGGACCGGCGTGGGTGATGTGCAGCACGCAACCATCCTGGACGCTGGTACGCGCACCGATACGGATGCGGTGCATGTCGCCGCGTATGACCGTCAGCGGCCAGACGGAGCTGTCTTCGCCGATTTCGACGTCGCCGATCACCACCGCGGTGCTGTCGACAAAAGCGCCCCGGGCTAGCCGCGGGCTGTGGTTCTGGTACGTGCGAAGGGTCACGATAGGCTCTCTCTTATCCGGTGATAGGCGCTGCTAGCTGCGGTGAACGTCGATTGTAATTAAGATGGGCCCATGTTTCTTCCAGCCAAGGTGTCGACCGTGAGCGTGAACAACCCTCTTTTGCAGCCCTATGACCTGCCGCCATTCTCGGCGATCCGTGCCGAGCACGTGCAACCGGCCATCGAGCAGATCCTGGCTGACAACCGTGCCGCCATCGCCGAGCTCCTCAAGACCCAAGTCCAGCAGCCTACCTGGGCCGGCCTGGTATTGGCGATGGATGAGCTCAATGATCGCCTGGGCGCCGCCTGGAGCCCGGTCAGTCATTTGAACGCCGTGCGCAACAGCCCTGAACTGCGCGAAGCCTACGAGGCCTGCCTGCCGGCACTGAGTGCCTACTCCACTGAGCTGGGCCAGAACCGCGAGTTGTTCCAGGCCTTCGAAGCCCTGGCGAGCAGCCCTGAAGCCGCCGGTTTCGATGTGGCGCAGAAAACCATCCTGGAACACTCCCTGCGTGACTTCCGCCTGTCGGGTATCGACCTGCCACCGGAGCAGCAGAAGCGTTACGCCGAAGTGCAGAGCAAACTGTCCGAACTGGGCAGCCGCTTCTCCAATCAACTGCTGGACGCGACCCAGGCCTGGACCAAGCACGTCACCGACGAGGCCGCCCTCGCCGGCCTGACCGACTCGGCCAAGGCGCAAATGGCCGCGGCCGCCCAGGCCAAGGAGCTGGACGGCTGGCTGATCAACCTGGAATTCCCCAGCTATTACGCGGTGATGACCTACGCCGAAGACCGCGCCCTGCGTGAAGAAGTCTACGCCGCCTACTGCACCCGCGCCTCCGACCAGGGCCCGAATGCCGGCCAGAACGACAACGGCCCGGTGATGGAACAGATCCTCGACCTGCGTCAGGAACTGGCCCAATTGCTCGGTTTCGCCAACTTCGCCGAGTTGAGCCTGGCGACCAAGATGGCCGAATCCAGCGATCAGGTGCTCAGTTTCCTGCGGGACCTGGCCAAGCGCAGCAAACCGTTCGCTGCCCTGGACCTGGAACAGCTCAAAGCCTTCGCCGCCGAACAGGGCTGCCCCGACCTGCAAAGCTGGGACAGCGGTTTCTACGGTGAAAAACTGCGCCAGCAGCGTTACAGCGTGGCCCAGGAAGCCCTGCGTGCGTACTTCCCGATCGACAAGGTACTGGGCGGCCTGTTCGCCATCGTGCAACGCCTCTACGGCATCGAGATCGCCGAACTGAAAGGCTTCGACACCTGGCACCCGGACGTGCGCCTGTTCGAAATCAAGGAAAACGGCCAGCACGTCGGCCGCTTCTTCTTCGACCTCTACGCCCGCGCCAACAAGCGTGGCGGGGCCTGGATGGATGGCGCCCGCGACCGTCGTCGCACCTTCGAAGGCGTCCTGCAAAGCCCGGTCGCCAACCTGGTGTGCAACTTCACCCCGGCCGACAGCGGCAAGCCGGCGCTGCTGACCCACGATGAAGTCACCACCCTGTTCCACGAATTCGGCCATGGCCTGCACCACCTGCTGACCCGCGTCGAACATGCCGGCGTGTCCGGCATCAACGGCGTGGCCTGGGATGCCGTGGAGCTGCCGAGCCAGTTCATGGAAAACTGGTGCTGGGAGCCTGAAGGCCTGGCGCTGATTTCCGGCCACTACGAAACCGGCGAGCCTCTGCCCCAGGACCTGCTGGAGAAAATGCTCGCGGCGAAAAACTTCCAGTCCGGCCTGATGATGGTCCGCCAGTTGGAGTTCTCGCTGTTCGACTTCGAGCTGCACGCCACCCACGGCGATGGCCGCAGCGTGCTGCAAGTGCTCGAAGGCGTGCGCGACGAAGTGTCGGTCATGCGTCCACCGGCCTACAACCGCTTCCCCAACAGCTTCGCCCACATCTTCGCCGGCGGGTATGCGGCGGGCTACTACAGCTACAAATGGGCGGAAGTGTTGTCGGCCGACGCATTCTCCAAGTTCGAAGAGGACGGCGTGCTCAACGCCGACACCGGGCGTGCTTTCCGTGAGGCGATCCTGGCCCGTGGCGGCTCGCAGGAGCCGATGGTGCTGTTCGTCGACTTCCGTGGCCGTGAGCCGTCGATTGACGCACTCTTGCGCCACAGCGGCCTGACCGAGGACGCGGCAGCATGAGCGAGGGACCTGTGATTACCAAGCGACGCTTTATCGCCGGGGCGGTCTGCCCGGCCTGCAGCGAGCCGGACAAATTGATGATGTGGAACGAAGACGGCGTACCGCACCGTGAATGTGTCGCCTGCGGTTATTCCGACACACTCAACGAGCAAGGCCTGTCGGTGCCCAAGGAATTGGGCACCCGGGTCAATACCTCGGCGCTCAAGGCGCCGGACGCCAAGGTTCAGGCGGTGCAGTTTTTCCCCAACCCCAAGTTGAAGAAAAAACCGACGGAATGATCCGATATCACCTTCCGGGCCCCACGGCCCGGAAGCGATACATATATACCGCCCGCACCCACACCTTCCTTTGCAGACTGTTCATCACGTCCAGACTGAGAGGAAGGCTGCCATGCCCGACGATGCCAATCCGCTGTTGCAGGCCCATGACCTGCCCCCTTTTTCGCTGATCCAAGCCGAACATTTTTCACCGGCCCTTGACCGGATTCTTGCCGAGAGCCGCGCTCAAGTCGCCGAAATCATCAAGACCCAGACACCCTTCCCCACCTGGGACGACCTCGTGCTGGCGATGGACGAGATCCACGCCCGTTTGAAGAGCTTCGGCTATGTGCTGGAGCGACTGAGCTGGAACAGGTTAGGTGACGCCTGGATCCAGGCTTGGTCGGACTGCAGCGAACGGCTACAGGATTTCCAGCGGTCACTCAAACACCATCCCGACCTGTTCCAGCTTTATCAACGCTTGGCAAACAGCCCGATAGCCCGACATTTCACGCCAGCGAGAAAAAGAACCCTGGCAAAGGTCCTCCGGCAGTTTCGCCAGAACGGCTTGGCGCACACCGCACAGGCCGACTTGAAAGACCTGCAACTGCGTATCCAAGGCGCCCGTGACTTGTTCCTGGAACACTTGCACGAGGCCAATAAAGCCTGGAGCCAAACGTTTGACGACGAGGCCCGGTTGAGCGGCCTGCCATCGTCCTTCAAACAACGCATGGCTGACCAGGCGCGTATGGCTGGACGCAAGGGCTGGTTGCTGATGCTCGACGAGGAGTCGTTTCGTCTGGTCACCCGTTACGCTGACGATCACGCTTTGCGCAAGCAAATCTACGTCGCCTTCAGCACGCGCGCATCGGATCAGGGGCCCCATGCCGGCGTGTTCGACAACGGCGAAGTCCTCGCGCAGTTACTCAGGGATCGCCATGAACACGCCACGTTACTGGGCTATTCGAATTACGCTCAAATGGCGCTCGAACCGGAGCAGGCCGAGTCGCCGGAACAGGTCCTGTCGTTCTTGCAGGAACGACTCGCCCAGCAGCGCAGCGTATTTGCCCGGGACACCGAGCAACTGGAAAAATTTGCCGCAACGCAAGGCTTCAGCGGTCTCCAGCCTTGGGATCATCAATACCTGGCCGAAAAGCTTCGGCGGCAAACGACAGGGGTTTCGGGGCAGGCCACCAGTGCCTGGTTTGAACTGGAGTCGACTTTTGCACAGCTGTTGCTGATCGCCAGGGACCTGTTCGGCGTGAACATCGTTGAACGCCAGGACGTCGCAACCTGGCATCCGGACGTGCGTCTTTTTGAAGTCCGCGAGGGGGACGAGACCGTGGGCTACCTCTATTTCGACCCGTTTGCAGAGGCGAACCAGGACGGTTTTCCCAATACCACCACCCTGCGCAATCGCCGCATCACCGCCGAAGGCCGGCCTCGGCTCCCCATCGCGGTCTTGCATGGCTGGTTGCCGCGTGGCTCAGGCGCAAACCCGGTGTTGCTGGATCATCGGCAGCTGCGCATCCTCTTTCATGAGTTCGGCCATTGCTTGCATCACGTCTTGACCCGGGCTGAATACCGCGAAATTTCGGGCATCTCGGAACTGTCCCGGGACACGGCCGAATTCGCCGGGGTGTTGTTCGAGCAATGGTGCTTCGCCAAACCCTGCCTGCTGCGTGTCTCGAAACATCACCAAACCGGGGCGCCCTTGCCGGACACCCTCGCCGATCAATTGCTGGTCTACCTCCATACCCAGACCAGTTGGGACAGCGCCTCGTTCTTGCGCGATGCGCTGTTCGACATGGAATTGCACCGCAGCCACGGCGATGGACGCACCGCCCAACACGTATTCGACCAAGTCAGCGCGCAGGTCGGGCATCTGCCGGTGTCTGCAACCGAACGCTGGCCCAATGGCCTGGACTACATGGTGACCGGCTATGGTGCCGGGCTCTATGCCTATGCCTGGTCGAGGGAATTGGCGAAAACCGTGTTCCAGAGAATCAAGCGCGACGGGCTGTTCAACCGGGAAACCGGGCAGGCGTTGCGCGAGACGATTTTCGGGCCGGGCGATTCGCGACCGCTGTCTGAGTCGATCACGGCGTTTCTGGGCACGTAGCGATCATCGCTCGGGAAGCACAACCTGAGGGTCGAGGTGACGCGTCGTCGTGGTTGAGTTGACCCAGCTTTCCAGGGAGCAAAGGGCAAAGACGCTGGTGCTGCAATCGCCATTCGCCAGCGCCACGCGGAGTTTGTCGACATCGGCCTGCATCATGTAGCGCACCCCGTCCTTGAAGTGATGACTGTCACCGAAGCCCCCTTCGGTCATTTCGTTCAAGGCGTCCTCTTTGCTCCAACCCTGCACCACCACCCGGTACATGGCGGCGACCAGCCCGGTGCGGTCCGAGCCGTGCTTGCAGTGCATCAGCACCGGCCCCTTGGCTTCGGCCGCCTGGACGGCGCGCAAAGCCCTGAGAATGTCGCTGTCATCGACATGATTGGTGCGATAGGGCAACTGCACTTGCTCGATGCCGGGGGTGGACAGCCAACGCTTGTCCGACTCCGGCAGGAAGGTGATGACCGTGCCGATCCTGAGTTTGGTCAGCAAGGGCAGCGCTGCGCCATCCGGCAGGGAGCTGCGGTAGAGCGTCGGTGACATCTGGTAGAGGTTGTAGTCCTTTTCCACCGGCTGCGCCCATTCCGCGGGCCTCGCGTCAGGGGAATCGGCCGCTTGGGCGGGGATCTCGGCCAGCCCGATGAGCAAGGCCAGGCAGAGCAGTGAACGGGAACAGAGCTTGAGCATGCACGGACGACCGAAAACGAAGGAATGCGAGATCGACAGTTTCGGCTCGCTGCGGTTAAAAGCCTGTGAGGAGAACGTCAAAGCGTTGTGAACGATGATCGGGTATTCGGGCTGCTGAATGGCACTGGTCTTAATCGAATGCAACGAATACTGTATGCACATACAGCCTTTCGGAGTGCTCCCATGTCAGCTTCACTTCCGCCTCGCGGCCGCGGCACCGCGACCAACCCGCACAACCGCTTCGCCCCGAGTCGCTCGGTGGCCGAAGATGACGGCTGGTATCAGGAAGTCCCGCCGACCCAAGGCACTGAAGTACGCATCGAAATGGCCAAGACCATCATTACCCGCAACACCTCGTCCGATATTCCCTTCGACCGCTCGATCAACCCGTACCGAGGCTGCGAACACGGCTGCATCTACTGCTATGCGCGGCCCAGCCATGCCTATTGGGACATGTCACCGGGGCTGGATTTCGAAACGAAGCTGATCGCCAAGACCAATGCCGCCGATGTGCTGGAAGAGCAATTGTCCCGGCGCGGCTACCAATGTGCGCCAATCGCGCTGGGGTCCAACACCGATCCCTATCAGCCTATCGAGCGTGAACAACGGATCACCCGCCGGATTCTCGAGGTGCTGCTGCGCTATCGGCATCCAGTGACCATCGTCACCAAGGGTTCGCTGATCCTGCGCGACCTGGACCTGCTGACCGAGCTGGCGCAACAACGCCTGGTGCATGTGATGATCAGCCTCACCACCCTGGACGATGAGCTCAAGCGTATTCTCGAACCCCGCGCGGCGGCGCCCAAGGCGCGGTTGCGGGCGATCAAGGTCATGCGCGAGGCGGGCATTGCCGTGGGAGTGCTGTGTGCACCGATGATCCCGATGATCAACGACAGCGAGATCGAGAGCCTGCTGACCGAAGCCCACGCCGCCGGCGCGCAGAATGCCGCGTACGTCATGCTGCGCCTGCCGCTGGAAGTCGCGCCGCTGTTCGAGGAGTGGTTGCAAGCGCACTACCCGCAGCGCGCCGCCCATGTGTTGAGCCTGGTCCGCCAGAGCCGCGGCGGCGAACTGTATGACAGCCGCTTCGGTGCGCGGATGCGCGGCGAAGGCCCGTTCGCCGACCTGCTGGCCCAACGTTTCGCCAAGGCCCTCAAGCGCTTGGGGCTTGAGCGCCGCGACGGATACAATCTTGATTGCGATGCCTTCTGTCCGCCGGGCCGACAGATGTCTTTGATTTGATTAAAGTTGACCTTGGAACGGCTACTGGACATGAGCTGCGCCAGTGTTTTGCCACCCCTGGAATCGTTGTCCTAGAGCCTTCGATTTCAGTTTGAGTTAAGTTTCGGCCGCTACCTTGTTCAGCGAGTGACTGACGGGTCGAACACCTCGACCTGGATGTTTTTTAACCAGCCACTGGCGTCAACGTCAAAGAGGATGAATCATGAGTGACAAGGATAAACAGCCGTTGGCTGCGTCGGCTTCAGCCCAACCCGAGGCGGAAACCGCCGATGCAGCGCTGCAGCATATTGTTGACGGCTTTTTGCATTTCCATCACGAGATCTTTCCGCAACAGGAAGAGCTCTTCAAGAAACTCGCCACCGCCCAGAAACCCCGGGCGATGTTCATCACCTGCGCCGATTCGCGCATCGTGCCCGAGTTGATCACCCATAGCTCCCCCGGCGACCTGTTCGTGACCCGTAACGTCGGCAACGTCGTTCCACCTTATGGGCAAATGAACGGCGGCGTCTCCACCGCCATCGAATACGCCGTGCTGGCCCTCGGCGTGCAGCACATCATCGTTTGCGGCCATTCCGATTGTGGCGCCATGCGCGCGGTGCTCAACCCCGATACCCTGGAAAAAATGCCCACGGTCAAGGCCTGGCTGCGCCACGCCGAAGTGGCCAAGACCATGGTCCACGACAACTGTCCGTGCGGCGACGAAAAACAGACCATGTCGATCCTCACCGAAGAGAACGTGATCGCGCAGTTGCAGCATTTGCGAACGCACCCCTCGGTCGCATCGCGCATGGCCAATGGTCAGTTGTTCATCCATGGCTGGGTGTACAACATCGAGACCAGCGAGATCAAAGCCTATGACGCGGACCAGGGACGTTTCCTGCCGCTCGATGGCAGCCATCCGATACCGGTGGCGACGCCCAAAGCGCGCTTCTAACCACTCCTAAACATCCTTGTGTGGTTCAGCCTTACCGCTATTTGCGCGGTAGGGCCTCGCCATGCCTGAAGAAAACTTCGGGAGAGTCGCCATGCGTGCTCAATTAAAAGCTGTTCTGCCACGGGAGCTATTGGCTTCGGTGGTGGTGTTCCTGGTGGCGCTGCCCTTGTGCATGGGCATTGCCATCGCCTCCGGCCTGCCACCGGCCAAAGGCCTGATCACCGGCATCATCGGTGGCCTGGTAGTGGGTTTCCTGGCAGGTTCCAAGCTGCAAGTCAGTGGCCCGGCCGCCGGGTTGGCGGTGTTGGTCTTCGAATTGGTGCGCCAGCATGGCGTCGCCATGCTCGGGCCGATCCTGCTGCTGGCCGGTCTGCTGCAATTGTTGGCCGGGCGCTTTCGTCTCGGCTGCTGGTTCCGGGTCACCGCACCTGCGGTGGTGTACGGGATGCTCGCGGGTATCGGCGTGCTGATCGTGTTGTCCCAGGTCCATGTGATGCTCGACGCGGCGCCCAAGCCGTCAGGGCTGGATAACCTGGCGGCGTTCCCGGCGGCGGTGGCCCAGGCCTTGCCGTCCTTCGGCTGGCAGGCCGGCCTGCTTGGGTTGTCGACGATTGCGGTGATGTGGTTGTGGGAGAAGTTTCGTCCCCACAGCCTGCGCTTCATTCCCGGCGCCTTGCTCGGTGTCGGCCTGGCGACCATCGCCAGCCTGATGCTGGCCTTGCAGGTCAAACGGGTGGAAGTCCCGGAGAACCTCGCCGAAGCCATTGATTGGCTGCGCCCGGCGGACCTGCTGAACCTGGCCGACCCGACGCTGCTGATCGCCGCCTTCGCCGTGGCCTTCATCGCCAGCGCCGAAACCCTGCTGTCGGCGGCCGCCGTGGACCGCATGCACAGCGGTGATCGTGCGGACTTCGACCGCGAACTGTCGGCGCAAGGTATCGGCAACATGCTCTGCGGCCTGCTCGGCGCCCTGCCAATGACTGGGGTGATCGTGCGCAGCTCGGCCAACGTCCAGGCCGGGGCCACCACGCGGATGTCAACGATTTTCCACGGCCTGTGGTTGTTGCTCTTCGTGCTGTTGCTGTCCAGCGTGCTGCAAAGCATTCCGGTGGCGAGCCTGGCGGGGGTGTTGGTGTACACCGGTTTCAAACTGGTGGACCTCAAGGCGTTTCGCAGCCTGGGTCGCTATGGCCGGATGCCGATGTTCACCTACGCCGCAACGGCGCTGGCGATCATCTTCACCGACCTGCTGACCGGTGTGCTGATCGGCTTCGGCCTGACCCTGGCGAAACTGGCCTGGAAAGCCTCGCGACTGAAAATCAGCCTGATCGACCTGCCCCAGGAAGGCGAGATGGAACTGCGACTGGTCGGGGCAGCCACCTTCCTCAAGGTCCCGGCGCTGACCCAGGTGCTGGGTAGCATACCGACAGGCGCGACCGTGCATGTGCCGCTCAATAACCTGAGCTACATCGATCACTCGTGCCTGGAGCTACTGGAAGAATGGGGCCGGGCGAATGCCAGCAAGGGTTCGAAGCTGCTGATCGAATCCCGCGGGCTCAAGCGCCGGCTGGAAGGGCGGTTGCGTACCACCGTAGGGGTTGGCGCAGCCTCTGCCTGACACCTCGCTCCCAAAGGGGCTGGGTGTAAGGCACAGGATTCATGAACACCACAGACCCAATGTGGGAGCGAGCTTGCTCGCGATAGCGGAGTATCAGTCAACTGTGATGTGGCTGATGTAATGTCATCGCGAGCAAGCTCGCTCCCACAGGGATTGGGTGTAGGACACACGATTCATGAGCGGCACAGATCCAATGTGGGGCTTGCTCGCGAAAGCGGTGGATCAGTTAGCTAAATGCTGCCTGACACTGCGCCTTCGCGAGCAAGCCCGCTCCCACAAGGGCTTCATGTTTTGCTGCTGGATCAAGCCGCCGGCTGATCCAGTTCCAGCCCAACACCCAGCTGGCGCGACAGGCACGGCCAGCGCTTCCAGGCAGCGCCCGTGTCCGGGCTGCCGAGTTTCTCCCGGTAAGACTCCACCGACTCCAGCGCAAAGCTGTCTTCGTCGAGCATTTCGTCAACGGCGTGATGCACGGCTTCGTCCAGCTGGTTGGCGAACGGTTCGCCGATCAAATGGTGAGCGATCAGGTTGGCGACCGTCATGTCCAGCGGGATCAGCGGTTGGCTGAAATGCTTGATGTACAGGTCGTTGACCTCCTCCACCAGCCGATGGGCCAGGTAGGCTTCATCCAACAGGCTGTCCAGACCGACGTGGCCTTCCATCAGCTTGGGTGGCTGGAGGAAAAACTGTTCGGCGATTTTCAGTACCGGCTTGATCTGCGATTCGATACCGGCTTCGCGGGCCACCTCGTTGGCGGCGTCCAGCAAGTCTGGCACTTGTTCGATGTAAGCGGTGACAAAACGGGTCATCACGCCCTTCGCGTCGATGTCCGGCAGTTGAATGGCGGCGTGCAGGTGCGGTAGCTGAGCCTCCAGCTGACGGGTCAACTGGCCGGTCTCGGCCTCGTGTTGTTGGGCTTTTTGGATCTGCTCGCGCAATGCGGCGGTGTTCATGACAACTCCAGGAAACAAAGGCAATGAAATAGGGAAGACATAACTTAGCTGGCGCAAAAACACTCCTAAGACCTATTTTTCATAACCGTCTCTTCCTTGCTACGTCGCAGTTATATCGATTTGCCATCACTCAGGTTCGCATCCTTCTCCATTCGCGGGCTCTAGTGCAAGCCCTGTCTGTTTCAAACGATTTACGCCATCGCGTTGCGAGGTTGCAGGTGCTGTCTATACTCGGGTTGGAATGGAGTTAGCTGATGACACCCGATTGCATGTGCAGCAAGGCGCGGCGAGTCAATTAAGCAGTCTGAATAGCCGATCCCTTGCCGCAGGCTTTACGCCTACGGGATAACAAGAACGATAAGGGGAACCCGCAATGACGCGACATCCACACGTATGGATGGGCCTCCTGTTGTGGTCGATTTTCAGCCAGGCACAAGCGGCCTGGACTGTGAATATGGCGCCTGGAGCGACACAGATCAGCAACGCAGTGTTCGACCTGCACATGACCATTTTCTGGATCTGTGTGGTCATCGGCATCATCGTCTTCGGCGCCATGTTCTGGTCGATGATCATGCACCGCCGTTCAACCGGCCAGAATGCCGCGCATTTCCACGAAAACACCCGCGTCGAAATCCTCTGGACCATCGTGCCCTTCGTGATCCTGGTGCTGATGGCGATTCCCGCCACCGCCACCCTGATCAAGATGTACGACTCCAGCGAGTCGGACATTGATATCCAGGTCACTGGCTATCAATGGAAGTGGCACTACAAGTACCTGGGCCAGGACGTCGAGTTCTTCAGCAACCTGGCGACCCCCGCCGAACAGATCCATAACCAGAGCGCCAAGGGCGAGCACTACCTGCTGGAGGTCGACAAGCCGCTGGTGCTGCCGGTCGATGCCAAGGTGCGCTTTCTGGTGACCTCCGCCGACGTGATCCACTCCTGGTGGGTGCCGGCCTTCGCGGTCAAGCGCGATGCGATCCCAGGCTTCGTCAACGAAGCGTGGACCCGCGTCGACAAGCCCGGCCTGTACCGTGGCCAGTGCGCCGAGCTGTGCGGCAAGGACCACGGTTTCATGCCGATCGTGGTGGAGGTCAAGAGCAAGCCCGACTATGAGAAATGGCTGGGCGAACGCAAGGCCGAAGCCGCGCAGCTTAAAGAGCTGACCAGCAAGGAATGGACCCTGGACGAGCTCAAGGAACGTGGCGACAAGATCTACCACACCACCTGCGTGGCCTGTCACCAGGCCGAAGGCCAGGGCTTGCCGCCTATGTTCCCGGCCCTCAAAGGCTCGAAAATCGCCACCGGGCCCAAGGCTGATCACCTGAGCCTCGTCTACCACGGCAAGCCCGGCACCGCCATGGCCGCGTTCGGCAAACAGTTGTCGGAAGTCGATATCGCCGCAGTCGTGACCTATGAACGCAACGCCTGGGGCAACAACAAGGGCGACATGGTTACGCCTAAAGAAGTGCTGGAACTCAAACAGGCGGAAAGCAAATGAGCCGGCCTGACGTTCGTTCCCGCAACCGGTCGGGGCTCACCGCCCCGCGCCGTCCAGCCCACTCGTTCGAAGGAGACAGGACATGAGTGCTGTGATCGATGACCACGGTCATGCCGGCGCCGACCACGCCCATGGCCCCGCCAAGGGCCTGATGCGCTGGGTACTGACCACCAACCACAAGGATATCGGCACGCTGTACCTGTGGTTCGCGTTCTCCATGTTCCTGTTGGGCGGCTCGTTCGCCATGGTGATCCGCGCCGAGCTGTTCCAGCCCGGTCTGCAGATCGTGGAGCCGGCGTTCTTCAACCAGATGACCACCATGCATGGCCTGGTGATGGTCTTCGGCGCGGTGATGCCGGCCTTCGTCGGCCTGGCCAACTGGATGATCCCGCTGATGATCGGCGCGCCGGACATGGCCCTGCCGCGCATGAACAACTTCAGCTTCTGGCTGTTGCCGGCCGCGTTCCTGCTGCTAGTGTCGACGTTGTTCACAGCCGGTGGCGGGCCTAACTTCGGTTGGACCTTCTACGCGCCGCTGTCCACCACTTATGCGCCGGAAAGCGTGACGTTCTTCATCTTCGCCATCCACCTGATGGGCATCAGCTCGATCATGGGCGCGATCAACGTGATCGCCACCATCCTCAACCTGCGCGCCCCTGGCATGACCCTGATGAAGATGCCGCTGTTCGTCTGGACCTGGCTGATCACCGCGTTCCTGCTGATCGCAGTGATGCCAGTGCTGGCCGGCTGCGTGACGATGATGCTGATGGACATCCACTTCGGCACCAGCTTCTTCAGTGCCGCCGGTGGCGGTGACCCGGTGCTGTTCCAGCACGTGTTCTGGTTCTTCGGCCACCCCGAGGTGTACATCATGATCCTGCCGGCCTTCGGTGCCGTCAGCTCGATCATCCCGGCCTTCTCGCGCAAGCCGTTGTTCGGCTACACCTCGATGGTCTATGCCACGGCCGCCATTGCGTTCCTGTCGTTCATCGTCTGGGCGCACCACATGTTCGTGGTCGGCATTCCGCTGGTGGGCGAGCTGTTCTTCATGTACGCGACCCTGCTGATCGCCGTGCCCACCGGGGTGAAGGTGTTCAACTGGGCCAGCACCATGTGGCAAGGCTCGCTGACCTTCGAAACGCCGATGCTGTTTGCCGTGGCGTTCGTGATCCTGTTTTCCATCGGTGGTTTCTCCGGGCTGATGCTGGCCATCGCCCCGGCGGACTTCCAGTACCAGGACACCTACTTCGTGGTCGCGCACTTCCACTATGTGCTGGTGCCCGGCGCGATCTTCGGGATCTTCGCCTCGGCCTACTACTGGCTGCCGAAATGGACCGGCCACATGTACGACGAAACCCTCGGCAAGCTGCACTTCTGGCTGTCGTTCGTCGGGATGAACATGGCGTTCTTCCCGATGCACTTCGTCGGCCTGGCGGGCATGCCCCGGCGGATTCCCGACTACAACCTGCAGTTCGCCGACTTCAACATGGTCTCGTCCATCGGCGCGTTCATGTTCGGCACGACGCAGATCTTCTTCCTGTTCATCGTGATCAAGACCATCCGAGGCGGCCCGCCCGCACCGGCCAAGCCTTGGGATGGTGCCGAAGGGTTGGAGTGGAGCGTGCCTTCTCCGGCGCCGTATCACACCTTCACTACGCCGCCGGAAGTGAAATAGATGACACATGGCGCCTGTGTGGGAGCGAGCTTGCTCGCGATAGCGGTGTATCTGACACACCGAGTCGTCGCTATCGCGAGCAAGCTCGCTCCCACAGGGTTCTGGGTAGGGACTGGAAATCATGGCTGATTCGATTTCGATGAAGAAACTGGTCACCCGCCTGCTGCTGGTGGTGGTGGCCATGTTCATCTTCGGGTTTGCCCTGGTGCCGATCTACGACGTGATGTGCAAGGCGTTCGGCATCAACGGCAAGACCGGCGGGCAGTACGAAGGCGAGCAGACCGTCGATGAATCGCGGCAGGTGCGGGTGCAGTTCCTGTCGACCAACGCGGTGGACATGGTCTGGGATTTCTACCCCAAGGGCGACCAACTGGTGGTCAAGCCGGGAGCGGTGAACGAGATGGTGTTCGTCGCCCACAACCCCACCAACCGGCCGATGAGCGCCCAGGCGGTTCCGAGTATCTCGCCCAGCACCGCGGCGGCGTATTTCCACAAGACCGAATGTTTTTGTTTTACCCAGCAAGTGCTGCAACCCGGCGAACGCATCGAAATGCCCATGCGCTTCATCGTCGACCGGGACATGCCCAAGGAAGTGAAGCACCTGACGCTGTCCTACACGCTGTTCGATATCACCGCTCGTCATCCACCGGTGGCTCTAAACACTGACCGATAGCGTGCCCGATAAGGAGAACAATAAATGGCAACTCACGAACACTATTACGTTCCGGCCCAGAGCAAATGGCCGATCATCGCCACGGTCGGGATGTTCGTCACGGTGTATGGCCTGGCGACCTGGTTCAACGATCTGAAGGCGGCGCGTCCGGAATCCCATGGCCCGCTGATCTTTTTCGTTGGCGGCCTGCTGGTGGCCTACATGCTGTTCGGCTGGTTCGGCGCGGTGGTCAAGGAAAGCCGCGCCGGGCTGTACAGCGCACAACTCGATCGCTCGTTCCGCTGGGGCATGAGCTGGTTCATCTTTTCCGAAGTGATGTTCTTCATCGCGTTCTTCGGTGCGCTGTTCTATGTGCGCAACATCTCGGCGCCAGGCCTGGCGGGTGAAGGCACCAAGGGGCTGTCACACATGCTCTGGCCGAGCTTCGAGTTCGCCTGGCCGTTGCTGAACAACCCGGACCCGAAACTCTTTCCGGCGCCCAAGGAAGTCATCAGCCCCTGGGGCTTGCCGCTGCTCAATACCATCCTGCTGGTCAGCTCCAGCGTCACCGTCACCATTGCCCACCACGCCTTGAAAAAAGGCCATCGCGGTGCGCTGAAAATCTGGCTGGCGATCACCGTGCTGCTGGGTTGCGCCTTCCTGGGCTTCCAGGCCGAAGAATACATGCACGCCTACAAGGAACTGGGCCTGACCCTGGGCTCCGGCGTCTACGGTGCGACGTTCTTCATGCTCACCGGTTTCCACGGCGCCCACGTCACCATCGGCACGATCATCCTGTTCGTCATGCTGATGCGCATCATGCGCGGGCACTTCGATAACGAGCACCAGTTCGGCTTCGAGGCGGCGAGCTGGTACTGGCACTTCGTCGATGTGGTGTGGATCGGTTTGTTCGTCTTCGTCTACGTGCTCTGAGGCACGACTACCAGGGCGCGTGGGATACCAACTGGCCGCTGAAAAAACCCCAGGCGATCAAGCCGACGGTGACGGCGGCCAGACTGACCCGAATCGCCAGGGCGATGACCAGGCGATTGGAGTTGCTGTCGTCCTTGACCAGAAAAAACAGGCCGCTGAACAGGCTGACAACCGTGGCAATCAGCATCAGGACGATGGCTGCTTTTAGCATTAGGGACACTCCGGGGGGACGCGATGCACGTGAGTATAGCTATCCCGTTCGACGGCTTTCGGACGGCGCCATGAAACACTTCCGGCCGGGTATCGTGCCGTCGCTGGTGGTGGCCGTGCTGGTGCCGGTGATGGTGTGCCTGGGGTTCTGGCAATTGAACCGCGGCGAACAGAAGCGTGTGCTCATGGAAAATTACGCCGAGCGCCGCGTGGCGCCGCCGATGGACAGCACCGAGCTTGCGCACACCACCGATCCGGCCTTTCGACTCGTAACTCTGCAGGGCCAGTTCGACGCCGAGCACAGCATCCTGCTGGATAACCGCCAGCACGACGGCAAGGTCGGTGTCGAGGTGCTGCAACCGTTCCTCGACCACCGCACCGGACTGTGGCTGCTGGTCAATCGTGGCTGGTTGCCCTGGCCCGACCGGCGCACCCCACCGGTTTTCAACACGCCGGAACAACCGGTGAGCCTCCAGGCCTGGGTCTACGTGGCACCGGGCGCGACCTTCCAGCTTCACGCCGACCCGGCGGGCGCCCCGTGGCCGCGACTGGTCACCACCATCGAACCGGACAAGCTCTGGGCCGAACTGGGTCGCAGCGGCTTCACCTATGAATTACGCCAACAAAGCGGCCCCGGCGCCTACCGGACCGATTGGCCGGTGGTCGCCATGGGCCCGGAAAAACACCTCGGCTATGCCGTGCAGTGGTTCGCCATGGCGACGGCACTGTTCGGCCTGTTCCTTTATCTCGGATGGCACAACGCAGGGAGACACCATGGGAAACACCATGAATCCAACCAACACGTCTGAGGCGCCCGTGGTGCCCAACCGTCGCAAGGGACGCCTGCAATTGCTGCTGATCGTGCTCGGGGTGATCGGCCCGATGATCCTGGCCACCGGCATGTACAAATTCCAGTTCTGGGTGCCCGACAGCCGCAGCTACCACGGCGAACTGATCGGCAACGGCCAGACCCGCGCCGAGATTGGCGTACAGGCCGATGAACAGCGCTGGCAGATCCTGGTCACCGCACCGCAGGAATGTTCGGTGGATTGCCGGCAACTGGTGTACCTGGCCCGACAGGTACAGATCGGCCTCGGCCGCGACGCCTCCCGCGCCAGCCACGCCTTGGCTATCGCGCAACCGCTGGATGCCGAATATGACGGGCAACTGCAGCGTGAATACCCGCAGTTGCAACGCTACCCACTGGACCTGCCGGCCTACCAGAAAGGCGCCCAAGGCTCCGGCGGTGCGCAACTGTGGATCATCGATCCCCACAGCAACCTGGTGCTGCGCTACGACGCCCGGGTCAAGGGCAAGGACCTGCTCAACGACCTGCGTCACTTGCTGAAACTGTCGAACATCGGATGAGGGCATCGACATGGCCAAACCTGGATTTCGCCTCGCACTGTTTGCCACGCTGCTGGCACTGATCGTCGTCCTGCTGGGCGCCTACACCCGGCTCACCCACGCCGGCCTCGGCTGCCCGGACTGGCCCGGTTGCTACGGGTTCATCAGCGTGCCCAAGAGCGAAGCCCAGCTGGCCCATGCCGAGCTGCATTTCCCCGACACCCCGGTGGAGGCCCTTAAAGGCTGGAACGAGATGGTCCATCGCTACTTTGCCGGGACCCTGGGGCTGTTGATTACCCTGTTGGCCGCCCGGGCCTGGATGAACCGTCGTCACCCGGGCCTGCCGTTGAAACTGCCGCTGTTCCTGCTGGCCGTGGTGTTCGCCCAGGCGGCGTTCGGCATGTGGACCGTAACCCTCAAGCTGTGGCCGCAGGTGGTCACCGGGCATTTGCTCGGCGGCTTCGCGACGTTGAGCCTGCTGTTTCTGCTCACCTTGCGCTTGTCCGGCGTATTGCCGGCGCTGACCGTGCCCAAGCGCCTGCAACATTGGGCCACGGCCGGGCTGCTGCTGGTGATCGGCCAGATCGCCCTCGGCGGTTGGGTCAGCTCCAATTACGCCGCCGTGGCCTGCATCGATTTCCCCACCTGCCACGGCCAATGGTTGCCACCGGCCGATTTTGCCAACGGCTTCCACCTGACCCAGCACATCGGGCCGAACTACCTGGGCGGGCAACTGGACAGCGACGCCCGCACGGCCATCCACCTGACCCACCGCATTGGTGCGCTGCTGGTGACGGTGGTGTTACTGGGCCTGGCCTGGCAATTGAAGACTGTCGGCATGACCCGGCTGGCCGGGCTGGTGTTGGCCGCACTGGCGGCGCAGATCACCCTGGGCATCAGCAACGTGCTGTTCCATCTGCCGTTGCCGGTGGCCGTTGCCCACAACGCCGGGGGCGCGGCACTGCTGCTGACCCTGGTATTGGTCAACTATCACGCCCGGACCAGCCTGGTCCGGGTCAAGCATCAAGTCCCGCTGCGCTGGCGGTTCAACCCGCCTAAACACGGCGCCAGCCCCATAACAATAAAAGGAGAGATGCCATGGCAACCTTGACCGGTGAACGCCACAGCCAAGCGATCTGGCGCGATTACCTAGAGCTGACCAAGCCCAAAGTGGTGGTGCTGATGCTGATCACCTCGCTGGTCGGCATGTTCCTCGCCACCCGCGCCGGCGTGCCGTGGACAGTCCTGGTGTTCGGCAACCTGGGCATCGCCCTGTGTGCCGGCGGCGCGGCGGCGGTCAACCATGTGGTGGACCGGCGCATCGACGCGGTGATGGCCCGCACCCACAAACGGCCGTTGGCCGAGGGGCGAGTCTCCCCCGCCGCCGCCCTGACCTTCGCCCTGGCACTGGCGGTGGCCGGCCAAGCGTTACTGCTGGCGTTCACCAACCCGCTGACGGCCTGGTTGACCCTGGCCTCGTTGCTGGGCTATGCGGTGGTCTATACCGGTTTCCTGAAACGGGCGACGCCGCAGAACATCGTCATCGGCGGCCTGGCTGGCGCGGCGCCACCGCTGCTGGGCTGGGTGGCGGCCACCGGGCATGTCAGCGCCGAACCGCTGCTGCTGGTGCTGATCATCTTCGCCTGGACCCCGCCACACTTCTGGGCCCTGGCGATTCACCGCAAGGAGGAATACGCCAAGGCCGACATCCCGATGCTGCCGGTGACCCACGGCGAGCACTACACCAAGATCCATATCCTGCTGTACACCCTGGTGCTGCTGGCGGTGAGCCTGATGCCGTTCGTGATCCACATGAGCGGGATGCTGTACCTGGTTTGCGCGCTGGTGCTGGGTGCCAGGTTTCTGCAATGGGCCGTGGTGTTGTACCGTGGCAGTCGGCCGCACGCGGCGATCAACACCTTCAAGTACTCTATCTGGTACTTGTTCCTGCTGTTTATCGCGCTGCTTGTAGATCATTACTTACTGTTGAGCCTATGACTCGAACCCAGAAAACCGTCTTCATTCTCGTGGCCGTGATCGCGCTGATCCTCGGCCTGACCATCAACAAGGTGCTGTCCGGCAAAGGCCAGGGCGACCCGATGGCGCTGATCGATGCCGGCATCATCCTGCTGCCCCAGAGCCGCAACCTGCCGGACGTGAAAATGACCGACCAGGACGGCCAGCCCGTGGCGATGGACGGGTTGAAAGACAAATGGAGCCTGCTGTTCTTCGGCTACACCTTCTGCCCGGACATCTGCCCGACCACCCTCGCCCAACTGCGCCAGATCAAAAGCGAACTGCCGCCCGAGGCTGTGGCCAAGTTGCAAATCGTGCTGGTCAGCGTCGACCCGAACCGCGACACGCCCAAGCAACTCAAGCAGTACCTGGGCTACTTCGATCCGCAGTTCATAGGGCTGACCGCCGCTTCCGTCGAAGACCTGCAGAAACTCGCCAATGCAGTGAGCATTCCGTTCATCCCGGCGGACACTAGCAAGCCCAACTACACGGTCGATCACAGCGGCAACCTCGCCGTGATTGGCCCGGACGGTACCCAGCGTGGGTTTATTCGGGCGCCGTTGAATAACCAGAAACTGGTGGCGCAGTTGCCGGAGATGCTCAAGCGTAAATAACGGGCGCAACCTTTGTAAAATTGCCACTGCCAAGCTGTAAGAGAAGGAAATACACCGGAATTAATTAACAATCCGCCCCTTTATTTCTGGCGATTTTCAGCCAATAAGGGACAGTTTTTTATTTCCAGCAAATCTATTCCTTTTCATTGAAGACTCAAAAGGCGCTGCGCGCCGATCTGTTGTAGAAGCTGAGCAAGACGTCGTAGCGACGGGTGACGAGGGCAAAGTCGTCACTCAGTTGCTGCGGCGTCGCACGCTCGAGCCAGTGCTGCTGCAGGCTTTGCAATGCTTGCAGGTACGCGTCCGCCGACGGCGTGATGGTCTGCCAGAGGCCGTTGGCAAACTCTTCCAGTGGCTTGCCGGGGTGAAGGCGCACATAGTCCTTGCCCTGCATGCTCGCCTGTTGCACCGCGTCGATCAACGGTGCGAGGGTCTTTGGGGTCAATGTGGCGAGGTACGCCCCTTGCTCCAGCTCATCCACCGCAGTGCGTGCGGCAATCATGTAGTTGAGCAAGTGCCAGTGGATGTCCTGGCCAAGGCGCGCCTGCAGCAGCACCCGTTGTGCAGGGCGCAGGCGCACGTCCTCGCGTTCCAGGCGAGTGCGCAGTTCGATGGAGGCAGCCATGTAGGCATCGCCCTTGATGACCATGGCTTGTGCTACCCGGCCCTGTGGCGGTCGAAAGCCCGTCTGACCCGACCGCTGGTAGAAGTCGAACGAGTTGGTCAGCGGCGTGACGTCCTGCAAGGCCAACACGTATCGCCCGGCCGCATTGATCAACTGGCTATCGGGTTCCAGGCGCTCAAGCTTGCCGGTGATGCGTTGGGTGCAGATATCGTTTTGCAGCTCTCTGCCCAGGGCTTCGTCGTGGTCACCGAACTCTTTGAGGATCCGGTCCATCTGCACCATGGACTCGTAGGTCTGCTGTTCGAAGATGGAGGGCCTGTACCATTGCTGGTGGGTGTAGCCGTAATAGAACAGGCGCCAATCCCGGTCGACGCGGTTCATGCAGTCGATGATCGGCGCCAGGGCGCTGGCCTTGGCGGTTTCGGGACTGTCGAGCTTGTCGAGCCACAGTTGCACTTGCGCCACCTGCTTGCTGGCGCCGGCCAGGCCCAGCAACCCCAGGCCCAATGTCAGAGCGATGGAGATCAACCATTTCGGATTCATCGTCTGGCCTCCTGGCCATACCATTGCGCCTCGGTGGCGGGGGCCTGGCATTCCTGTGCGGTGGCGGGCAGGCGGCTGCATAGGCGCTCGGTCCATTGCTGCAAACCCTGGTTGCGATTGACCTGATATTGGAGGTCGAGCATTTTCAATCCACCATACAGCACCACACACGCGGCGATGCCCAGGGCGATCATCCGGGTTGGCCATTGGGCGTTGCCGGTTGTCCACGGGGTGTGGGTTTTCAGGGTGTGCCGCTTGAACAGGCCGATGGCCGTCAGCACGAGCAGCAGCGTCACGCTGGCCGCCGGGCCGATTTTATAACCGGCTGCGGCCATCATCGCGGCGCCCGGCAGCAAGTCGCGCAGCGGCAGCAGCGGCAAGCGCGTTGGGCTCAGCCACCGGGGGAGCAGGGCGCTCAGGCGCTCATCCAGCAGACGATACCGATGGGCCATCGGGCGCCACACATGCCACCCCACGAAGCCGCCCATCACGATGGGTATCGACCACAACAGGCCGATGCCGAGGGTTCGCAGCAGGTTGCCTGCCAGGGATTCGGCGTGTACCAGGGCGCTAACCATGCAGCCCACGACGGTCGCCAACACCAGCGGCCAACTGTCGAACGTACGTTCCCAACCTTGCCAGAAGTAAGGCGTGCCGCCTGGCATCGAGGCCGCCACCGTGGGGTGGTCGGCATAAATATCGTCGCTGAGCCGTTGGCAGGCGGCCCAGTCGTCTTCGTTCAAACGCTGGGCGAAGGCACGGCGTTGGCCCAGGGTCATGGGGGCCAACAGCAGGCGCGCAGCGCGTTGCTGCGGGGTGCAGGGAGGCTCGGTCGCCAGCTCGCGTTGCCGGACGATGAACTGCGGGCTTTGCTGGCGCCACAATAGCCGCGGCCAATCGTCGGGCGGGCCGGTACGGTCGCTGCCGCCATGCCAGCCCTGGCCGGCGCACACTGCTTCAAACACCGTCGGCGACCAATAGCGGCTGTCCAGCAGCAGCTTGGCCAACCAGGTATCGAACCACTGCGCATGGGGACTCTTGTCGATCCAGGGCTGACGCAAGCGCGCCTCATAGGCGTCCAGGAATCCGGCTTCGTCGTGCTGTTCGAGGGCCCGGCGCAAGGATTTTTGCAGCGCGGCCTTGCTTTGCATCTCCAGGGATTGAATCAGCGCGCAGGGCAGTTCCAGGCGTTGCCCGGCGCTCAGCCACTGGAAGGTTTCAAAGGCCCATTGGCGGTCATCGAGGCTGACTTCCTGGGTATCGACGATGCGTTGCAGCAGCGTGACTTCAAACATCAGCCCGGCGCCGCTTGCCAGCGCCTGCTGATACTGCTGTTGCAGAGTCTCGGCAACGACGACAGTGGGCGCATGCTCCACGGACGTCAGCGGCTCATCTTCCTGCTGCCATTCGCACCAGCTCAACGCTTCTTCATAGGCTTCGCGCAGACGCTGAAAACACTCGGGGTCGTCATCCGGGCGGGTGTTCTTCAGCAGGACGGCGTATTGGCGTTTGATTGTGCGGGCGTCGGCATCAGGGGACAGTCCGAGGACATTCCAGCAACTCATGTGCGGTGCAACTCCATGAACAACGGCATCGCCCTCCTGGTGGGCGATGCAATGGAGCGCACCTTACCTGTTTGCCGCGAATCTGTCCTTGGCACAGCGCTGGCTATTGGCCAACAACCCAGCGGTAATGACTAGAAAGCAACAGCCCCGATCCCTGTGGGAGCGAGCTTGCTCACGATGAATCGACACGATTCCAAAGCAAAAATACCCCACCCGCATCGCCAAAAAACCTCCCTCCTACAGCCCTCACCTACACCCCACTATCAAGCTACGCATCCTTGCGCCTTTGCCTACAACTACGCCAGAATCCGCCCGCTTGTGCGTCTTGTCCCCGGGTTCTATTGTCTTCCTGCCACTGCCCATCAGTGGTCGGGTTTAGTAGCCCGAGGTAATCGAAGTTGTACAAGCGCTTCTCAAACAGGGCCCTACCCTGTTCTTGATGGTGGCTGTACGCAGGGCGCTCAGGCGCGCCGGCTTCTTCGGTTCCCCGGTCTACTAACCTGCGTACAGCTGCCACCCCATTGTTTAGTAGCTTCGGGGTGTCGGCATCACATCTGGAACCGAAGCATATGTTCAAAATTACCCCGAATCCGCCAGAGGCAGATTCCACTTCTACATCCGCAAAATCCAAAGCCAAGCAGCAAGACGAAACCACCAAGCGTGTGCTCGATCACTACTTGCTACCGAAACCGGATAAATCCCAAGACGACCCCAAACCGGGGCAGCTATACGCCGTCGTGAAAGGCCTCGATAACGAATGCTTGCTCGCCAACCTCAGCGAGACGCTGGCTTCGGCTGATGCCATGGTGAGTGACCTGGCGTTTGATCTGGAGGGATCGAGGCGTCATGTGGCGCAGGGGATTCAGCAATTGATTGAGCTGAGTTCGTTGCTGGCGAATCGCGTGTTGGATAACGTGGAGCCGCGGCAGTAGTTTTTTTCCCAACGGAAAAACCCGACGTTTTGCGTCGGGTTTTGGTTCTTGGACGATTGAGTGTTTTCATGACAATTGAATATCACGATACACCTCGAAATTTCAGGCACCCAGAACTTGTAGCAATGCGGCGGCATATGCTCCATGAACCTCACATTGCTCCACTGACAGCCTATGTAGAGGACCTTCGCGCCAAACACCCTGACTGGGAATTTCCAGACTTTGACCCCATGGATGGCGGGGTAGATGCGGACATGCTCTTTTTGCTGGAAAAGCCCGGCCCCATGACGTCCCCCCAAACGAAACAAAAGGGTTCTGGCTTTATCTCGCGTAACAACAATGATTCAACTGCTGAAGCGTTCTTCACCTTCTCCGAACTGGCGGAAATCGACCGCAAGAGAACGGTGCTGTGGAACGTCATACCCGGATGGAATGGCACCATCAAGATAAAAGCTGGCGAGAGACGTGCTGGTGTAGAGGAGCTGGCAGGCCTCTTGACGCTGCTGCCCAGACTCAAAACGGTGGTGCTGGTAGGCCGTCAAGCAGGAAAGGCTGCCAGGTTCATGCAGTCAATGAACGTAAAAATATTTGCGTCTGCACATCCTTCACCCAAGGTCCGGAATATGAACAGGGCGATGTGGGAGCTAATACCAGGAGTATGGGCGGAGGCCAGCCGGGCTCAATGAGATCGTTCCCACGCTCTGCGTGGGAATGCCTCCACGGACGCTCTGCGTTCGGCTCTGGGGGGACGCAGAGCGTCCCGAGCTGCATTCCCACGCGGAGCGTGGGAACGATCAAAGAGTAAGAAATAACCAGCTTTGCGTTTTACACCCAGAAGTCATTAGCCAATCCAACCAATTTAATGGCCTCTTCTTGCGAGGGCTCGGCGAAGATGATGTTCAAGTTACCGTAACCAGAGTGGTCCCCTACCAGGCTCAACTCGAATCGAGCCCCAGACGCATCGGCTTCGTAGCTCTTCAAGTAAGTCAGGTCCTTGGCTTCATTGAAAATCACGTCCAACGTGCCGTCGTAACCATTTCCCAGCCGGGTAAAGCCCAAGGCGGATAAATCGATCGTGTCTTCACCCGCGGTATAGTCAATCAGGCGATCAGTGTGGTTTTCGGTGGCGGTGCGGTAGCTGTCGCTCAGTCCGTCGAAGCGGAACACATCGTTGTTACCGCCCCCCACCAATTGGTCCCGGCCCTCTGCGCCAACCAATACATCATCCCCTAGCGCTCCATAAAGGCGATCATCGCCCGCGCCCCCTTCGATGATTTCGCCGCGAGCGTTGCCTTGTAAACGATCGGCCCCCTCGGTGCCCGTCAACCTGGCTTGCTGAAACAGGAGGTTGGTTTCATTCAGCGCTTGGCCCAAGTTACCGTCGAAGACCACTTCGAAGCGTTCCCCATCGGCGTTGGCCTCGAAGCTTTTGAGGTAGGTCCGCGTCCCGCTTTCATTGACGCGTATCGCCAGCGTTCCGTCGTGTCCGTTGCCCAGCCCGAGGAAGCCCAGGGAGGCGAGGTCGAGCGTATCGGTGCTGGGGTCGAAGTCAGTGATTCGGTCGCTATGGGCCGCGGTGGCGGTTCGGTAACTGTCTGTGACTGACTGGTAACGGAAGGTATCGGCCCCGGCACCGCCCGTCAGCAGGTCACGACCTTGCTGGCCGTCGAGCAGATCGTTACCGGCCCCGCCAAGGATCGCATCGTCGAACGAGGCGGTACCGAGCAAGAAGTCAGCATCGCGGCCACCGTCCAGGTGGTAATAGCCGTCGTCGGGATTGCCAAAGCTGTGGTCCAGGCGACCGTCGGGGTTCAACTGGACCAAGGCGGCCAGATAGCCGTCCGCGCTCGTGCCTTGGCTTCCACCAATCAATAGCTTGCCGTCGGCCCGCACGATCATGTCGGCGACTGCGAAAGGCGCGCTTTCCGAGCCCCAACTGACCCGACCCTGATCGCCGAAAGCGGTGTCGAGTGAGCCGTCAGCGTTGAGTCGGATGACGCTCGCCATGCCGCCCGAGGCGCCTGCCAGCAGGATTTTGCCGTCATCCTGGATGACGAGGGCGTCTGCGTGAACATCCAGGGCCAGGCTGCCGCCGTTCGCAAAGCTGCTATCCAGCGTACCGTCCGGGTTGAGGCGGGTCAGGGTATCTTGCCCCGTGACCAATACCTTCCCGTCTCCCTGCAGCGAAACGTCGAACGTGCTACTGGGGTGAATGCCAACGGTCGCTGGTAGGTGCAGAATCCCAGCCTCTCCAAAAGACGAGACCAGAGCCCCCGTCGCGTCGAAGCGGGCAATATAGATCTCCCCAGAGGGGTACCCTGCGCTTGCGAAAAAGCTACCGTCGCTTTGCGCAGAGAACGACGCTTGCTGGCCAAAGTCACTCCAGTAGAAAGGCACTGTCGCGGTGCCGCCGTTCCCGAAACTCGTATCGAGGCTGCCATCAGCCAAAGTACGACTTACGCCCGAAACCCAGGCGTTGCCTATGTTCACGTAGTGCGTCACCAGGTAGGCCCCTCCCGGCTGCACTGCGGCATTACCGCCGTCCTCGATATCGAGCGACACAGGGAGCAGGGATCTACCGTCGCCACTGAAGTTGCGGTCCAGGCTACCGTTGGCATTGAACCGGACCAGGCTGCCGGTGAAGCTTGAATCCTCTTCGCCTCCTCGTCCCAGGCGACTATAAGCGCCAAGCCAGATAGCACCGTCTGGATCGACCGCGATACCTGCGATTTTGTCCGAGCCCCATAAGGTCGTGGCGACCATGCCTGTTTTTTGCGCAGTTGAAGCGGCGGGCGAAATGCTCTGGCTCATGTCCAAGCCTCCGATAGATTTGGCGCCAAAAACTATAGACACGGCTCAGTCAGGTTGCCATTTACGGCAGCAGCACCACTTGCGTTCGAATCTCGTCCTCAACGAATCGTTTCATGGTCGTCTCCGATACGATCTAGATGATCAGAAGCTAGATCATCCTCGGCGTATTCCGGCTAAGCTCGCTTTTCACTGGATTGAGGACATTACCGGAGGGGGTTGGGTCAGATATTGGCAACTTGGGGAACAATAGATTTACCCATGCAATTGACCGCTGCAAAGTATTTACGGCCGCTTGAGTGGAGCAACTTTGCATGGCATTCGCAACCATATTCGCCGCTGTATTGGCCATCAGGTTTGAAGAATAGTTTGGCCTCGTTGAGGTCGGATATTAAAAATCCTTCAGATTTCAAAATCTGCTCAAAACGATCACATAATGAAGAGAGGGCGGTGGGAAGATGGGGATGACTGCGAAGCTCCTTCGGGTATGGGGTCGCACTCAGTAGATCCACCGTCGCGATCGGCTCCCCGGTTGCTTTAAGTGCTTGCAACAAATGTGGGTGTACGTACGACAAACTGCTCGCGGCATGGTGCGCAATACTTTGACAGACACTACTGAGGCGGCGATGAAAAGGCATTCATTCTTCCTGATTTGGTTTGCGAGCTGCGTCGAGCTGCTGGATTCCTAGAAACCTATGGTGCCTCAGGCTCCTGCATCATGGGGCTCAGCGCTGTATCCTGACCGGGTTTTGTCGCTACCAAGGATCCAGGTATGTCGCTTCCCGGCAAGAACAATGCTTTCTCCGATACAGATCGCTTTTTCATGAGCCAAGCTATTGATCAAGGCAGACGCGCAATGCCTGATTGCCTGCCGAATCCACCTGTAGGGTGTGTCATCGTGCGTCACGGTTCCATTGTCGCCAACGGCTACACGCAATCGCCGGGACAACATCACGCGGAAGCAATGGCGCTTTCGCAACTGGCGCAAGGCCTCGACGACATGACGGCCTACGTCACCCTGGAACCTTGCTCATTTGCCGGTCGGACGCCTTCATGCGCCCTGGCGTTGATCAGCGCGGGGGTTACACGCGTGCATGTCTCGATACTGGATCCAGATCCACGCAATGCCGGAGCAGGTATCGCCATTCTTCGACAAGCGGGGATAGAGGTCGCCGTGGGCTTGCTCGGAGGCCAGGCTCGCCGGGATATGGGGCCTTATTTGCACCGCAGGCAGCCGGAACACCAGCAAAAGACCATGAAAGCCTTATCAATTGTTCGGCCTAATGGAAGCAAGATCGCTTCCGGAGAGAAAACGCTAGAAGTCCGCCGCTGGCATCCCCACCTGAATCCTTACGAAGATCTTTTGGTTGTTGAAAATGGGCGATTTCTTCACACCGATGGTGATGAAGACGAAGGTATTGCTGTTGCAATCGTGCGTGTAAAAACAGTTCGCCCATTCGAAGTCGCAGATGTGCAAGCCGCATGCGCAAGCCGTTTTTCGGAGGGCTGGCTCGCATGGGAGTTAAGCGATGTGCGGCCCATCACACAGCCGTTCGCGGTGCGAGCGGCACGAGGTATCTACGAGGCAGATTTCCCATTCGTTTATAGCCCTCATTAACGGGAATACGGGGACGGATCATTCTGATCAATGCCTTTCGCTCAGACCTTGTATCTTGACTCATGAAATTTTGATTTGAGAACCGACAGATGTTATCCGCACAACAGGCCAGTGCAATCGTACTCGACCTCCATAACGAGTCGGTCAGAGACGGCGGTCCGGAGCGATTTGTTATCCAGTCTTGCGAGCTTTCTCCGAATGGCGACTATTGGATAATTCGCTGCAACACCGAGGACTGTGTGGTGCATGGTAAGACCGAGTATTGCTATGTAGGCGTCAATGCCCACTTGGTAGAGGTCAGATCCGGTGCGCTTGAGACGGTAGCTAGTTGCTTCAGCGTTGAGGAGTATCTGCAAGACAAAGACGACCTTCGTGCAGCAGCAGGTGAAAGTTATGTACTGATGCCGGCATTTTCTAGAGAGAGCAAAGCGGCACTGATCAGCCTTCGGCAGAAGCTGGAGTGTTCCTACCCGGACAGCTTTTCGCTTCTGTCGGTGGCCGGCCGACGGTGGTTTACAGGCAAGCGCAGGCACCTGGAGGATGCCCAGCGACTGCTCAACATCGAAGGCATCGCGACAGACATCAAGCTACAAGCAGACCCGCAAGGTGCCATTACTATCGGGCCGGAAACCTGGCACATTAATGCGGTACTGAAGGCGCTTCACAAAAAGCGACGCCAGCTCGGCGATTCAGATCACTAGCGGTAAGGGTTGCCTATTTTTCTGACTCAGGCACCTCGGGATGAGCCCCCTCGCCCCAGAGTTTTGTGTGTGCTGGCTGCTTGGCGGACTGGTATTGAAAACGAGGTGGGCTTTTTTATGAGTGCTTCGCACTCAAGCGGGAGCAAGCTCCCTCGCCACGGGGCGAATCTGCCCGTTTTCCCTTCCGCCAACCTCCTCAATCCGCCGCCTCCTCATAAACACTCCACCAAATACCCAGTAAGGGCTGACGCATACAGCCTCAAGCTTGCGCATCGCATGCCGATGAACTTGCCAGTTCGCCCTATCCTTCAGGCAAGATGTGCCCCTCCAGACTCAAGGAAGATGCCCCATGTCCGCTTCGCTCGATCTCGCCGCCAGTCAGATCCGTCACGCCGTTCGCGCAGCCACCGAGGGCTTGGTCGGTCGCGAGCAGTTGGCCGAGCTGATCGTACTGGCGGCTGTCGCCCAGGAGCACATTCTGGTGGTGGGCCCGCCCGGCACGGCGAAAAGCGCCGTGGTGCGTCGGGTCGCGCAATCCATGGGCGGTCGCTACTTCGAGTACCTGCTGGGCCGCTTCACCGAACCTTCGGAATTGTTTGGCACGGTCGATCTGAAGAAGCTGCGTGAAGGCACGGTTGAAACCGATATCAGCGGCATGCTGCCTGAAGCCGACATTGTGTTTCTGGATGAAGTGTTCCTGGGCTCGACGGCCATCCTCAACACTCTGCTTGGCGTGCTCAACGAACGACGTTTTCGCCGTGGTCACACACAGGTCCAGTGTCCCTTGCGCGTCTGTGTCGCAGCGGCGAACGGCCTGCCCGACGACGAATCGCTGGCGGCCTTTGGCGATCGCTTTTTGCTGCACCTGTTCGTGGACGCAGTACCCGACAACCAGCTCGAAGCGATGCTGGCCGGCGGCTGGCAGTCGGAGCAGCGCCCGGTTCCGCAGCTGCTGGGGCTGACTCAGCTCGACACGCTTGGCCACGCGCTCAAGGACGTCGATTTGTCACAGGTGCGACCAGCGCTGGCCCAGGCCATCCGCCGGTTGCGGGAGGCCGGTATACAGCTCTCCGACCGACGTATCGTCAAATCCCAGCGCCTGATCGCAGCGGCGGCTTTGCTGCGCGGGCATCTGGAAGCCAGCGAAGCCGACCTCTGGCCGCTGCTTTACGTGCTGCCGACCCGGGAAATCCAGCAGCACGGCCGTGAGGTGTTGCAGGATCTTTTTGCCCAGTGCAGCAACAGCCATCTGTTCAGTGCCGTCGAGGAAGCGACGCTGCAACCGATGGCTCGCCTGCATCGTCTGCTTGAAACGGCAGAGGATTACCTGGGGCGCAGCGAGCCGCCTGCCAGCCCGTTGCTGGAGGCGCTGTTGCGCGAAATCGATGCCAACTTCAACAGCCAGACCATTCCCCAGCGCCTGCATGAGGCCCGCGGACAAGTGGCTCATCTGCTGACAACCCAGGCATGACGAACATGGTCGCCGCCACTGTCATCGACTGGAACTGGCGAGTGCGGCGCGAACCCGGACAACCACAGGCTGCCGTGGCCTGGGGCGAAGTCGCGGCGCGCCTGCACGCACGGCTGCTGCGCATGCCCGAAGACCAGACTGCGCACCTGCAAGCCACTGCCAACCGTGAAGTGCTGATCGTCACGGGCAATGCCGATAACCTGCCGTGGGTCGAGGGCGTCGATTACGCCTGCACCGAGCCCGCCGCACCCGGCCTCTGGCTGCCCACCAGTTGGGAACCCGACGCACCGCTGGACCTGATGGGGCAAGCGCTGCTCGGCAGATTCACGCGCGCGCCACTGCTGCTGTGGCATGCCCCCAGGGTAGTGGTGCCGCTCGACCGATGCCTGCCCGTCACGACCCGGCATCTACAACGCATTCAGGATGAGTGGGCAGGTCGCTGATGCAATTACCGCAATCCCTGCAACCCTGGCGAGATTGGCTGCAATGGTTTCCCCCCGAACAGCTGCCATTGCTGGCGGATCTGTTCGCACGCCTCAATCCGCTGCTAGGCCCCTTGCGCGGCATGCAGCAGGGCGGCGTACCCGAACCCGACGGCCTTGGCGATCTGCAACGCCGTGGTCCGTATGAACGACTGTTGGCCAGCGAGTGGTTGCTGGCCGATGAGCTACCCGACGAATTTCTGCGCAGGGCGGCAGTGGGCGAACATCTGTTCCTGGCACCGCAATATCGCACTCATCAGGCCAACCGCATGATCGTTGTGCTGTTCGACGCCGGCCCACTGCAACTGGGCGGGCCGCGACTGGTGCACCTGGCGCTGCTGATCCTGCTCGCCCGCCGTGCCAGCGAAGCCGGGGCCGAGCTGCGCTGGGGTATCCTGCAAAACGCGCCACAGTTGCAGGAGTTCAAGAGCGCAGCGCATTTGAAGCAACTGCTCGACGCCCGCACGTACCAGACCGTCGGCGATGAGCACTGGCACAGCTGGCGCGCCTGGCTGTCGGAGCAGGATTATGACAGCGGCGAACGCTGGATCGTCGGCCAACGGCTGCCCGCCACGGACGCCCGCTCCTGCACTCATCGGGTCCAGATACAGCGCAGCCTCGATGGCCGCAGCCTGATAGTCGCGCTGCAAGACCGGGCCACCCGACAAGTTGCCCTGCCCAACCCCGACCAGCGCCTCGCCTTGCAATTGATCAAGGGCGAGTTCGACATCGCGCGACAGATGGCGCGCACCGCGGTCAAGTCCCTCATTCCACGGGCTGCACTGACGCTGGCCCCGATCATTGCCAGCAGCGGCTTCCATGTCGCCCTGAAACTGCTCGACGAGCCCGGGCTTGTGGTGATCAAGCTTCCCGCTCCCCGGCAGAAAAAACCACTCGATGTTCGCCGCACGCTCTGGAATAACCGCAGCACGCCACTGGCGATCACGTTCCCGGGCCGCATGCCCGGCGCGATCCTGAGCCTCGACGAGCAACTGGTCTTTTGGAACATGCCTGGCCTCAAGCCCGTCGCCCGACCCGGGCGTGAGCAACTGCAGATGCCCCCGGGCACTGCCACGCTGCTGCCCATGGTGTGGTTGCACAACGGCACCTACGGCAGGGTTTTCCTGCTCGACAATAACGGTCATCTGGCCTTCTGGGTGGTCGACAGCGGCAAGCTGCCCACCCCGCACCAGCCCGGTGTCACCCACTCGATAGCCGATAAGGTGGTGGGCATGGCGCAGGTCGATCGCAACACGCTGGCCTATCTGCGCCATGATGCCGGTCGATTGTATGTCCACCGGCTCAATTCCTGGATCAGCCAGTCCACAGGCCATGTGGTCGGCACGACGAAGGACATCGATCAGGTTCTGTTCCCGGCAAGTCCATGCTGGGAGCGCGCCTTCCACGGTTGCGCGTGGATGCGCCTGGTCGACGAGCAGCAGCAGTGGCAGATGGTGGCTCCGGACCTTCAGACCGGACAGATCGATCTGGCACCCGGCTGGAAAGGCCTGGGGTTGTTGATTGGGGAGGACGAGGCGCTGTCCATGGTCCTGCTCGGCCCCAACCAGCAGACCGTCGCCCTGTACTGCGGGGGTGAGCAACGTGTGCTGTTCACCACCAACGAGACCATTGCCAGGATCAGCTTTTGCCCGATGAGCGGGCTGGTCGCCGCCCTGACCAAGGCTCGGGAACTGGTGGTGTATGCGGTCCGGGACGAGCGCAGGGTGTTGCAGGTCATGTGCAACCAGGCACAAACGCAGTCGGAGGACGACACCCATGTCCGGACCTGATGCAGTCACTATTCGCCGTCCGGCACTCAGCGGTTATCAACCGATCGAAGCGCTGTGGTTCCCCGTCGAGCGCTTCAGCGAGCAGGAACGGGCGCGGTTGATATTCACCCACTGGCAAACCGACGCCAGGGCCGAACGCTTTGCCGACGGCGACCTGCTGCGCTTTCCCAAGGCACGCGCCATGCTTTGTGAAGGGCTCGCGGGTTGGCCACTGATCCGCCAAGGCCGAACGCTTTGCTCAGCCCGGTTGAGTCCTGAAGAAATGCAGCGCCTGGCCCACGCCGATGTCTGGCTGGTACGCGGCACGCAGGTCAATGCCCTGCACCTGCACGACGCCACTACGCTGGCCCCCGGTCAATGGATCGACGTCAGCCAGTACGCGCTACTCGACACTTACGACTGCCAAGACGTATTGCCGGAACCACAAGCCGACCCTCTGGCAGTACAGACCGACATACGGGAAATCCTGGGTGACTCGCTTGCGCCGGTCAGCCCCGAGCGGGAGGCGGTGATGCAAGCCCTGCTGGAGCGCCAGCGTCAGGCCGCCACCCCTGGCGGACCTGCGGCGCGTCACACGCCCAGCCCCGCGAACAACCGGCAGCGTACCGACGCGTTGAAAAACGCCCTGCCAGGTTTCATTGGGCTGGCCGTGGGTACTGGCCTTTACTGGTTTCTTTCGGTCAACGGTCTGCACTTGCCGACCGCTACCCCAACTGCTGAGAGAGCCAAGCCGCCACGCCCTGTGGATCCCTCCACATTCGATCTGGGCAGTGTCTTGGTTTGGACGGTCGTCGGCGCGGCGCTCTTCACCCTGATACTGATGGCCGTGCGTGCCTGGATGCGGCGCAATGGCACACACTCGGCAGCAAGCAACACGCCTCCTTCCGCTACCGCCAATGCTGCCCGCCCCTCAAAGCCGCCCGTGCCGCCACGGGCGTCGGGCCAGCCACGTGGCCCGGCCAGGTGGCGGCGCTGGCTGACGCGCCTGACCCAGAATTCACGCTTGTCAGCGCTGTACGGAAAGCGGCAGGCCGCTTATATGCAACGCATGCTGGAAATGTTCGAAAACGGCGATCTGGAAGAAGCACTGCGCCACGCCATTCCGCTGGGCGGCGGCCAGGGCAATGCAGGTCAAGCCTTCGGCACACCTAGCAGGCGCCAGGATCTGGCGCTCACCCAGCATTCAGGGCCGCGCACCAGCATGCTGTTTGAGGTAGATCTTGAAACCCACCTCAGGCAGGTCTACCGGCAGTCCTTTGAGCGACTGGATCGCGAGGGGCGTATCGAGGAAGCCGTGTTTGTCCTGGCCGAACTGTTGAGGGCACGACAGGAAGCGCTCGACTATCTGGAAAAGCACCAGCGCTATCAACAGGCGGCTGACCTTGCGCTGGCCTGGGACATGCCCACCTCGACCATCGTCCGTATGCTGTGCCTGGCCGGGGATTGGCAGCGAGCGTTGCAAGTCGCGCGGCGCGACAACGCGTTCGCCGATGCCGTCATCCTGCTCGAAAAGAAATGGCCGGAAGCTGCCGCGCGCCTGCGTCTGGAATGGGCGCTGGCCCTGACCGAAAAAGGGTTGTGGTTGCAGGCGGTGGATGTGATCTGGAGTCTGCCCGCAGAGCACGAACGCGCCACGCAATGGCTGCTGGCCGCCGAGGCCGCAGGAGGTAGCCTGGCGATCGGCGCGCTGGTGAAACGGGCGATCCTGCTTCCCGACACCCTCTCGACATACGAAACCTGGGTCGAAAAACTGCGCGACGACCCCGAGCGGGTCATGGAGCGCGCCACACTGGCCCAGGCGCTGCTGACGCACAAGGCCCATAGTCCCGCGCTGGCCTGGCTGGCTGCCGCGACCGTACGGGCGATGATCTGTGATCAGGCCGGGCCACACGCTCATCTCACCCGGAACCAGCTTCAAGCGCTGGTAAAAATGAGCAAGGACAAACTGCTACAAGCGGACCTGCCTGGCAGCGCCCTGCCCAAGAACAGACTTCTCAACCAGGGCCTTGAGCGGGCAAACACCCCCTTGTCGTTCACGGCGCCAGAAAGGGGCAACCGGACGCTGTGCGATGCCGTGCCCCTGACTGATGGACGCTACCTCTTGGCACTGGGTGAAGCTGGCGCATCGGTGGTCGACGCTAGCGGCAAGACGGCCTTTCACTTTCCGGTGCCCGCTCAGACCATCGTGCTGGGCCACAGCCGACAGGTCGCGCTGGCGCTGGCGCGTCGCGGCGACGTCTGGCGCATCTGCAAACTGGATCTGGTCAATCGCAGCGCCAGCGATCTGGGCGTGCTGATGTTGGATGCCTTCGCCAAGCATTTCGACGGCACGGCCTGGACCGTCGGCCGAGGCTCGCAATTGCGCGTCGTGGATGTGGATCGCCGGTTCGAAACACTCTGGCACGTCGGCGATCTGCCCGGGCAAATAGGCTTCCTTCGGGACGACGAGCGCAACGAATCCGTATTGCTGGACACTCCACACAATTTCCAGCTCTGGCATTACCGCCTGCCCGACCGCCGATTGCTCAGCCGCGACTCCATGCCCGCGAGGCGTCAGGAACACAGTTGGCAGGTGTATAACGCGGCAGGCCGGACCACTGAGTTCTGGATCGAGCACGCAGCCGACAGCGATCCCGTGCTGATGGCGTACGAGAGCGGCACGAGCAAGCGCTATCCCTTGCCCGGCCTGATTCAAGAGTTTACCGATCCGTTGCACATCTACTCGTTCGAGCAGTGGCTGGTGGCGTGCTACGCAACCGGCGACGATGACGCACGCTGGCACTTCATCCACCGCTACAGTGACCGGCTATGCGCCGTCCTGCATTGGCCGCTGCATGATGCGCAACTGCGTTGCGTGGGCAATGAATGGGTAATTTTCGACCATCAGGGCCGGCTGTTGCATATCGACACAACCAGCTCTATGACTCGAACTCTATCGGTGCAGTGACGCACTCAAGCGGAAGCAAGCTCCCTCGCCACAGGTGCTTGGCGTTCAGGGGTGACGATCCAGCTTCTTGAGGAACACGGTCATTTCTTTTTCGGCTTGTTTGTCGCCGTGGGCTCGGGCGGCTTCCAGGCCTTGTTCCCAGGCTTGGCGGGCTGCCGGTAGGTTGCCTTGGCCTTGGTGGGCCTTGCCTAGGAGTTTCCAGGCGGCCGAGTATTTGGGGTCGAATTCGACGCAACGTTGGAGGTGTTCGGCGGCTCGGGGGAATTCGCCTAGGTCGAGGTAGCCCTTGCCCAGGCCGAAGCGCAGCAGGGCGTTGTCCACACCCTTGGCGAGCATTTTTTCCAGGGAGTCGAGCATTTTAAAAACTCCTCATGACTAAGATCGTTCCCACGCTCTGCGTGGGAATGCAGCCCGGGACGCTCTGCGTCCCCTCAAGAGCCGAACGCAGAGCGTCCGTAGAGGCATTCCCACGCAGAGCGTGGGAACGATCCGTGGTGGTCAGAAGAAGCTCAACCCCACATGGAACAGCTTCTCGACATCGCGAATGTGCTTTTTGTCCACCAGGAACAGGATCACATGGTCGCCGGTCTGGATCACGGTGTCGTCGTGGGCGATCAGCACTTCTTCGTCGCGGATGATCGCGCCGATGGTGGTGCCCGGTGGCAGGCCGATGTCGCGGATGGCCTTGCCGATCACTTTGCTGGATTTGGCATCGCCGTGGGCAATTGCCTCGATGGCTTCGGCCGCGCCGCGGCGCAGGGAGTGGACGCTGACGATGTCACCGCGGCGCACGTGGGCCAGCAAGGTGCCGATGGTTGCCAGTTGCGGGCTGATGGCGATGTCGATGTCGCCGCCCTGGATCAGGTCGACGTAGGCCGGGTTGTTGATGATGGTCATGACCTTCTTCGCCCCCAGGCGCTTGGCCAATAGCGACGACATGATGTTGGCTTCGTCGTCGTTGGTCAGGGCCAGGAAGATGTCGGCGTCGGCGATGTTTTCTTCCAGCAGCAGGTCGCGGTCCGAAGCACTGCCCTGCAATACCACGGTGCTGTCGAGGGTGTCGGAGAGGTAGCGGCAGCGCGCCGGGTTCATCTCGATGATCTTGACCTGGTAGCGGCTTTCGATGGCTTCGGCCAGGCGCTCGCCGATCTGCCCACCGCCGGCGATGACGATGCGTTTATAGTTCTCGTCCAGGCGGCGCATTTCGCTCATGACCGCGCGAATGTTCGCTTTGGCGGCGATGAAAAACACTTCGTCGTCGGCTTCGATCACCGTGTCGCCCTGGGGCAGGATCGGCCGGTCACGGCGGAAAATCGCGGCGACCCGGGTATCCACATTCGGCATGTGCTCGCGCAACTGGCGCAGTTGCTGGCCCACCAGCGGCCCGCCGTAGTAGGCCTTGACCGCCACCAGTTGCGCCTTGCCTTCGGCAAAGTCGATCACCTGCAAGGCGCCGGGGTGCTCGATCAGGCGCTTGATGTAGTTGGTCACCACCTGCTCGGGGCTGATCAGCACATCCACCGGGATCGCTTCGTTGTCGAACAGGTCGGCGCGGGTCAGGTAGGACGCTTCGCGCACCCGGGCGATCTTGGTCGGGGTGTGGAACAACGTGTGGGCGACCTGGCAGGCGACCATGTTGGTTTCATCGCTGTTGGTCACGGCCACGAGCATGTCGGCATCGTCGGCGCCGGCCTGGCGCAGCACTGTCGGCAACGACCCGCGACCTTGCACGGTGCGGATGTCGAGACGGTCGCCGAGGTTGCGCAGGCGTTCGCCGTCGGTGTCGACCACGGTGATGTCGTTGGCCTCGCTGGCCAGATGTTCCGCCAGCGAACCGCCGACTTGTCCTGCGCCGAGGATGATGATTTTCATCCAGTCACTCCTATCGAATCGGTCTTAACCGCGTGCGGCGGCGATCTTGATCAGCTTGGCGTAGTAGAACCCGTCGTGACCGCCTTCCTGGGCCAGCAACTGCCGGCCGTGAGGCTGCTTCAGGCCGGCCTGGCTGGCAATGTCCAGCTCCCGGGCGCCTGGGGTGCGGGCGAGGAAGGCTTCGATCACTTCGGTGTTCTCGGTCGGCAAGGTCGAGCAGGTGGCGTAGAGCAGCATGCCACCCACTTCCAGGGTCGGCCACAGGGCATCGAGCAGTTCGCCCTGCAACACGGCCAGCGCCGCAATGTCGTCCGGCTGGCGGGTAAGCTTGATGTCCGGATGGCGGCGGATCACGCCGGTGGCCGAGCATGGCGCGTCGAGGAGGATGCGCTGGAACGGCTTGCCGTCCCACCAGGTCGCGGTGTCGCGGCCATCGGCGGCGATCAGCTCGGCCTCCAGGCCGAGGCGTTCGAGGTTTTCCTTCACGCGCACCAGGCGCTTGGCTTCCAGGTCCACCGCCACCACGCCGGCCAGCTTCGGCTCGGCCTCGAGGATGTGACAGGTCTTGCCACCCGGCGCGCAGCAAGCGTCCAGCACCCTTTGGCCGGGCGCCAGCTCCAGCAGGTCAGCGGCCAGTTGCGCGGCTTCGTCCTGGACGCTGATCCAGCCCTCGGCAAAGCCCGGCAGTGCGCGCACATCGCCCGGGGTTTCCAGGACGATGCCGTCGCGGCTGTACTGGCACGGAACGGCCGGGATGCCCGCCTCGCCCAGCAACGCCAGGTAGGCGTCGCGGGTATGGTGGCGACGGTTGACCCGCAGGATCATCGGTGGATGGGCATTGTTGGCCGCACAGATGGCTTCCCATTGCTCGGGCCAGAACGCCTTCAGGGATTTTTGCAGCCAGCGCGGGTGAGCGGTGCGGACCACCGGGTCGTGCTCCAGCTCGGCCAACAGGGTTTCGCTTTCCCGCTGGGCGCGGCGCAACACGGCATTGATCAGGGCCTTGGCCCAGGGCTTTTTCAGCTTGTCGGCGCAGCCCACGGTTTCGCCGATGGCGGCGTGGGCCGGGACGCGGGTGTAGAGCAGTTGATAGAGCCCCACCAGCAGCAGCGCCTCGACGTCGGCATCGGCGGCCTTGAACGGCTTCTGCAACAGCTTGGCCGCGAGGGCCGACAGCCGCGGCTGCCAACGGGCGGTGCCGAACGCCAGGTCCTGGGTGAAACCGCGATCACGGTCTTCGACCTTGTCCAGTTGGGTCGGCAGGGAGCTGTTGAGGGAGGCTTTGCCGCTGAGGACGGCGGCAAGTGCCTTGGCGGCGGCCAGACGCGGGTTCATGAGGCGTCCGCCGCTTGGCCGAGAACGATGCCAACGGCAAATTTCTCACGGCGGCTGTTGAACAGGTCGCTGAAGCCCAGCGCCTTACCACCGGGCAGTTGCAGACGTGTCAGGCACAACGCCTGTGCACCGCAGGCAACGACGAGGCCGTCCTTGCTGGCGCTGAGGATTTCACCCGGCGCGCCTTTCCCTTCGGCGCAGCTGGCCGCCAGCACTTTCAGGGCTTCGCCGTTCAAGGTGCTGTGGCAGATCGGCCAAGGGTTGAAGGCGCGTACAAGGCGCTCCAGCTCAACGGCTGGGCGGCTCCAGTCGATGCGGGCTTCGTCCTTGTTCAGTTTGTGCGCGTAAGTGGCGAGGCGGTCATCCTGCACGTCGCCCTCCAAGGTGCCAGCGGCCAGGCCGGCAATCGCCTCGACCACGGCCGGCGGGCCAATGAGCGCGAGACGGTCGTGCAGGCTGCCACCGGTGTCTTCGGCGCTGATGGGCGTGCTGACCTTGAGCAGCATTGGCCCGGTGTCCAGGCCGGCCTCCATGCGCATCACGGTCACGCCGCTCTCGGCATCGCCCGCTTCCACGGCGCGCTGGATCGGCGCGGCACCGCGCCAGCGCGGCAGCAGCGAGGCGTGGCTGTTGATGCAACCCAGGCGCGGGATATCCAGCACCACTTGGGGCAGGATCAGGCCGTAGGCGACCACCACCATCAAGTCTGGCTTGAGCGCCGCCAGTTCGGCCTGGGCCTGTGCATCGCGCAAGGTCGGCGGCTGCAACACCTCGATACCGTGCTCCAGGGCCAGTTGCTTGACCGGGCTGGGCATCAGTTTTTGCCCGCGACCGGCCGGCCGGTCCGGTTGGGTGTAGACCGCGACGATTTCGTGGGGGCTGGCCAGCAGGGCCTTGAGGTGTTCGGCGGCAAATTCGGGAGTGCCGGCAAAGACGATGCGCAGTGGCTCAGTCATGGGTAGCTCTCAATTACAAAGCAGTCGCAAAAAGAAAAAGGCTTGCCGCGGCAAGCCTTTGAAGGGGGGCATCAAGCATTCTGGCGATGAAGTTTTTCCAGTTTTTTCTTGATGCGGTCACGCTTGAGGGTAGACAGGTAATCCACGAACAACTTGCCGTTGAGGTGGTCACACTCGTGCTGGATGCACACGGCCAGCAAGCCTTCGGCGATCAGTTCATATGGCTGGCCGTCACGGTCCAGGGCCTTGATCTTGACCTTCTGTGGGCGGTCGACGTTTTCGTAGAAGCCCGGCACCGAGAGGCAGCCTTCCTGGTACTGGTCCATCTCGTCGGTCAGGGTTTCGAACTCGGGGTTGATGAACACCCGCGGCTCGCTGCGGTCTTCGGAGAGGTCCATGACGACGATACGCTTGTGCACGTTGACCTGGGTCGCGGCGAGGCCGATGCCTGGCGCTTCATACATTGTTTCAAACATGTCATCGACCAACTGACGCACTTCGTCGTCCACTACGGCCACTGGTTTGGCGATAGTGCGCAGGCGCGGGTCCGGAAATTCGAGAATGTTCAAAATGGCCATAAGCTTGATAAATGCACGTGTGAGGTAAAGTCGGGTGGCTGGCCTGGCGTGTCTTGGGATGCAGGCTACCGTTGTAAAACGTTGCTCTTGTGGAGAATAGCTCCTTAAGCAGCGAGCCACGGGGGCTCTGGCGTTTTACGCGAACGCACATAATAAAGGGATTCACCGCATGAGGAAATCACTACTCGCCCTGCTGCTCCTGGCCTCGGCCGGGATCGCGCACGGGCAAGTGCAACTTCGGGAAGGTTTTCCCCAGCAATACACGGTGGTGACGGGGGACACGCTGTGGGACATTTCCGGCAAGTACCTGCGCGAGCCGTGGAAATGGCCCGAGCTGTGGCAGGCCAACCCGCAGATCGAAAACCCCAACCTGATTTATCCGGGCGACACCCTGTCGCTGGTCTACGTCAACGGCCAGCCGCGCCTGACCCTCAATCGCGGCGCCTCGCGCGGCACCATCAAACTGTCGCCGCGCATTCGCAGTTCGCCAGTGGCCGACGCCATCCCGAGCATTCCACTGCAAGCCATCAACAGCTTCCTGCTGAGCAACCGCATCGTCGACACGCCTGAGGATTTCAACAAGGCCCCCTACGTCGTCGCCGGCAATGCCGAACGGGTGCTCAGCGGCATGGGGGATCGGGTCTTTGCCCGTGGCTCGTTCGATGCGAACCAGACGGCGTACGGCATCTTTCGCCAGGGCAAGGTCTACACCGACCCCGAGACCAAGGAATTCCTGGGCATCAACGCCGACGACATCGGCGGCGGCGAGGTGGTCGCCACCGAAGGCGATGTCACTACCCTGGCCCTGCAACGCACCACCCAGGAAGTACGCCTGGGTGATCGTTTGTTCAGCGGCGAAGAGCGCTCGATCAACTCGACGTTCATGCCCAGCGCGCCGAAATCGGACATCCACGGGTTGATCCTGGACGTGCCGCGAGGCGTGACCCAGATCGGCGCGCTGGACGTGGTCACCCTGAACAAGGGCCGGCGCGACGGGCTGGCCGAAGGCAATGTGCTGGCGGTGATGAAGACCGGTGAAACCGTACGCGACCGCATTACGGGCGAGCGGGTGAAGATCCCCGATGAGCGCGCCGGCCTGCTGATGGTTTTCCGCACCTACGACAAGCTCAGCTATGGCCTGGTGCTGTACGCATCGCGCTCGTTGGCGGTGCTCGACAAGGTCCGTAATCCGTAACGGGTCTCACAAGTTACCAACAGAGTTATCCACAGCTTGTTCCCGTTTGAACGGGGCTTATAACGGTCAAGGATGATCGCATGTCATTACCTGAATCTACGCCGGTTTCCCCTGCGGAACTGGAGGCCCGGCTACGCCTTCACCGCTTGCCGGAGCTGGGACCCAAACGTTTCATGACGCTGATGGAGGCCTTCGGCTCGGCCTCCAAGGCCATCAGTGCACCGGCCAGCGCCTGGCGCGCGCTGGGCTTGCCGCTGGCCTGTGCCGAGGCGCGGCGCAACCCGGATGTGCGTGACGGCGCCGCCCATGCATTGGCCTGGCTGGAGCGTGCGGGCCAGCATTTACTGATGTGGGACCAACCCGACTACCCGGCGCTGCTGGCGCAGATCAGCGATGCGCCGCCGCTGCTGTTCGTCGCTGGCGACCCCTCGATCCTGGAAAAACCCCAGCTGGCGATGGTCGGCAGTCGGCGGGCATCACGCCCCGGCATGGACACTGCGGCGGCGTTTTCCCGAAGCCTGGCCGGGGCCGGTTTTGTCATCACCAGCGGCCTGGCCCTGGGCATCGATGCGGCGGCCCATCAGGCGGCGCTGGATGTTGGCGGGCGCACCGTCGGCGTGTTGGGCACCGGTCTGGAAAATTTTTATCCACAGCGCAATCGTCGGCTGGCGGACGCGATGATTGCCCAGGGCAGCGCGGTGTTGTCGGAGTTCCCGTTGGACGCACCGCCCCACGCCAGCAACTTTCCGCGGCGCAACCGGATCATCAGCGGCTTGTCCCTGGGCGTGCTGGTGGTAGAGGCCAGTGTCGCCAGCGGCTCACTGATCACCGCGCGACTGGCGGCGGAACAGGGTCGCGAGGTGTACGCCATTCCTGGATCGATCCATCACCCCGGGGCCCGAGGCTGCCATCAACTGATCCGCGACGGTGCGGCGCTGGTGGAAACCGTCGAGCATATCCTCGAAGCGCTGCGCGGTTGGCAGCGGTTGCCGCCGGCCTCGGAGCCCGTGCCCGTGACCCATCCGCTGCTGCGCCTGCTGCATGCCGCGCCGCTGAGCAGTGAGGCGCTGGCCGACGCCAGTGGCTGGGGCTTGCCCAAAGTGCTGGCGGCATTGACCGAACTGGAGATGGAAGGACGCGCCACCTGCGACAACGGACGCTGGTTTGCACGCTAGGTTTTATGGGGAAGATCGGTAAACTGCCCACAGCCTTATTTGCGTTGCGGGAGAATCTTTCATGGTCAACAGTTGGCGTGTGCAACAAGCCGCGCGAGAAATTCGTGCCGGGGCGGTGATTGCCTATCCAACCGAAGCGGTCTGGGGCCTGGGTTGTGACCCATGGAACGAGGAGGCGGTGGAACGCCTGCTGGCGATCAAGTCGCGGCTGCCCGACAAAGGCCTGATCCTGGTGGCTGACAACATCCACCAGTTCGACTTCCTGTTCGAAGACTTCCCCGATACCTGGATGGACCGCATGGCCAGCACCTGGCCGGGGCCCAATACCTGGCTGGTGCCGCACCAGAACCTGCTGCCGGAATGGATCACCGGGGTGCACGACACCGTCGCCCTGCGGGTCAGCGATCATCCCACCGTGCGCGACTTGTGCTCGCTGGTCGGGCCGCTGGTGTCCACCTCGGCCAACCCCCAAGGACGCCCGGCGGCGCGCACGCGGATTCGCGTCGAGCAGTATTTCCGCGGGCAGATCGACCTGGTGCTGGGCGGCAACCTGGGCGGGCGCAAGAACCCCAGCGTGATTCGCGACCTGGCTACTGGCAAGGTCGTGCGCCCGGACTGATACCGCGTCATCGTTCATCGCGGGCAAGCCTTGCTCCCACAGAGTAAAACCTGTGGGAGATCTACCTCCACAGAGCATGGCCTGTGGGAGCATGGCCTACTTCCACAGAACATACTCTGTGGGAACATGGCCTACTTCCACAGAACATACCCTGTGGGAGCATGGCTTGCCCGCGATGAGGCCATCACAAACACCCTGTAATTCAAGGCAGGAGAACGGTCGACCCCGTCGTGCGCCGCGCCGATAACTCGGTATGAGCCTTGGCCGCTTCCGCCAGTGGATAACGCTGGTTGATATCCACTTTGATCTTGCCGCTGCTGATCATCCCGAACAGCTCGTCGGCCATGCGCTGCAGGTTTTCGGCGTTGTTGGCGTAAGTCGCCAGGGTCGGGCGGGTGACGTAGAGCGAGCCCTTGGCCGCGAGGATCCCCAGGTTCACACCGTCCACCGCACCTGAAGCATTGCCGAAGCTCACCACCAGGCCACGGGGGGCGACGCTGTCCAGGGAGGTCAACCAAGTGTCCTTGCCAACTCCGTCGTACACCACGGGCACCTTCTTGCCGTCAGTCAATTCCAGCACCCGCTGTGCGACGTTTTCCTTGCTGTAGTCGATGGTTGCCCACGCGCCGTGGGCTTTGGCGATGGCGGCCTTTTCCGGCGAGCTGACGGTGCCGATCAGCTTCACGCCCAAGGCCTTGGCCCACTGGCAGGCCAGGGAGCCCACACCACCAGCAGCGGCGTGGAACAGGATGGTTTCGCCGCCCTTGAGTTCATAGGTCTGGCGCAGCAGATATTGCACGGTCAGGCCCTTGAGCATCACGCCGGCCGCCTGTTCGAAACTGATGGATTCGGGCAGATGAACCAGGTTGGCCTCGGGCAACACATGCACATCGCTGTAGGCCCCCAGCGGACCGCTGCCGTACGCCACTCGGTCGCCGACCTTGAACCGCTTGACGTCCGAGCCGATCGCCTCGACCACGCCCGCGCCCTCGGCACCCAGGCCCGATGGCAATGCCGGTGGCGGATAAAGACCGCTGCGGTAGTAGGTGTCGATGAAATTCAGGCCGATCGCCTTATTGCTGACGCGCACCTGCTGCGGGCCGGGCTCGGCAGGCGAGTAATCGACGTACTCGAGCACTTCGGGACCGCCGTGGGAACTGAACTGGATACGTTTGGCCATCTTCACTTTCTCCTTGTCGCAGGACTTTTACCAAGCCTGCTATCGGACTCCTAAGCTTGACCGTCGTCAACTGTGGTGTGGGCAAGTGCGGTGGTATCCTGTGCGCCCATTTGCCACCGGCCCGCCATACGCCGCGTAGCGTAGCCCTGATCAAGGTGATGTCATGTCCACTCGCACCGAGGCCGTGAAAGCCTACCTGCTCGACCTGCAAGACCGTATCTGCACCGCCCTGGAAACCGAAGACGGCGGCACTCGCTTCGTCGAAGATGCCTGGACCCGGCCGGCCGGTGGTGGCGGTCGCACGCGGGTGATCGAGAACGGCACGGTGATCGAAAAGGGCGGCGTCAACTTTTCCCACGTCTTCGGCAGCGGCCTGCCACCCTCAGCCAGCGCCCATCGGCCAGAACTGGCCGGGCGCGGCTTCGAAGCCTTGGGTGTGTCGCTGGTGATCCACCCGCACAACCCGCACGTGCCAACCTCCCACGCCAACGTGCGCTTCTTCATCGCCGAAAAGGAAGGCGAAGAACCCGTCTGGTGGTTTGGTGGCGGCTTCGACCTGACGCCTTACTACGGCGTCGAGGAAGACTGCGTCCATTGGCACCGTGTCGCCGAGCAGGCCTGCGCGCCATTCGGCCCCGAGGTGTACCCGCGCTACAAAGCCTGGTGCGACAGCTATTTCCACCTCAAGCATCGCAACGAGCCCCGAGGCATCGGTGGCCTGTTTTTCGACGACCTGAACGCGTGGGATTTCGACACCTGCTTCGCCTTCATCCGCGCCATCGGCGACGCCTACATCGATGCCTACCTGCCGATCGTGCGCCGCCGCAAGCACGACGCGTTCACCGCCAAACAGCGGGAATTCCAGGAATACCGTCGTGGGCGCTACGTGGAATTCAACCTGGTCTACGACCGCGGCACCCTGTTCGGGCTGCAATCGGGTGGACGTACCGAATCGATCCTGATGTCCCTGCCACCGCAAGTGCGCTGGGGCTACGACTGGAAAGCCGAACCCGGCAGCGAAGAAGCGCGGCTGACCGAGTACTTCCTGCAGGATCGCGATTGGCTGGCGACGGCCTGAACGAGGATTATCCATGGACCGCTACGTTGTAATGGGTAACCCGATCGGCCACAGCAAGTCGCCGTTGATCCATCGCCTGTTTGCCGAGCAGACCGGGCAAACCCTGGACTACAGCACGCTGCTGGCGCCCTTGGAGGATTTCGCCGGTTGCGCCCGAGAATTTTTCCGCGAGGGACGTGGGGCAAACGTCACGGTGCCGTTCAAGGAAGACGCCTTCCGCCTGGCCGACAGCCTGACCGAGCGGGCCCAGCGGGCCGGGGCGGTCAATACGTTGAGCAAACTGGCCGACGGTCGCCTGCTGGGTGACAACACCGACGGCGCCGGGCTGGTCCGGGACCTGACCGTCAACGCCGGCTTCAGCCTCAAGGGCAAGCGCATCCTGTTGCTCGGGGCCGGCGGCGCAGTGCGCGGTGCCTTGGAGCCGCTGCTGGCCGAAGCGCCGGCCTCGGTGATCATCGCCAATCGCACGGTGGAAAAGGCCGAATTGCTGGCCGAGTTGTTCGCCGACCTGGGCCCGGTTTCCGCCAGCGGGTTCGACTGGCTGCAAGAGCCGGTGGACCTGATCATCAACGCCACCTCCGCGAGCCTGTCGGGGGATGTACCGCCGATTGCCGCCAGCCTGATCGAGCCCGGCAAGACGGTTTGCTACGACATGATGTATGGCAAGGAACCGACCTCGTTCTGCCGTTGGGCCAAGGAACACGGCGCGGCGGTGGCAATGGATGGCCTGGGCATGCTCGCCGAACAGGCGGGCGAAGCGTTCTACCTGTGGCGCGGGGTACGCCCGGACACCGCGCCAGTACTTGCCGAACTGCGCCGCCAACTGGCGCTTTAAGCTCCTGTGGGAGCAAAGCTTGCTCGCGAAGCAGGCGCCTCGGTTTCCAAAAAGACCGCGTGGTATTCATCGCGAGCAAGCTTTGCTCCCACAAGTCCTCTTGCGCCATGTTTTGTGTGCCTGAGCCTTTTCAGTCTTCGAAGTGAATCGGGCACTTCTGCGCCCCCTCCAGCTTCAACAACTCCTCCACCACCTGGGGCCGGGCCATGCGCAAGGTCAGGCTACGGCCCTGGCTGCGCAGGCGCCGGGCTTCCTGGTGGAGCATTTCCACCCCGGAATAATCGATGAAGTTGATCTGCTGGGCATCGATTACCACCCGCTGCGCCTGCAACCGTTGCAGGCGCGCTTGCAGGTAATGGCTGGCGCCGAAAAAGATCGAGCCGCCGACCCGCAGGATCTCCGCCTCCCCTTCGCGAAAATGCTGCACCCGCGGCTGTGAAGTGCGCTTGAGGTAAAAGAACAGCGAGGCCAGTACGCCGGCGTAGATGGCGGTTTGCAGCTCCAGCAGCAACGTGGCCAGGCAGGTCAGGCTCATCACCACGAATTCGGCGCGGCTCACGCGGTACAACGCCCGGATACCGCGGTGGTCCACCAGTCCCCAGGCTATCAACAAAATGCTGCCGGCCATGGCCGGAATCGGAATGTGCGCAATCAGGTTCGCCCCGGCGACCGCAAACAACGCCACCCACAAGGCCGAGAACACCCCGGCCAGGGGCGAGCAGGCCCCGGCGTCATAGCTGAGGCCGGAACGGGTAAAGGAACCGGCCGACAATGATCCGGAGAAAAATCCGCCAACGATGTTGGAAAGCCCCTGTGCCCTCACCTCCTGGTTCGCATCGAGCAATTGCCCGGAACGTACCGCCAGCGAGCGGGCGATGGACAGGCTGGTGACCAGCCCGAGCATGCCCACCGCAACCGCCCCGGGCAGCAGGCGCAGGATCAGCTCCAGGTCCAACGGCAACAGCGTGAGCGGGGGCAGGCGCCCGGCAAAGGCACTGACCAGCGCCACATGCGCGAACATCGCCGGCCACAACCAGACCACCAGGCTGCTGATGACTAAAGTTATCAACAGGCTCGGCCAACGCGGCAACAGGCGCTTGAGCACCACGCCCAGGACCAGGGTCCCCAAGCCCAGCAGCAGCGATGGCTTATCCACAGCCCCGATGTGGTCGACCAGCATCAGCAGCCCCCTCAACGCCGTGGCTTCGTTCGGCAGGTCGAGGCCCAGCAGGTTCGGCAACTGCCCCAGGGCAATCACCACCGCCGCGCCCAGGGTGAAACCCAGCACCACCGAATGCGAGACGAAATTCACCAGCGCACCGAAACGCAGCAGTCCCAGCAACCATTGAAAAATGCCCGCCAACACCGTCAGTAGCAGGATCAAGGTGATGTAGTCCTGGCTGGCGGGGACGGCCAGCGGACTGACGGTGGCGTACAAGACGATGGAAATCGCCGCCGTGGGGCCGCAGATCAGGTGCCACGACGAACCCCACAGGCAGGCGATGAGCACCGGCACGATCGCCGCATACAAGCCGTACTCCGGTGGCAAACCGGCAATCAGGGCGTAGGCAATGGACTGCGGCAACGCGAGAATCGCGCCGCTCAGGCCGACGATCAGGTCACGGCCGACACTGGCGCGGGTCTGCCGGGGCAGCCAGCTCAGGAAAGGAAAGAGTGAACGGCGCGTGGGGATTGCCATGGGGCCTCAAGGATGGGGTTTGCAAGCAAGGGTATCAGGACAAGGCACTGTTCTCCCTGTGGCGAGGGAATTTATGTGGGAGCAAAGCTTGCTCGCGAAACAGGCACCTCGGTCTCTGAAAGACCGAGTTGTCTTCATCGCGGGCAAGCCTTGCTCCCACAATAATCCCCTTGCGACAGTGCTCCGCCGTCAGAGCTTGGCCTTCACCGCCGCCAGCGCATCCTTGCCATCCATCGTCTTCACACCGTCCAGCCATTTATCCAGGACCGCCGGGTTGGCCTTGATCCAGGCCTTGGCCGCATCGGCGTTGCTGACCTTGTTGTTCACCACCTCGGCCATGATGCTGTTTTCCATGTCCTGGGTGAAGCTCAGGTTGGTCAGCAGCTTGCCCACGTTCGGGCAGGCCTGTGCATAACCTTTGCGGGTCAGGGTGTAGACACTGCCCGTGTCGCCGAAGTATTTCTCGCCGCCCTTGAGGTAGTGCATTTTCAGTTGCACGTTCATCGGGTGCGGGGTCCAGCCGAGGAAGGTCACGAATTTCTGTTTCTTCACCGCCCGGGAGACTTCCGCCAGCATCGCCTGCTCGCTGGACTCCACCAGTTTCCACTCGCCCATGCCGAAGTCATTGGTCTTGATGATTTCTTTCAGGGAGAGGTTGGCCGGGGCGCCGGAGCCGATGCCGTAGATCTTCTTGTCGAACTTGTCGGCGAATTTGTTCAGGTCGGCAAAGTTATGCACACCGGCATCCCAGACGTAGTCCGGGACCGCCAGAGTGAATTCGGTGCCGTCCAGGTTCTTGGCCAGTTGCGTGACGTCGCCATTGGCCACGAACTTGTCATAAAAGCCCTGCTGTGCCGGCATCCAGTTACCCAAAAACACATCCACCTGGCCATCCTTGAGGCCACCGAAGGTAATCGGCACCGCGAGGGTATCGACCTTGGCCTTGTAGCCCATCCCGTCCAGCAGGAAGCCGGTGATGGCATTGGTGGCGGCAATATCGCTCCAGCCCGGGTCGGCCATCTTCACCGTTTCGCAGCTTTGCTCGGCCCAGGCCGAAACACTGCTCAACGCCAACAGCCCAGCGGTCAGTACTGTGGATAACTTTTGCATGGCTTGCCCCTTACGTTATTGGTTTTGGCAGGGTTGTGGATAACGGGCCTTGCGCTCCAGATCGTCGAGGTCGATGTGGTTACGCATGTACTGCTGGCTGGCGTCCACCAGCGGCTGGTGATCCCAGCTCTTGAGTTTGCCCAGGGTCAGCGCCTGGGCGACGAAACGGCGGCGACGCTGGCTGGCGAGCACCTGTTGATGAATAGCCGGGATGTCCCACTTGACACGCGCCTCGGCGAGAAAATCGGCGAACAGGACTTGATGCTCAGGGGATTGGCTGAGATTTTCCAGTTCCTTGGGATCGTTGCGTAGGTCGAACAGCAGGCACGGGTCATCTTCGCTGTAGATGAATTTCCACGGGCCACGACGGATCATCATCAACGGGCTGATGGTGCCTTCGGCCATGTATTCACCGAAGACTTCGTCATGCCCGCCCTGCCCTTGCAGATGCGGCACCAGCGAACGGCCATCCAGCGGCAAGCCCGGTTCCAGCGTGCCGCCGGCCAGCTCCACCAGGGTTGGCAGCAAATCGGCGGTGGACACGGCCGCGCTCACCCGGCCGCTGGCGAACTGCCCCGGCGCACTGATCAGCAACGGTACGCGGGCAGCCATTTCGAACCAGTGCATTTTGTACCAGAGGCCCTTTTCGCCGAGCATGTCCCCGTGATCGCCGGAGAACACGATGATCGTGTCGTCCAGTAGACCAGTGTCTTCCAGGGTCTGCAGCAGCTTGCCGACATTGCAGTCAATGTAGCTGCACGCGCCGAAATAGGCGCGGCGGGCATCCCGAATCTTATCCACAGGCAGTGGCTTGTCCCACAGGTCATAGACCTTCAGCAGCCGCTGGGAATGTGGGTCGAGCGCCTTTTGCGCCGGGGTCTGCGGCAAAGGAATGTCGTTGTCGTCATACAAATCCCAGAACGCCTTGGGAATCGTGTACGGATCGTGTGGGTGCGTCATCGATACGGTGAGGCAAAACGGCTGGTCGCCGTCCTCGCGGATATGGTCGAACAGGTACTGCTGTGCCTTGAACACCACTTCTTCATCGAAATCCAGCTGGTTGGTGCGCACGCACGGCCCGGCCTGCAACACCGACGACATGTTGTGGTACCAGCTCGGCCGCACGTCCGGCTCGTCCCAGTTCACCGACCAGCCGTAGTCGGCCGGGTAAATGTCGCTGGTCAGGCGTTCTTCGTAGCCGTGCAGTTGGTCCGGCCCACAAAAATGCATCTTGCCGGACAGCGCCGTGCGGTAGCCGAGGCGGCGCAAGTAGTGGGCGTAAGTCGGCACGTCCGCAGGGAAATCCGCCGCGTTGTCGTAGGCGCCGATCTTGCTCGGCAACTGGCCGCTCACCAGGGTAAAGCGCGACGGTGCGCACAGCGGGCTGTTGCAATAGGCGGCATCGAACACCACGCCCTCGGCGGCCAGGCGCGACAGGTTCGGCAACTTGATCGGCGAAGGACCGTAGATCGGCAACATTGGCGCGGCCATTTGATCGGCCATGATGAAAAGAATGTTCTTGCGCTTCATGTATTCGCGGCATTCCATAGTAGGCAGTTATGCGACATTGCTGCGATTGAGCATGTAGCCCCCGGGTTTTGGGGTAAAGCCCATGCAGGATAATGACTAGGATAAGCACAGCTTATGTATGACGCCCTGGGTAACCTGTCCCTGGAACTGTTCCGCGCCTTTGAAGCCGCGGCGCGCCAACAAAGCTTTACCGCGGCGGCGATTGAGCTGGGCACCACGCAACCGGCCATCAGCCAGCAGATCAAGCGCCTGGAAGAGCAACTGGGTACGCGGTTGTTCGACCGCATCTACCGCGGCATCGAACTGACCGAGGCCGGGACGATCCTGTTCGAACAAGTACAGGCCGGCTTGCAAAGCATCGATGCAGGGCTGAGCGCGATCACCGCCCAACACCAGCACGAGGTGTTGCAGGTGGCCACGGACTTCGCCTTTGCCGCCTACTGGCTGATGCCGCGCCTGCATCGCTTTCACGCCGCCAACCCGCAGGTGGACGTCAGCCTGGTGACCAGCGAACGCAACCACAACATGCTGCGCACCGATATCGACGTTGCCGTATTGTTCGGCGACGGTCGCTTCAAACAAGGCGAAAGTCGCTGGCTGTTCAGCGAAGAAGTTTTTCCGGTGTGCAGCCCGCTGCTGCTCAAGGATCGTCCCCTGCCCTTGTCCGCCCAGGCCTTGGCAGAGTTTCCCTTGCTGCACCTGCGTGCGGGCAACAGCAACAGCTGGTTCGAATGGAGCGGCGTATTCCGCGAGCTGGGCATCACGTCACCACCGGCCCCAGGGCAGTTGCGCTTCGACAACTACACGCTACTCATCCAGGCCGCGATTGGCGGCCAGGGCGTCGCCATCGGCTGGCGGCACCTTGTGGATAACTTATTGGCTCAGGGGCTGCTGTGTCGTCCGATCGCTGAAACGGTGCTCTCGCGGCTGGGGTATTACGTGGTCTTGCCCCAGCGTAAACGCCGCGGTGTGTTGATCAGGCAATTCGTCGATTGGCTGATGGAAGAACAGGCCAACAGTGCCGAATCGCTCACGGGGCTACCGTTGCCTTCCATTGCTGTTTGAAAAGATCGTCCGAACGCGGCCCGAGCCTTCGGCAGCTCCTACATGGCGGCCACGAAGCTGACGTGCTCGCCCACGTGCAGGTTCAGGCGCAGCTCATCGGCGATGCCGACCGCGACCCGGTTGAGTCGCTCCAGGGATTCGGCCATGCCGGGTTCGAGGCTGGTGCTGACCTGGCTGAAATGTTCGATGCCCAAGCCAGGTGCGGCATAGGGTGCGTTGATCAAGGTCCACTGCAAGGTGCTGTTCTTCAGGGCATCGAGCACTTCTTCGGCGGCATGGCGCTGCAAATCGTCGTCCGTCGGCTCCTCGTCGAGCATCGCAAAGTCGCCCACCAGGAACAGCCGGGGAATATTCACCGCCTGCATGCCGGCGATCAGTGCATCCACGGCCAATACTTGCTCCACCGGGCCGGGAATCAATGTGCGCTCCACTTGTTCGCTGTTCATCGGCAGCCCCGGCGCGTTCAGCAGACACACCACGGCGCTGGCACCGGCAACACTTTGCTTGACCCGCTCGGGATCGAACAGATCACCGGTCTTGGTCCGCAGGCCCGGGCGGGGAGCCAGGGCAGTAAGATCGTCGAGAATGGCGATGACTTCGTGCTGGCGCCGCAGCATTTCAGCCATCAACGCACTGCCGAGGCTGCTCATGGCACCATAGAGCACCACTTTGATGACCGGGGTTTCGGCGTTTTTCATGGCTGCGTTCCTCTTTATCCCGCGTGTAAAGGCTCTGACCCGCGGCAAACGGCGAGGGTTCGGCCTCTTTTCAAGGAGTGACAGATGCAGCGGATCAAGGGCTACCACGCCCACGTGTATTTCGACGCCCACACCCTCGACCAGGCGCGGGCCCTGTGCGAGGAAGCGGCGCAATTGTTTCCACTGAAAATGGGCCGCGTCCATCAACGCCCGGTCGGCCCGCATCCAGACTGGAGCTGTCAGCTGGCGTTCGACCCGCAGTACATCGGCGTGGTCTTGCCATGGCTGGCGCTCAATCGCAAAGGCCTGGTGATTTTCCTGCACCCCGAGACCGGCGATGACCTGATCGACCATACCGAGCATGCGATCTGGATGGGGGCGGTGCGGCCGTTGGATCTTTCGGCGTTTTGATTGACCGGTGGCGCACCGATTTTCTGTGGGAGCTTTGCCCCACAGATAAATTTTGCTCCCACAGATAAGCTTTGCCCCACAGAAAAAACTCCATTGTCTGCAACGAAAGCTTGCTGAAAGCTAGCGCGATTAGGATCACCCTCACTACCGGCAAAAGACCGGTCGGCCAAAGCGAGTTTTCATGGCTCGTTCGGCCCTTTTAACAACAACAATGGTGATTCTGATGTCCGCTGCTACCCGTCCCGCTGCACCCACTCCATCCGTCCGTCCCGAGCCTTGCATCCTGCGCTGACCTGTCCGGTTCGCCTTTGCCCGCCGCGCCACGCCTGGAGTATTTCCTATGCTGACTTTCCTTGGCTTTGCCATGGTCATCACGTTCATGTTCCTGATCATGACCAAGCGCCTGTCCGCGCTGATCGCCTTGATCATCATCCCGATCCTGTTCGCCCTGTTCGGTGGCTTTGCGCCGAAAATCGGCCCGATGATGCTCGAAGGCATCACCAAGCTCGCCCCGACCGGGGTGATGCTGATGTTCGCGATTCTGTATTTTGCCCTGATGATCGACTCCGGCCTGTTCGACCCGGCCGTGCGCAAGATCCTCAAGCTGGTCAAGGGCGACCCGTTGAAAGTTTCGGTCGGTACCGCCGTTCTGGCGCTCGTCGTTTCCCTTGATGGTGACGGCGCGACCACTTACATGATCTGCGTGGCCGCGATGCTGCCGCTCTACAGCCGCATCGGCATGAGCCCACGCATCATGGCTGGCCTGATCATCCTCGCTGGCGGCGTGATGAACATGACCCCGTGGGGCGGCCCGACGGCCCGTGCCGCCAGTGCCCTGCACGTGGACCCGTCCGACATCTTCGTGCCGATGATTCCTGCAATGGCCGCCGGTGTGGTGGCGATCCTGCTGATTGCCTACATGTACGGCAAGCGTGAGCGCGCACGCCTGGGTGAATTGCATCTGGTGGGCGATGAAATCGACCACAGCGAAATCAGCGTTTCCCAGTTCCCGGACGCCCGTCGTCCGAAGCTGATCTGGTTCAACGGCGCGTTGACCCTGGGCCTGATGGGCACCCTGATCGCCGGCCTGTTGCCACTGCCGGTGCTGTTCATGGTGGCCTTCAGTATCGCGATGATCGTCAACTACCCTTGCCTGCAACAGCAGAAAGACCGCGTTGCGGCCCACGCAGGCAGCGTGTTGGCGGTGGTCGGGCTGATTTTCGCGGCCGGTATCTTTACCGGTATCCTGTCCGGCACCGGCATGGTCGACGCCATGTCCAAGAGCTTGCTGGCAGTGATCCCGGACTTCCTCGGCCCGTACCTGGCAGTGATTACCGCGCTGGTGAGCATGCCGTTCACGTTCTTCATGTCGAACGATGCATTTTATTACGGGGTGTTACCGGTTCTCGCCGAGGCAGCCAGCCATTACGGCATCACCGCCGTTGAAATGGCCCGTGCCTCCATCGTCGGCCAGCCCGTCCACCTGTTAAGCCCGCTGGTTCCGTCGACCTACCTGCTGGTAGCCTTGGCCGGAATCGAGTTCGGCGACCACCAGCGCTTCACCCTGAAGTGGGCAGTACTGGTTTGCCTGTGCATAATGTTCGCCGCCTTGCTGATGGGGATTTTTCCGCTGTTCAGCACTCTATAAAAGCAATGCCCGCTGCGCCGCCATCAGCGGCGCGGCCTAACACTCGCTCAAAGGAACTCACATGGAATGGCTGACCAACCCGGAAATCTGGGTTGCCTTCTTTACCCTGACCGCCCTGGAAATTGTCCTGGGCATCGATAACATCATCATGATTTCGATCCTGGTCAGCCGCATGCCCAAGCACATGCAGGCGCGCACCCGGATCTTCGGCCTGGCGCTGGCCATGGTCACGCGGATCCTGTTGCTGCTGTCCATCACCTGGGTGATGCGCCTGACCGCCGATTTGTTCGAAGTGTTCGGCCAGGGCATCTCCGGTCGTGACCTGATCCTGTTCTTCGGTGGCCTGTTCCTGCTGTGGAAAAGCTCCCAGGAGATGTACCACGCACTGGAAGGCGAAGATGAAAGCAGCGACGAACCTTCGGGCAAGGGCGGCAACTTCATCTACACCATCATCCAGATCGCGATCATCGACATCGTGTTCTCCCTGGACTCGGTCATTACCGCCGTCGGCATGGTCTCCCATGTACCGGTCATGGTCGCGGCAATCATCGTCGCCGTGCTGGTGATGATGCTGGCTTCGGCCACCATCAGCGAGTTCATCGACAAGCACCCGTCGCTGAAGATGCTGGCGCTGTCGTTCCTGCTGGTGGTCGGTACCGTACTGATCGCCGAGTCGTTCGACGTGCACGTGCCAAAAGGCTACGTCTACTTCGCCATGGCGTTCTCCCTGGCGGTGGAAGCCATCAACATCAAGATGCGCACTGCGATTGCACGCAAGCGCAAGCAGCAGGAGCCGGTGAAACTGCGCAAGGATATGCCGGGTCAGTAACGGTACAGGGCAATGAATGAAGGGGCTCTTGGAGCCCCTTTTTCATGCCTGCAAAAAAGTGGCCGGATGCAAAACCTGTGGGAGCGAGCTCGCGATGAGGCCATGACATCCAACATCTTCTTTGGCTGTCAGGCCGCTATCGCGAGCAAGCTCGCTCCCACAAGGGTTTTGGGTGTTTTCGAGGGATGTATTTTTATGACGGATTTGTTTCAAACGATTCTTTAGCTGTGCAATGCTGGCGCCCGAACCGTTCGCCAACTACAGCTTAAGTACAAGAAAGAAGAATGTGGCATCGTCAATTTGTCCTTTTGGGACGCTAACAGGGGGCTCCTCATGCTGACCCTGCTGAATTTGCTCTCCGCCGTCGCCCTGCTGATCTGGGGCACGCACATCGTGCGTACCGGCATCTTGCGGGTCTATGGCTCGAACCTGCGCCATGTCATCGGCCAGAACATGTCCCGACGCTGGCTGGCGTTTGTCGCCGGCATCATGGTCACGGCCATGGTCCAGAGCAGCAACGCCACGGCCATGCTCGTCACCTCGTTCGTCGGCCAGGGCCTGATGGCGCTGACCCCGGCCCTGGCGACCATGCTCGGCGCCGATGTCGGCACCGCGCTGATGGCACGGGTGCTGACCCTCGATCTGTCGTGGCTGTCGCCGCTGCTGATTTTCCTCGGGGTGATTTTTTTCCTGTCGCGCAAACAGACCCGCGCCGGGCAAATGGGTCGGGTCGGCATCGGCCTGGGGCTGATCATCCTGGCCTTGCAATTGATCGTCGAAGCCGCGGCGCCCATCACCCATGCCCAGGGCGTGAAAGTGATCTTCGCCTCGCTGACTGGCGACATCCTGCTCGATGCCTTGGTCGGCGCGCTGTTCGCGATGATCTCCTATTCCAGCCTGGCCGCCGTGCTGTTGACCGCGACACTGGCCGGCGCGGCGGTGATCAGCCTGCCGGTGGCCATCGGCCTGGTGATCGGCGCCAACATTGGCAGCGGCGTACTGGCGTTCCTCAGCACCAGCATGCAGAACACCGCCGGGCGCCAGGTGGCGCTGGGCAGCCTGCTGTACAAGCTGATCGGGCTGTTGTTGATCATTCCAGTGCTCGACCCGCTGGTGGGCTGGCTGGACAGCCTGGATTTCAGCCCGCAGGAAACGGTGATTGGGTTCCATCTGCTCTACAACACCGTGCGTTGCCTGGTGCTGCTGCCCAGCGTCGGCCCCATGGCTCGGCTCTGTGCCTGGTTGCTACCGGAACGTCCGGACACCAACGGCACGGCCAAGCCGCGACATCTGGACCCTACCGCCCTCGTCACCCCGAGCCTGGCGCTGGCGAACGCGGCCCGGGAAACCTTGCGCATCGGCGATCTGATCGAAAGCATGCTCGAAGCCATGCTGGACGTGCTGCGGGGTACGCAGACGGCGGTGACCCAGGAAGTGCGTCGCATGAATGACGACGTCGAAGCGTTGTGCAGCGCAATCAAGTTGTACATGGCACAAATGCCCCGCGAGGACCTCAGTGAGCAGGACAGCCGCCGCTGGGCGGAAATCATCGAGCTGGCGATCAACCTCAAGCTGGCCAGCGACCTCATCGAACGCATGTTGCGCAAGGTCCAGCAGCAGAAGACCTCGCAACGTCGGTCGTTTTCCGAGGTAGGCCTGGAGGAGTTGGCGGGCCTGCACAGCCACTTGATCGCCAACCTGCGACTGGGGCTGTCGGTATTCCTCAGTGCCGACCGGGAAAGCGCCCGGCAGTTGCTGCGTGAGAAACGTCGCTTTCGGGCGCAGGAACGGCGCATGGCCCATGCCCATGTCAGCCGCCTGCAGCGCAAGGTCGTGCAAAGCCTGGAGACCAGTTCCCTGCACTTGGAGCTGATCGCCGACATGAGGCGCCTCAATTCGCTGTTTTGCGGCAGTGCCTATGTGGTCCTGGAGACCGCCGAGATCGGTGCGCTGGCGGCAGATGAAATTTCCGACATTACCCATTCGCCGTGAACGACTGGCGCGTTGGTCAGTCAGTAACAATGTCTGCCAGTACAAAGGCTCGGGCCTGAAACCGTTCGCTGGCCCGCCTGCTCCCGTTGTCATGAACACCGCATAGATTCGATAGGGGGAGCGAGCCGACTCCGGGCGACGATCCGCCGATGACGGCCTGCCCGGCACCATGGACCTCCACTCAGCCGCCAGGAAGCCCTTATGCGTTGTCTGTTGCTCGCCTTTCTTTTGCTCGGTTCACTGCCCGCGGTCGCCCTGGACCGGTTCCAGGTCGAAGGCTATATGTTGCCCAACGGCATGCAGTTGATACTCAAGCCGGGCAGCGAGCGCGGGCATGTGGCGATCCGCTTGGTGGTCGGCGTGGGCCTGGACGACTTCAGTTGCGCCGACAAGGAACTGCCGCATCTGCTCGAACACCTGCTGTTCAGTGGCGTCGATGAGGGCGGTGAAGGTGGCCTGGAAGAGCGCATGCAGGCCTTGGGTGGCGAGTGGAATGCCTTCACGAGCAACGCCGACACCACGTTCGTCATCGAGGCGCCGGCGCGCAATCAACGCAAGGTCCTGGACCTGTTGCTGGCGCTGTTGACCCGCACCCGTATCGATGAAAAAGCCCTGGAGGCGGCCAAGCGGGTGGTGGAACGCGAGGACGGTGGCCACTACACCCACCTGCAACGCTGGCTCGATCATCAGGACCTGGGCCACAAGGCCAGCAACCAGCTGGCGGTTGAGTTGGGCCTGCGCTGCGCGGAACGGGCCGAGGTAGAACGCCATACCCTCGCCCGCCTCGAACAAGTGCGCAAGGACTGGTATGCACCGAACAACATGACCCTGATCGTGGTTGGCGACCTCGACCGACTGTTGCCGGCCTACCTGGAACGCGCCTTTGGCGAACTCGAGCCGGTGGAGCCCAGCCCACACGAGGCGCTGCCACAGATCCGCTACAAGGCAGTCACCAAGCGCAACCTGATCCATGGCCTGGTCGGCAACAGCGCCAAGCTTCATTGGCTGTTCCCGGAGCCGGTGCTGGATGAGCAGCATGACGAAACCTTCGACCTGCTCAAGGATTACCTGGACTGGGCGCTCTATCGCCAATTGCGCCTGGCCAGTGGCTTGTCCTACGGACCGTGGACCGAGCGCGAGGTGTTCGGCGGCGTTGGCTTCTTCAGCCTGAACGCAGACCTGTCCCGCGAAGACTTGCCCGAAGCCGAACAGGCGCTGGAAGAACTGCGCAAGAGATTGCTCAAGGATGGCCTGGACCCCGCCGATTTCGTGCGCATCAAGCGCGCGGCCATTGCCCATCAGTCCTGGGCGGTTCAAGGCAACAGCGCACTGGCCGATTACTACTGGGGTGCCCTGGGCGATTATGAAGACGGCCGCTTCGCCAACCCGGCCCTGCGCCTGCAGGAAGTGAGCCTGGAACAGGCCAACGTGGCCCTGCGCGAACTGCTCAAGGACCCGGGTTACCTGCGCATCGAGAAGCCGTTGCTCAGTGACGATGAGCTCGTCTGGGGGCTGGGCGGTCTGCTGGGGTTGCTGTTGCTTGGGTTGGTGGTGTGGCAGGTGCGCCGGCGGGCCCGACCGAACGAAGAGTGATTTCGTGGCGGCACACATTTGTGGCGAAGGCATCTGTCTGATGTGTGGGAGCAAGGCTTGCCCGCGATGGACGCGACGCGGTCTTTCAGAAACCGAGGCGCCTGTTTCGCGAGCAAGCTTTGCTCCCACAGCAAATCCCACTTGCCACAAGAGCACTCGTCACATCGATGTCCTGACGATACTCTGTCAGGGATATTTCCTACGACTTACTGTGAAACCACCGAATGCAAAACCTGACTCTCTACATCCAGCGCATCCTTGAACTGATGAAGCGCTATCCAGGTGTCATCGCGCTCGGTGGTTTCATCTCCGGAGTCGGCAGTTTCATGCTGGTCGACCGCCAGCAGGGCCTGGCGACCTGGATCGCCATCATGATGCTGGTGAGCTGGCTCTGGCTGATGGTCGAGAACAGCATGACCCGGCTGTTCGCGCGGATTTTCAAACGGGAAATCCCCCAGCCGCTGTTGCGCTACGCCACGCAGATGATTCACCAGGAAAGCCTGTTTTTCGTCCTGCCGTTTTTCTTCATCACCACCACCTGGAACAGCAGCCAGCTGATTTTCACCGGCCTGCTGACGATCGCGGCGCTGATTTCGATCACCGACCCGCTGTACTACAAATGGCTGGCGCCCCGGCGCTGGGCGTTCCTGGCGTTGCACACGCTGACGCTGTTCGCCGCCCTGCTCACCGCGCTGCCGGTGATCCTGCACCTGACCACCGACCAGAGCTTCAAGCTGGCGCTGGGCATTGCCATGCTGCTGTCGTTTCCCAGCCTGGCCTCGATCTTCCCGATCCGCACCGTGCGCAACGCCCTGGCGATCCTGTGCATCACCCTGGGGATTGGTGCCGCCGGCTGGGTGCTGCGCTCCTGGGTGCCACCGGCCACGCTGTGGATGACCGAAGTGGCGATCAGCACCCAACTGGAAGACCGCACGCCGGGCGCCAGCCTCAAGGAAGTCAGTGCGGCCCAGATCCGTGGCAACGGCCTGTACGCCTACACGGCCATCAACGCGCCGCGAGGGCTTGATGAGCGGATTTATCACGTCTGGCAGTTCAACGGTAAAGAAGTCGATCGCATCGCCCTGGACATCCACGGCGGGCGCAAGGAAGGCTATCGCGCCTGGACCCACAAGCAGAACTTCCCGCAAGACCCGACGGGTAAATGGCAAGTGCGGGTGCTGACGGAAAATGGCCAGATGATCGGCGTGCTGCGTTTCAACGTGAGCGCTGACGCACCCGAGGCAAAATAACGGCGGTCGTGCTATTAGGTAGCGCTGTTCAAGTCGAACGAGCATGGAGCTTATGACCCCCGGATCCCACACTGGCACTGCCCGGCTGGACACGTCTCGCTCTCCGGCGCAGCTCTGGGTTGGCGGCGACTGGACGCTGGCCCATTACGCACAGCTCAAGCGCTTGAGCGAATCCTTGCGCGGCCAATACGACGAGAACACCCTGATCGACCTCAACGGCCTCGGCGCCCTCGACACCGCCGGGGCTTCGTTGCTGGTGGAGCTGCTGGGCTCCGAACGGCTGGGCAAGACCACCGAGCACCCCGATTGCAGCTTGCCGGCCGCCGAGCGGGCGCTGTTGCAGACGGTCTATTGCTCGCTGACGGACTTCTGTGTGCCAGTGAAGGAGCCGCAGGTCGGCGTGCTGACACAGCTGCTGACGCGTATCGGCCGCGCGGTGGAAAAAGTCTGGCAAGACACTCTGCAACTGCTGGGTTTTGTCGGCCTGATCCTGGAAACCCTGGCCCGCAACCTGCTTCGCCCCAGGCGCTGGCGCATGACACCGATGGTCGTTCACATCGAACAGACCGGCCTGGACGCCGCCCCCATCGTCGCCCTGCTGACGTTTTTGGTGGGCGCAGTGGTGGCGTTTCTCGGCGCGACGGTATTGGCCGATTTCGGCGCCAGCATCTTTACCGTGGACCTGGTGGCGTTCTCGTTCCTGCGCGAATTCGGCGTATTGCTGACGGCGATTCTCATGGCGGGCCGCACCGCCAGCGCGTTCACCGCGCAGATCGGCTCGATGAAGGCCAACGAAGAAATCGACGCGATCCGCACCCTGGGCCTCGATCCGGTCGAGTTGCTGGTGATTCCACGGGTGCTGGCGCTGTTGGTGGCGCTGCCGATGCTGACCTTCCTGGCCATGCTCTCGGGCATTATCGGGGGCGGCGTGGTCTGCGCTTTGTCGCTGGGCATTTCCCCGGCCATGTTCCTGACGCTGTTGCAGTCGGACATTGGCGTGCAGCATTTCCTGGTGGGGATGGTCAAGGCGCCGATCTTTGCCTTCCTGATCGCTGCCGTGGGCTGCCTGGAAGGTTTCAAGGTCAGTGGCAGTGCCGAATCGGTCGGGGCTCACACCACGTCCAGCGTGGTGCAGTCGATTTTCGTAGTGATTGTTCTCGATGCCGTGGCCGCGCTGTTTTTCATGGAGATGAACTGGTGAGCCAACCCTTGCGACCGCCCTCCGAGGCAGTGATTCAAGTGCGCGGCCTGTGCAATCGCTTTGGCCGCCAGAGCGTGCATGAAAACCTCGACCTGGACGTGTACAAGGGCGAGATCCTTGCCGTGGTCGGCGGCTCCGGCAGCGGCAAATCGGTGCTGCTGCGCAGCATCATCGGCCTGAACCGGCCCAGCGAGGGTTCTGTGCGGGTGTTCGGCGAAGACTTGCCGAGCCTGCCCCCGGAACAACGTTCGCGGGTGGAACGGCGCTTTGGCGTGTTGTTCCAGAAAGGCGCGCTGTTCTCGTCATTGACCGTGACAGAAAACGTCGCCCTGCCGCTGATCGAACACGCCGGGCTCAGCCGGGCCGACGCCGAGCACTTGGCGGCGGTGAAGCTGGCCTTGGCCGGCCTGCCGTTAACGGCCGCCGACAAATACCCCGCCTCGCTGTCCGGCGGCATGATCAAGCGCGCCGCCCTGGCCCGCGCGCTGGCCCTGGACCCGGACATCCTGTTTCTCGACGAACCCACCGCCGGCCTCGATCCCATCGGTGCGGCGGCGTTCGACCAGTTGATCCTGACACTGCGCGATGCCCTGGGCCTGAGCGTGTTCCTGGTCACTCACGACCTGGACACCCTCTACACCATCACCGACCGGGTGGCGGTGCTGGCGCAGAAAAAAGTACTGGTGGCCGATGTCATCGACAAGGTGTCGGAAACCGACGACGCCTGGATTCACGAATACTTCCATGGCCCTCGCGGCCGCGCGGCGTTATCGGCCGCTACACAATCCAACGAGGTTTGACATGGAAACCCGAGCCCATCATGTGCTGATCGGCCTGTTCACCGTCATTGTGGTGGCTGGCGCCCTGTTGTTTGGTCTGTGGCTGGCCAAGTCCAACGTGGACAGCGAATTCAAGTATTACGAAGTGGTGTTCAACGAGGCGGTCAGCGGGTTGTCCCGGGGCAGCTCGGTGGAGTACAGCGGGATCAAGGTCGGCGACGTCGTCAACCTGCGCCTGGACCCGAACGACCCGCGTCGAGTGTTGGCGCGGGTGCGCTTGAGTGGGGAAACACCGGTCAAGCAAGACACCCAGGCCAAGCTGGCACTGACCGGCATCACCGGCACCTCGATTATCCAGCTCAGCGGCGGCACGCCCCAGAGCCCGGTGCTGACGGGGCACGATGGGGAACCGCCGGTGATCATCGCCGCGCCCTCGCCTATCGCCCGCCTGCTCAACAACAGCGATGACTTGATGACCAGCATCAACCTGCTGCTGCACAACGCCAATGAGGTGTTTTCCTCGGACAACGTCCAAAGCCTGGGCAAGACGCTGGAACACTTGGAACAAACCACGGGGGTCATTGCCGAGCAGCGCGGCGATATTCGCCAGGCCATGCAGCAACTGGCGTCCATCGGCAAACAGGCCAGCGCCACGCTGGAACAGACCACGGCGTTGATGCGCAACGCCAATGGTTTGCTCAACGACCAGGGCAAACAGGCGTTCGGCAACGCCGGCCAGGCCATGCAATCCCTGGCGCGCAGCACCGCGACCCTCGACAAACTGCTGAACGACAACCGCGACTCGTTGAATAACGGCATGCAGGGCCTCAATGCCCTGGCGCCAGCCGTGCGTGAACTGCGCGAAACCCTGAGCGCCCTGCGGGGGATCTCCCGGCGCCTGGATGCCAACCCCAGCGGCTATTTGCTGGGCAATGACAAGGACAAGGAGTTCACGCCATGAAGCCGTCCAACCGGTTTATCCGCCCTCTTCTCTTGCTGGCAGGATTCGTCCTGGTGGGCGGTTGTTCGATTTTGCCCAAGGCCGAACCTTCGGATGTGTATCGCTTGCCCGTCACCCAGGCCCCGGCATCTGCGGGCGCGGCGGTGAGCTGGTCGCTGCGCCTGGCCAACCCCCAGGCCAGCGAGGTGCTCAACAGCCCGAAAATCGCGGTGATCCCCCAGGGCAATCTGTTCAGCAGTTACGCCGCCTCGCGTTGGAGCGACCCGGCCCCGGTGTTGTTGCGCAACCGCCTGCTCGATGGCTTCGCCCAGGATGGACGCGTCAGGCTGTTGAGCGTCGCCGACAGCAACCTGCAAGCGGACCTGGAGCTGGGCGGGCAATTGCAGGCGTTCCAGACCGAATACCAGGGCACTGCGGCCAGCGTGGTGATTCGCCTGGACGCGCTGCTGGTGCGCGGCTTCGACCAGCGCATCCTGGCCAGTCGCCGTTTTGAAGTGCGCCAGCCATTGAGCGATGTGAAAGTGCCAGCGGTGGTGGACGGCTTTGGTCGGGCCGGCGACCGGCTGACAGCCGACGTGGTGGCCTGGACATTGGAGCAAGGCCAGCGTTTCGCAACGCCGACCCAACCCTAGGGGCCGCCGGGCGACTCAGGTCAACCGAAGAACCAGTAGCAAACGCCAATCGCCGCCACGACCCCGGCCAACTCCGCCAGCAGCGCGCACCCCACGGCATGGCGCGCCCGCTGGATGCCGACGGCGCCGAAATACACCGCCAGCACGTAGAACGTGGTTTCGGTGCTGCCCTGGATGGTCGCCGCCACCAGGGCCGGGAAGCTGTCCACGCCAGAGGTCTTCATGGTCTCGATCAGCATCGCCCGGGCGGCGCTGCCGGAGAACGGCTTGACCATGGCGGTCGGCAAGGCATCGACGAAGCGCGTGTCCCAGCCGGCCCACTGCACCAGGTGCCGGATGCCGTCCAGGCCGAAATCAAGCGCTCCCGAAGCCCGCAGCACGCCCACGGCGCAAAGCATGGCTACCAGGTATGGCAGCAACGTCTTGGCGACGTCGAAGCCCTCCTTGGCGCCCTCGATGAAGGCTTCATACACCTTGACCTTGCGCAGGGCACCCACCACCAGGAACACAATGATCAAGCCGAACAACGTCAGGTTGCCCAGGATCGATGACAACCCCGCCAGCGCCGTGGCCGAGAGCGTCGCCAGCAGCGCCATGAAACCGCCCAGCGCCAGCGCGCCCGGGATCAGATAAGCCAGCACCACCGGATCCCACAACCGCAGGCGCTGCATGAACGCCACCGACAGCAGCCCCATCAGGGTCGAGGCGCTGGTGGCGAGCAGGATCGGCAGGAACACCAGGGTCGGGTCGGGCGCGCCTTGCTGCGCGCGGTACATGAAGATGGTCACCGGCAGCAGCGTCAGCGACGAGGCGTTGAGCACCAGGAACAGAATCTGCGCATTGCTGGCGATGGTCGGGTTGGGGTTGAGGTCTTGCAGGGCGCGCATGGCCTTGAGGCCGATGGGGGTGGCCGCGTTGTCCAGTCCCAGGCCGTTGGCGGCGAAGTTGAGGGTGATCAGGCCGATCGCCGGGTGGCCGGCAGGCACCTCCGGCATCAAGCGCAGGAACAGCGGCCCTAGAGCCTTGGCCAGCCAGTCGACGATACCGGCTTTTTCAGCGATGCGCAGGAAGCCCAGCCACAGGGTCAGGGTGCCGAACAGCAGGACCATCACCTCCACCGACAGCTTGGCCATGGCGAAAATGCTTTCCACCATGGCCGCGAAGATCCCGGCATTGCCGCCGATCAACCACTGCGCCAGCGCCGACACGGCAGCCACGATAAAGAAGCCAAGCCACAGGCCATTGAGCATCGGTCAAATCCCCCGGAAGATGCCGCGAATGATAGCGGGGCTGGCAGAAACGACAAACCCCGGATTTCTCCGGGGTTTGCTTGGCACTGCGCAGATGATCAACGAACACCCTGTGGAAGACCCTGTGGGAGCCGGGGTTGTTCAGAATCTTTGCGCCTGACAAAAATTCCTGTGGGAGCCGAGCTTGCTCGCGATGACGTCGGATCAGTCAGCATTGATGTTGGCAGACACACCGCAATCGCGAGCAAGCTCGGCTCCCACAATGGCCGGGGTTGTTCAGGCTCTTTGCTGCTGGCCCGAACTCCCACAATGGATCTCAACGGCTGGAAGTTTCCCCCGCCGGCAGCGGCTCTTTGCTGCGCCAGTGCGGCAGGGAGTTCCAGTAGCGCTGGCCCTTGGCATCGTCGTACATGCCTTCCCAGCGGGAGATGACCAGCACGGCCAGGGCGTTGCCGATGACGTTCAGGGCGGTACGGGCCATGTCCATGATGCGGTCGACACCGGCGATGAAGGCCAGCCCTTCCAGCGGAATGCCCACGCTGCCCAAGGTCGCCAGCAGCACCACGAACGACACGCCCGGCACGCCGGCGATGCCTTTGGAGGTGACCATCAAGGTCAACACCAACAGCAATTGCTGGCTGATGGACAGATCGATGCCGTACAACTGGGCGATGAAAATCGCCGCGATGCTCTGGTACAGGGTCGAACCGTCGAGGTTGAACGAATAACCGGTGGGCACCACGAAGCTGCAGATGGCTTTCGGCGCGCCGTAGGCTTCCATCTTCTCGATCACGCGCGGCAGCACGGTTTCGGAACTGGCGGTGGAATAGGCCAGCACCAGCTCATCCTTGAAGATGCGCATCAGCTTGAGCACCGAGAAGCCGAACAGGCGGGCGATCAGGCCCAGCACCACGAAGGCGAAGAAGGCGATGGCGACGTAAACCAGGATCACCAGTTTCGCCAGAGGCAGCAGCGACGCGAAGCCGAAGTTGGCGACTGTCACCGCGATCAGGGCGAACACGCCGATCGGGGCGTATTGCATGATCATGTGGGTGACCTTGAACATGCTTTCCGACACGCCCTGGAACATTTTCACCAGCGGATCGCGCAGGTCCGATTGCAGGCTGGACAGGCCCAGGCCGAACAATACGGAGAAGAAAATGATCGGCAGCATCTCGCCACGCGCAACGGCGGCGAAGATGTTCGACGGGATCAGGTTGAGGATGGTCTGGATGAACGCATGCTCATGCTGGACTTCCGCGGCCGTGGCCTGGTACTTGGAAATATCCACAGTGCCCAGGGTGCTCATGTCGATACCGCTGCCCGGCTGGAAGAAGTTGGCCAGCAGCAGGCCGACGACGATGGCGATGGTGGTGACGACTTCGAAGTAAAGGATGGTCTTGAGACCGATGCGCCCGAGCTTCTTGGCATCACCGACCCCGGCAATGCCGACGATCAGCGAGGAAATCACGATCGGGATCACGATCATCTTGATCAGACGGATAAAGATATCGCCCGCCGGTTGCAGCACATTGCTGATCCACCAGGCCTTCTCGGCACTGAAATGGTTGAGCAGCGCGCCCAATGCAATCCCGAGCACCAGACCGATGAGGATCTGCCAGGCGAGGCTTAGTCGTGCCTTCTTCATATTGTTACCCTTACTTCAGTTGGACTCGGACAGTGGCGCGAACGGATCGTCGATGACGAAAAACATTCATGCCCCTGCCCCCGTATAAGGTCACCCCGAGCGCGTTAGCGGCTTACTGGCAGGCGAAAAAAGGCGCAACTATTGCGATGCAAGGGGGGCTCGTCTAATGCCGTAAACGCCTACCCTATGCCGAATCGGCATGAGATTTTTCAAACGAAACCCGCCTTTCACGCGGTTCGAATACGACATTTATGCAGGCATAAGTGCCGTGAACCGGCCATTTCAGCGTAGCTGGGCTTTCTCTCGCAAGTGTGGGGAACCGATGAAACGGCAGCGAATCGAGACGCGGCCCATGGGAGAAATTGCCTCGGCATTCTCCGATATACGGTCAACAAATGGGGGATAAATCGGCGGGAGGAGACAAAATGCCGCATCGCGGAGCGCATTGCAGCGGCCAATCGACCAACCGCTCTGACCCGCGTCTTTGCGTCGCGAAGCTCTACGCAAGTTCGCCAAGCCGTGATGACTTTGCGAACTTGCGTCGCAGCTCTTACCTGACCCGGCCCTTTCGCAGGCACCCCTTGTGCCCGTAGGTCACTCCGACTTTCATCAGTCAGAACGTCCCAGCCCCCTGGTCATGCACTGGCCCTCCTCGGGCTGTGCAGCAGAGAAAAGCAGGGCTGCTTTTCCCATTTTCAGAATCAGTACCAGTTCGGATCTTTCTTGAGTTGTTCCATTAACAGTTTCTGCATACCTTCATCGGGCTTGCCGAGGAAACGGTAGTCGGCATGCCGCGTCGGAGACTTGTCGGCTGGCAGCCCGGCTGGGACTTCCACCAACATGGCATAGGCCTCGTCCTTGTCGAAACTGAAGGCAACGATCAGGCGCTTGCTGCGACACGTTGCCTGGGTTTCACACAGCGGTCCCACCAAATACTTGTCGCCATCTTCCTCGACAGCATTCATCTGGTCCGAATCGCCCGACAGGTTCATCACCCATTCGGGCAGGCGTTCTTCTTTTTTCACGACGTGCTGCCAGGTCTCGCGGTATTGCGGGTCGGCCTCCAGCAACTGGTTGACGCGCATCTGCCCGTCATTGGCAGCCATTGCCATGGCACTGCCGCCCAGCAACAGGGCGGCGGCCAGTCCTTTGAATGAAACGCTCATGGTCAGCCTCGGCCACGACGGCCAAAGAAGAAGGAAGCGATGAACATCACCAGGAACACAACAAAGAGAATCTTGGCGATGCCCGTGGCGGTGCCTGCGATACCACCGAAGCCCAGTACGGCGGCGATGATGGCAATGATCAGGAAGGTAATTGCCCAGCTCAACATGGTGATTCTCCTTACGCTTTTCTATTTAGTGAAGGTCTTGCGGTGATGGTTCCGGCGCAATGGACGACCGGTTCATCGGGGTTAAAACACCCAGCGCTCTTCACGCGGCATGGCGTTCAATGGCTGAGCCTGGTCGACATCCATCATGCGCATTGAAGCGGACGCTTCTTCAAGGCTGCTGACGGCGCTGAAATGGGTTTGAGGGGCACGGTGAATCGACACCTGCGGTGCTTCGGGCTGTTGGCTTTCATGCCAGAGCAACCATTGCTGGCCCGTTACGAGGGTAACCAGCAGCGCCAGGGCAGCCCATACGCCCTGCTGGAAATGCAGGGAAGAGAGGCGCAATTGGACGGCACTTTTAAAGTGGGCGGGGCCAAATTGAGCGACACTTTGACGATTCATCCTGGAATTCCTCCCCACCCGAGTGCGGTGATCTGGTTGAGGCGCACTAACGCCACGTTGACCAGAGCATTGCAGTCGCCGTGCCAGGATTTTTTATTAGATAAACACCTTTAAAATCAATAAGTTAATTAATGCATGCAACGTACCGGGAGCGCATCCTGCACGATGACGCAAGCGGCAGTCGTGCGTATTGCACGAATACCGGAGAAAAGGCGTAAGGTGGTTTTGGAATTTCCTGTCAGACACAGCCGTCGGAATCAGCGATGCGAACCGTCCGAACCGGACGAATCATAAAAAAAGGAACTCAAATCAGTCTTTTAGGAGTCAGACGTCCACAGGGCCATTCTCGGTGAGTAATATCCCCTCAGAATCGACCATGCAACTTGCCCGATTTTTCTGACACTAACCAACATCATTCATTAAAGGAGCGTAGGAAAAATGGAATCCGCCACTGAGCACCAAGGCCGCATTCTGCTGGTAGACGACGAGTCCGCCATCCTGCGTACGTTCCGATACTGCCTGGAAGACGAAGGCTATAGCGTCGCCACCGCCAACAGCGCCGCCCAGGCCGATGCACTGCTGCAACGCCAGGTGTTCGATCTGTGTTTCCTCGATCTGCGCCTGGGGGAGGACAACGGCCTGGATGTCCTGGCACAAATGCGTATCCAGGCACCCTGGATGCGCGTGGTCATCGTCACCGCCCACTCGGCAGTCGATACCGCGGTCGATGCGATCCAGGCCGGGGCGGCCGACTATCTGGTCAAGCCTTGCAGCCCCGATCAATTGCGCCTGGCGACCGCCAAGCAATTGGAAGTACGCCAGCTGTCGGCAAGGCTCGAAGCCCTTGAAGGGGAAGTGCGCAAACCCAAGGACGGCCTCGACTCTCACAGCCCGGCGATGAAAGTCGTCCTGGAAACCGCGCGTCAGGTCGCCAGTACCGACGCCAACATCCTGATCCTCGGCGAGTCCGGCACCGGTAAAGGCGAGCTGGCCCGGGCGATCCATGGCTGGAGCAAGCGGGCGAAAAAGTCCTGCGTCACCATCAATTGCCCGTCACTGACCGCTGAACTGATGGAAAGCGAATTGTTCGGCCATAGCCGTGGGGCTTTCACAGGCGCCAGCGAGAGTACGTTGGGTCGGGTCAACCAGGCCGACGGCGGTACGCTGTTTCTCGACGAGATCGGCGATTTTCCCCTGACGTTACAACCCAAGTTATTGCGTTTTATCCAGGACAAGGAATATGAGCGGGTAGGGGACCCAGTCACCCGTCGTGCCGACGTGCGGATTCTCGCAGCGACCAACCTCAACCTCGAAGACATGGTGCGCGACGGACGTTTTCGCGAAGACCTGCTATATCGCCTGAACGTCATCACCCTACACCTGCCGCCATTGCGAGAGCGCGCCGAAGACATCCTGACCCTGGCCGACCGCTTCCTGGCCCGCTTCGTCAAGGAATACGCGCGCCCGGCCCGGGGCTTCAGCGACGAAGCGCGCGAAGCGCTGCTAGGCTATCGCTGGCCGGGCAACATCCGGGAACTGCGCAACGTGGTCGAGCGCGCCAGCATCATCTGCCCGCAGGAAAAAGTCGAAATCAGTCATTTGGGCATGGCCGAGCAACCGGTCAACAATGCGCCGCGCATCGGCGCCGCACTGAGCCTCGACGAATTGGAAAAAGCCCACATCGGCGCGGTGCTGGCCACGGCCGACACCCTCGACCAGGCGGCCAAGACCCTGGGTATCGATGCCTCCACGCTGTACCGCAAACGCAAGCAGTACAACCTGTGAGCGAGACTTTATGAAACTGGCGATGAAGCTGCGCACACGACTGTTTCTCAGCATCTCGGCCCTGATCACCGTGGCCTTGCTGGGATTGGTGCTTGGCCTGGTCAGCGTGATGCAGATGGCCAACACCCAGGAACAATCGGTACGCGACAACTTCATCCTGCTGGACCTGGGCCTCAAGCTGCGCCAGACCCTCGGCGATCAGTTGATGATCATGCTCGACGACAAGCCCGACCTGGCGGCGCTGGAGGCCTCCAAGCAGCAATACCTGGCGCTGATCGACGAGGGCATCGCCCACGAACAGGGGCTGGACGATGCGGCAGTCAGCTTCAGCAAGGCCAAGGCCGACTACATTGATTTTTTTGACGCCTTCACCGCGTCTCGCCAGCAGCCGAACCAGCTCACGAACATCAAGGAGCTCACCGAAAAATTCAACGTGCTGCGTAATGGACTGATCGAGGGCTATCGCCAGGCCCTGACCAACATCAGTGAAACCCAGAATCGCGCCCGTGAACGCGCGATGTGGATTTCCGGACTGCTGGGGTTGGTGGGGTTTGCGGTGCTGATCATCGGGTTTATCACGGCCCATGGCATTGCCCGGCGTTTCGGCGCGCCGATCGAGGCACTGGCCGCAGCGGCGGACGACATCGGCCAAGGTAATTTCGAGGTCACGCTACCCGTTTCCTCGGCCGCTGAGTTGAATCTCCTGACCCGTCGCTTCGGGGTCATGGCCGAGGCCTTGCGTGAGCATCAGGCCACCAACGTCGATGAGCTGCTCGCCGGCCAGCAACGTTTGCAAGCGGTGCTCGACAGCATCGACGACGGCTTGCTGATGATCGACCGCCAAGGCCAGCTGGAGCACCTCAACCCGGTAGCCCAGCGTCAATTGGGCTGGGATGAGGAACGCCTGGGCCAAGGGCTGGGCGAGGCGCTGGGACGCCTTGAACTGGATGAAGAATTGCACCTGGTCCTGCGCGGTGGAAGCCTGGAGCGCGCGCCGGAAGATCTGAGCATCGAAGTGGATGGCGAGTCGCGGGTGCTCACCTACAGCCTCACCCCCGTCAGCCATACCCAGGGCCACATTCTCGGCGCGGTCATGGTGCTGCATGACGTCACCGAACAACGCGCCTTCGAACGGGTGCGCAGCGAGTTCGTCTTGCGTGCTTCCCATGAGCTGCGCACGCCCGTGACGGGCATGCACATGGCCTTCGGCCTGTTACAGGAGCGCCTGCATTTTTCAGAGGAGTCGCGCGAGGCCGACCTGCTCAACACCGTCACCGAAGAAATGCAGCGGCTGATGCAGCTCATCAATGACCTGCTGAACTTCTCTCGCTACCAGAACGGCCTGCAGAAGCTGACCCTGGCGCCTTGTTCCATCGACGAGCTACTGGAAGCGGCCCGGCTGCGGTTTGCCGAGCAGGCCCAAACCAAGGGTATCGAGCTGCTCGTGGCGATCCAGGGCCCGCTCCCGCGCCTGCATGCCGACGCAGCGCAACTGGATCGCGTGCTCGATAACCTGATCGATAACGCCATGCGCCACACCGCCGAAAACGGCCAGATCCGCTTGCAGGCCCGGCGCCATGGCGAGCGGGTGATCATCAGCGTCGAAGACAACGGTGAAGGCATTGCCTACGGCCAGCAGGGACGGATCTTCGAGCCTTTCGTCCAGGTCGGACGCAAGAAGGGTGGTGCAGGCCTCGGCCTGGCGCTGTGCAAGGAGATCGTCCAGCTCCACGGCGGGCGCATGGGCGTTTATTCAAGGCCGGGGCAGGGCACACAGTTCTACATGGCGCTGGCAGTCTGAGCTCATGGCCTGAGCAGACTCAGGCTTCATCATCAAGACGGCGGCCACGCAGGCGCCGGCCACGGGTAATCAGTTCAATGAGCTGAACCGCGCTGAGGGCATGGGCGAACAGCCAGCCCTGGCCGAACCTCACCCCTTCGCTGCTCAAATAGGAAGCCTGGGCTTCATGCTCGATGCCTTCGGCTATCACCTTGAGTTGCAGCGCATGGGCCATGCGAATGATGTGCGGGGCCACACCGCTGCTGGCGGCATCGTGGCCCAAGGCATCGATGAAGGCCTTGTCGATTTTCAGGCAGTCCACCGGCAGGGTTTGCAGGTAGGCCAGGCTGCAATAACCGGTGCCGAAATCGTCGATCAACACTTGGTGCCCGACGTCGCGCAGCGATTGCAGGTTATCCCGGGCGACCAACACATCGACCAGCCCACGCTCGGTCACTTCGAAGGCAATCTGGTGCGCCGACACGCGATGCAGCGCCAGCAGGCGGGCGATCACTTCGCCAATACGCGGCACCATCACATCGCAGGCCGCCAGATTCACCGAGATATACAGCTGCGGATTGGCCCGCAACACCTGGCCCAATTGATCGAACAGCCGCTGCAGCACGAAATCGGTGATCTGGCGAATCTGCCCGGTGTTCTCGGCCATCGGGATAAACAAGTCCGGGCTGGTCAGGGTGCCGTCCGGTCGTCGCCAGCGCAGCAAGGCCTCCGCCCCGACACAGTTGCGGCTGCTCAGGTCGAAAATCGGCTGGTAAAGCACCTGCAATTCACCACGCCGGATGGCCCCGTGCAGTTCAGCGTCCATGGACTGGCGCTGGCGCGCCAGCAGAAACACCTGGAAACCAATCCCCAAGCCCAGCATCAGGCTGATGGGCAGCATCCACCAGGCATTGGCCGGAACCTGAAAACCCTTGCGCGGGGCGATCAGCACCAGTTGATAGACCGGGCTGTCGGTCGGCATCCGATAGATCAGCCGGTTCTGCGTCACTTGCAAGGCATTGTGGCTTTTCGGTGGCCAAGGCTCGACCGGCGGCCAGTGTTGGTCCGTCCCGAGCACGGGAATGGCCCGTTTACCGTTATCCAGGACCACCAGCAGGCTGCTGCCCGGTGGTAAATCGACCACATCGGTCAAATGCCCGCGGGACGTGGCCACCCGAAAGTTGCCGCGGCCCAGCATCAAGGCGGCGCGGTCTTCGTCGGGCTCTGTGGTGGTGTTGAGCCAGTAATTGTAGGTCGGCCCGCGGACGTCGGGCGGGCGGGTCACTGACAAGCCGCTCTGGCGTGGACGATTGGAGCAGACGCCGCTGCCATCGATATACACCGCCTCGTAGACAAAACGGTAGTTGAAGCTGACCTGTTGCAATGTGGCGATCATGTCGTCGTTGCATCCGCGCAACGGCTGGTTTTGCAGGTCGTCGAGGCTTTCACGCAGTTGCCCGAAAAGCTGTTCCATACGCTGCAGAAAGCGCTCGCCCTGAGCATTCATCTGGTCGCTTTCGCGCTGCTGGATCTGCTGCACGACCACGAGCAGACTCCCCGCCAGCAGCAGGACGGTACTTAGGGCAGTAGCCACCATCGCCAGGAAAACGGGGCGATGGAGCCAGCTGTGGAGGGTTTCGCGGGCAGCCGTCATCATGGGTAATCCGAAAGTTACCAATGAGTTATAGCTTCTGATTTGGATTTGGCCCGATTCGTCAGACGGGCGTCATTATTTTGTCTGGTTGAGCACCTGCAGGATCGCCGCGCTTTGCGCATCCGGCATGCCATCGAAGCGGGTCGGTCGGTAGTGCATCTGGAAGGCGGCCAGCACATGGTGGGTGGCCACGTCCCACTCGCCGGTCTGGGGCGTTGGGTAACCCAGGCGGGCCAGCTCGGCCTGGAACCAACTGGCAGGCGGCAGCTGTGGCGCGAAGACGGCCTGCTGGCGGGCGACGGCCTGTTCGTCTGGCCAGACTCCTAAACCAGCTTGCGCCAGGCGCTTCCAAGGGAACAGCGGGCCCGGATCGAGCTTGCGTAGAGGCGCGATGTCGCTGTGGCCGATGATGCTGCGCGGGTTGATGCCGTTGCGCTGGATGATGTCCTTGAGTAATACGATCAAGGCCTGGACCTGGGCTTCGCTGTAGGGATACCAGAGGCGCCCGGTGGGTGTGTCGACAAAACCCGGATTGACGATTTCGATGCCGATGGAGCTGGAATTGAGCCAGGTCCGGCCTTCCCACTCACTTTCCCCGGCGTGCCAGGCGCGTCTGCCTTCATCCACCAGTTTGTAGATGGTCGCGCCTTTATCGTCGCCGATCAGGTAATGGGCACTGACTTCGCCATGGGTCAGCAGGGCCAGTGAGCGCTCCAGGGAAGCCGAGGTGTAATGCACCACCACGAATTGGATGCGGTTGTCATGGTTGACGGAGGGGTGACTGGTGTCGAGCCGCGGGCCGCTGGTGCAGCCGGCCAGGATAAATAAAGACACAATGAGCGAGAAAAATTTCATGGCGGAAGGCAATACGCACTGGGAGTAATGCAACAGTGTAACGTATTGCCTCGCGATGATCCGGTGCGCGCGGCGATATTAAACAAATTGGAACAATTAGCCCTTAGCCCAATTCCACATGGTTGCGCCCGGAATTTTTTGCCCGATAAAGCGCCTGATCGGCTCTTTTAAGCACCAAATCGCTATGTTCGCCAGGTTTGAAGGCGGTCAGGCCAATGGATACCGTCACCGTCACCGGCTCGCCCTTGAAATGAAACGGACAGGCTTCGATGGCCAGGCGCAGCGCCTCGGCCAGCTTGGCGCCGGCCACCAGGGGAGTGTTGGGCACCAGCAGAACAAACTCCTCGCCACCAAAACGCGCAATGAAATCGCCGCCACGCAGGCGTTTACGCAGGACCGAGGCGATGAGTTTCAACACCCGGTCACCGGCCAGATGGCCATAGTTGTCATTGATGCGCTTGAAATGATCGAGATCGAGCATGGCCAGCAGCAAGCTGTTGCCGTGTTGCTGCCACTGGGCGACTTCATGCTCCAGGCGCTCGGACCAGGCGGCGCGGTTGGGCAGCCCGGTGAGCGGGTCGATCAGGGCTTTTTGCCGCTGCTCCTCGAGATTCTCCCGCACGACCTGGGCATCCTGCTCCATCAGCGCAACGCGATCGGCCAGGCTTTTCAGGCGAGTCGAAACCTCCTGCTCGCGTTGATCACGTTGCTGGCGGTGGTGGTCCATCGTACCGAGCAAGCCTTCAAGGTGATTCTCGAGCACCTGCTTGAGGCTTTCCAGGTCATCGGCTTCCTTCACGCTGCTTTGCAGGCCGTCCACCTGTTCACGAATCTGGGTGTCCATTTCCCTGGAGGCCGACAGGTTTTCGGCGTGGTCTTCACTGGCGGCCTGCAGGCTGCTCTGGAATGACTCGAGCCGATCGTTGAGGCGCTGCAGGTACGCTTCGAATTCATGCTGGCCGGTGTCCGTGATGGCCAGCATCAGCACGGCCAGATCATCGAGGATCGGCAGCAATTCGTACCAGTTCAAGCCATTGCGCAGACGCTCACACATGGCTTCGGCTTGTGGTCGATGACGCTCGGGCAAGGTCAGGTCGCCCAAGAGGCCCAACAGCGTGTCTTCGATATGCTTGGCGACCGAGCTGTAGGACGGCTCCGGCGAGTCGGGCAGGGCGTATTGGGCGTCAGCCACATCGACGCCTTCCAGGGGCTCGTCGAGCTCCGCAGGCGGCAACGAGGGGGCGGGCAGGGCCTGGGTAGGCTCCTCGGGCATCAGCTCGTCGGGATTCTCGAGTGCGGGCGCCACAACCGGGCGTTCTTCGGCGACCGGCGTCGACAGCGGCGCGGGCTCGGTCGCCTGGTCGTCCGGTTCAGTGGCCGGCTGAACCACTTCGTCTGCAGGTGTTGGAGCGGGTGTTGGAGCGATCTCGAGCTGCGGCGCAGTCAGGGCAACCGGTTCAGGCGTCGTCTCCAACGCTGGCGCTTGCTCTGCCACCGATGGCTGCGGTGCTGGTGCTGGTGCTGGTGCTGGTGCTGGTGCTGGTGCGACGGATTCTGCGGCCATGGCCGGCGCCACGGCTACGGGCAGGGCAGTTTCCGACGCAGGTGCCACGCTGGCCTGGGCAGGCTCGTGGGGCCGGGGCGTCGCGTCCTCATGGCCTTGGCCACCAAACAGCCGTTGCAGCAGGCCGGGGCGACTCGGTTCGACAGGGGCATCCAGGGCACTGAGTGCCTTGCCTTGCAAACCGCTCAATTCGCTGAGCAGCAGCGGTATCTCCCGGACCTGGCCGGCCCGATCCTCCAGTTGCTTGGCAAACTTCTTCAGCGACCGGCTGACTTCTTTGGGCAGCGGCAGGCTCTGCAACTGGGCAACCAGGGCGATCAACGCGGTGCTCGTCTGTTCGACCCGGGTTTCGCGGCGCTGCTCGGAATCGAGTACGGCTTTCTCCAGGCGCGGCAGCAGGGCAGCGAGGCCGGCATCCATGTCATCGGTGCGCACCACCTCGCGCATCTCTTTCATGCATTGATCGACAGCCCGGTCAGTGCCCTCGGCGGCCAGGGTGCTGCGCACCAGGCCACGACGCAGCAAGTCGAGCCGAGCCTCCCAACGGCGCTCAAGCTTTTCCTGCTGTTCGATACTCTTGAGGTACTTCTCTCTCCAGCGTTCAGCGTCGTCGCTCATTCATCGGATCCGCGAGGGGCAGGACTCAGCGCGGGGAATGCATCGGCCGTGAGCGAACCTGGCAAACGAATTTCTACCGCGACCGGCAGGTGATCGGAAATGGGTTGGGCCAGCACCTCGACGCGTTCGAGGGTCAGGGTCGGGCTCAACAGGATATGGTCCAGGCAGCGCTGGGGGCGCCAGCTGGGGAATGTCGCTTCCAGTTGTGGGGCGAGCAGGCCGAGATCGCGCAGGGGCGAAGTCTGCAGCAAATCGGTGGCATGGGTGTTCATGTCGCCCATCAGCACCTGGTGCTTGTAGCCACCGATCAACTCGCGAATGTACGCCAGTTGCATCGTCCGGGTACGCGCCCCGAGCGCCAGGTGCATCATGACCACGACCAGCGCCTCGGGACCTTCGCCGAAACGCGCGAGGATCGCCCCACGCCCCTTGGGTCCCGGCAGCGGATGGTCTTCGATCGCCCACGGGCGCAAGCGACTCAACACACCATTGCTGTGTTGGCCGAGACGTCCGAGGTTGCGATTGAGTTGCTGGTACCAGTAGGGAAAGGCGCCCAGTTGGGCCAGGTGTTCCACCTGGTTGACGTAGCCTGAGCGCAAGCTTCCGCCGTCGGCCTCTTGCAGGGCCACCAGGTCGAAGTCCTTGAGCAGGTCGCCGATTTTCTGCAGGTTACCGGCACGCCCGGTGTGCGGCAGCAAATGTTGCCAGCCGCGAGTCAGGTAATGCCGGTAGCGCTCGGTGCTGATACCTACCTGGATATTGAAGCTGAGCAGCCGCAAGCGGCTGTCGCCAGGCAAGCCCGTGGACATGACATGATGCTCGTTGACCCGCGGCTCATGCAGGCCAACGATGCGTTCGGTGCTCCAGCGGGCCATGGGCGTGGGCCGCGCTTAGTTGGCAGCAGCCTTGGTGGCCGCTCGCTCTTTGGCGATCAGCTGGTCGGCCAGCTGCAGCGCTTCATTTGCGCCACCGGCGGAGCCGATGTCAAAGCGGTATTTGCCGTTGACGATCATGGTCGGTACGCCAGTGATTTCGTATTTCTTCGCCAGTTCCTTGGCCTTGTTGATCTGGCCCTTGATGGCGAAGGAGTCGAAGGTCGCCAGGAACTTGTCCTTGTCGACACCCTGGGTGGCGAGGAAATCCGCCATCTCTTCTTTCTTGACCAGCTTCTTGCCTTCTTTCTGGATCGCGTTGAATACCGCCGCGTGAACCTTGTGCTCGACGCCCATGGATTCGAGGGTCAGGAACATCTGGCCGTGGGCGTCCCATGGGCCGCCGAACATGGCAGGAATGCGTACGAAGTTAACGTCTGACGGCAGCTTCTCGACCCATGGGTTGATGACCGGCTCGAAAGCGTAGCAATGCGGGCAGCCGTACCAGAACAGCTCCACGACTTCGATCTTGCCAGGTGCCGCCACCGGAACGGGGTTGGTCAATTCGACATAGGGTGCGGCGGGCTTTTCAGCGGCTTGGGCAGTTACGCCGAACAGGCTGGCGGCGACGAGCGCGGCGCTGATGATCAGATTACGCATGCTTTACTCCTGGACAATGAGGGGGCCTCGCAGGACCTGTTTCTAAGACAGACCGTGGCGGGTTCAAGTTCTCTAGTGTAACGGCAGCGGCCACAAAAAAGGGCGGCCAAAGCCACCCTTTTGATGCTCGCATCGACAGATTAATCGAGCGTTAACGTTGCAAGGGATGTACGCCCCTCGCAACGCCAGCCAAAGGCCTCAGTGCAGGCCCTGGATGTAGCTGGATACCGCGGCGATATCTTCGTCGCTCAGCTTTTTCGCAATGCTCTGCATCGGCTTGGTATCGCCGTCGTTGGTCCGGCCACCGTCTTCTTTGCGGAAGTCGGTCAGCTGCTTGCCTACGTACTGGGCATGCTGGCCGCCCAAGTGCGGGAAGCCGGCTGCAGCGTTGCCTTTGCCGTCAGGCGAGTGGCAGCCGGTGCAGGCTGGAAGCCCTTTGTCCAGGTTGCCACCGCGAAAGAGCGCTTCACCACGGGCCACGAGCTTGGGATCGGCGGCGCCAACGCTGCCTTTCTGGCTGGCGAAGTAGGCGGAGATATCAGCCAGGTCCTCATCGCTCAGGTTGGTCAGCAGGCCGGTCATTTCCAGCACCGTGCGCTTGCCGGACTTGATGTCGTGCAGTTGCTTGTTCAGGTAACGTTCGCCCTGGCCCGCCAGTTTCGGAAAGTTGGGCGCCATGCTATTGCCATCCGGGCCGTGGCAGGCTCCGCATACGGCCGCCTTCGCCTGACCGGCAGCGGCATCGCCAGCGGCGTGGGCTACGCCGGATATCCCCAAGGTCAACAGCAGACTCACGATCAGTTTGTTCATCAGCTAATCCAACTACGGCTAAGGGTTAAAGAGTTATGGACCGGGTTCACTCGCTCATCCACTGGATGATGGCTCGGTAATCCTCGGCACTGCAGTCCATGCACAAACCACGCGGCGGCATCGCCTTGAAACCCTGGGTCACGTGTTGCACCAGCGTCTCCATACCTTTCGCCAACCTCGGCGTCCAAGCTTCCTGATCGCCCTTGCGGGGCGCCATGGGGAGTTGGCCGGAATGACAGGCACCACAAACACGGTTGTACACAGCTTCCGGATCCTGTGTAGCCTGAGCGCTGTAAAGCGGCATCAAGACACCGGCAGCTAGCAGCCATTTCGTCATAAAACGACCTTTTCAGGGTTGGGAACGAGCTGCGTTCTAACGCGCAATTTCGGTCGGTCGCTCCCGTGAACTTCATCCTACGCTGGGACAAAGCGCACACAAAATCTGCGGCATTATATACTGGCGTCACTGAAACGGAAACGACACAGCTTGCCGCGTCCATTCCCGACGCCGCCCACATCGGAAATCCCATGCAACTGAAGAACCCCATCCTCGGCCTGTGCCAACAGTCCACCTTCATGCTCAGCGCCGCCAAAGTCGATCAATGCCCAGACGACGAAGGCTTCGAAGTGGCTTTTGCCGGGCGTTCCAATGCCGGCAAATCCAGCGCGCTGAACACCTTGACCCACGCAAGCCTGGCACGCACCTCGAAAACCCCCGGTCGCACGCAGCTCTTGAACTTCTTCAAGCTAGACGATGAACGGCGTTTGGTCGACCTGCCCGGCTACGGCTACGCCAAAGTACCGATCCCGCTCAAGCAACACTGGCAGCGTCACCTGGAAGCCTACCTGGGCAGCCGCGAAAGTTTGAAAGGCCTGATCCTGATGATGGACATTCGCCATCCGATGACCGACTTCGACCTGTTGATGCTCGATTGGGCGGTCGCCAGCGGCATGCCGATGCACATCCTGTTGACCAAGGCCGACAAGCTCACCTACGGCGCGGCCAAAAATACCTTGCTCAAGGTGCAGTCGGAAATTCGCAAGGGCTGGGGCGACGCGATCACCATCCAGCTGTTCTCGGCGCCCAAGCGCATGGGCCTGGAAGAAGCCTACACGGTGCTGGCCGACTGGATGGAATTGGCGGACAAGGGCAGCGAAGAGGCCGAATAAGCCAAATCGCAGGCAAAAAAAACCCCGGACTTCTTATGGGGAGGGGGAAGTTCGGGGTCCAAGTTCCGGACCGCTAGGGCGGGGTCCAGATATCTGCCAACACTTAACACAACATAGGAGCATTGAAGGGCTTCACCAGCCTTTCAAAATCTCTGAGTGGCAATTCACGGGTTTAGTTCAGATTATTTTTGGAAATAACTGTAGGAATCTTCAGAGCTAATGAAGCCGTGCCTGGATTTTCGGTGACTCGGTGTGGCATGGGTTGGCTGGGCTGACGCCATCGCGAGCAAGCTCGCCCCCACAGGGTGTTGAGCTCGATATCCGGCTCGACACAAAACCCGCGTGGGAGCGAGCTCGCTCGCGATGACAATCGTCCATTCCCCGCAGCCCTATCAGCCGACACCAATTCCCTGTGCTAGGGAATCAGTGCGCCTCGTCCCAGTTATTGCCCACGCCCACTTCCACCAGCAGCGGCACGTCCAGCGTGGCGGCGGCGCTCATGTGCTGGCGGATTTCGTCGCGTACCTGGTCGACCAGGTCTTCACGCACTTCCAGCACCAGTTCGTCGTGTACCTGCAGGATGACCTTCGCATCCAGCCCGGACGTTGTCAGCCAGCGGTCCACAGCCACCATGGCTTTCTTGATGATGTCAGCCGCCGTGCCCTGCATCGGCGCATTGATGGCCGTGCGCTCGGCGCCTTTGCGCAGGGCCGGATTTTTCGCGTTGATGTCCGGCAGGTACAACCGGCGACCGAAAATGGTTTCGACAAAACCTTGCTCGGCCGCCTGGGCGCGGGTGCGTTCCATGTACGCCAGCACACCCGGGTAGCGGGCGAAGTAGCGGTCGATGTAAGCCTGGGACTGCTTGCGATCGACGCCGATCTGCTTGGCCAGGCCGAACGCGCTCATGCCGTAGATCAAGCCGAAGTTGATCGCCTTGGCGCTGCGGCGCTGGTCCAGGGTGACGGCTTCCAGCTCAACGCCGAACACCTCGGCAGCGGTGGCCCGGTGCACATCCAGGTTATGGCGAAACGCATAAAGCAGGCCTTCGTCCTTGGCCAGGTGCGCCATGATCCGCAGTTCGATCTGCGAGTAGTCCGCCGCCAGCAGCTTGTAGCCTTTCGGCGCAACGAACGCCTGGCGGATACGTCGGCCTTCGGACGTGCGGATCGGAATGTTCTGCAGGTTCGGGTCGATGGACGACAGGCGCCCGGTCGCGGCGACGGCCTGTTGATAATTGGTATGGACGCGGCCCGTGCGGCTGTTGATCTGCTCCGGCAGGCGATCGGTGTAGGTGCTCTTGAGCTTGCTCAGCGAGCGGTACTGCATCAGCACCTTGGGCAGCGGGTAATCCTGCTCTGCCAGCTCGGCGAGCACCGCTTCGGCGGTGGACGCCTGGCCCTTGGCGGTTTTGCTGAGCACCGGCAAGCCGAGCTTTTCATACAGGATCACACCCAATTGCTTCGGCGAGCCCAGGTTGAATTCCTCGCCGGCGATGGCAAACGCCTCACGCTCCAGCGCCACCAGTTTCTCGCCCAACTCGACACTCTGCACACCCAGCAGGTTGGCATCGACCAAAGCCCCCTGGCGCTCGATGCGCGCCAGGACCGGCATCAGCGGCATTTCGATGTCGTTGAGCACCGTGCCCAGGCTTGGCGTGACGGCCAGCTTTTCCTGCAAAGCCTGATGCAGGCGGAAGGTCACGTCGGCGTCTTCGGCGGCGTAAGGGCCGGCCAGTTCCAGGGAGATCTGGTCGAAAGTCAGTTGCTTGACCCCTTTGCCCGCAATGTCCTGGAAATCGGTCTTGCTTTGGCCCAGGTACTTGAGCGCCAGGCTGTCCATGTCGTGGCGGGTCGCGGTGGAGTCCAGCACGTAGGATTCAAGCATCGTGTCGAAGGCGATGCCCTGGACCAGGATGCCGTTGTTCTGGTCGCCACCGATGGCGCAGTTGGCCAGGATGTTGGTTTCGAACTTGGCGTGCTGGCCGACCTTGAGCTTGTTCGGGTTTTCCAGCAGCGGCTTGAGCGCCTTGAGCACCGTGTCGCGGTCCAGTTGCTCCGGCACGCCCATGTAGGAGTGGGTCAGCGGGATGTAAGCCGCCTCGAAAGGGGCCACGGCGAACGACAAACCGACGAGTTGCGAATGCTGGGCATCGCCGCCGTTGGTTTCGGTGACGAAGGCAAACAGCGGCGCTTTGTCCAGTTTGGCCAGCCACGCGTCGAAGCGCGCCTGATCGAGGATGACCTCGTACTTGGCCTCGGCAGCGCCGGGCTGTTCTTCGGCAACTTCGACGATCTCCTGGCCGGCACGCTTGGCGTCCCGCTGGTTCTCTTCGAACCAGCTCTTGAATTCCAGCAGCGTGTACAGCTCGGCGAGTTTCTCGTGATCGGGCGTGCCCATTTGCAGGTCGTCGAGGCCGACATCCAGCGGTACGTCGGTCTTGATGGTCGCCAGCTCGTAGGAAAGCAACGCCATTTCCTTGTGCTCTTCGAGCTTGGCGGCCAGGGTCTTGGCGCCACGGATCGGCAAGGTGGCGACGATGTCCAGTTGCGCATACAGCTCGGTCAGGCCGCCATTGACGCCCACCAGCAGGCCGGAAGCGGTCTTCGGTCCGATACCCGGAACGCCCGGGATGTTGTCGGAAGAATCGCCCATCAACGCCAGGTAATCGATGATCTGCTCGGGAGCGACGCCAAACTTCTCCTTCACGCCAGCCACGTCCAGGGCGCTACCGGTCATGGTATTGACCAAGGTAATGTGCCCGTCGACCAACTGCGCCATGTCCTTGTCGCCAGTGGAGATCACCACCGGACGGTCGGCCGCCGCGCTGCTGCGGGCCAGGGTGCCGATCACGTCATCGGCTTCGACGTTGTCCACGCATAGCAGCGGGAAGCCCAGGGCCTTGACGCTGGCATGCAACGGCTCGATCTGCACGCGCATGTCGTCGGGCATGCTCGGGCGGTTGGCCTTGTATTCGGCGTACAGCGCATCGCGAAAAGTCCCACCCTTGGCGTCGAAGACCACGGCGAACGGACTGTCTGGATACTGCTTGCGCAGGCTCTTGAGCATGTTCAGTACGCCCTTGACCGCACCGGTCGGCAGGCCTTTGGACGTGGTCAGCGGTGGCAGCGCGTGAAAGGCGCGGTACAGATAAGAAGAACCGTCCACCAGGACGAGGGGGGCTTGGCTCATGAGCAGGATCAACCTTTTCGGCGGGTCCGGGGCTAGAATAGCGGGACCGTTGACGACAAAGGGACAAGGTTATCATGCGTACACTAAATCGCCTGTTACTGGCTGGCTTGTTTGCAATCACCCCGTTGGCCGTCATGGCGGCGGATGACGCCCCCTCGGCGGACCCGGACGTCACCATCCGGACCGAAGGAGATAAAACCATTCAGGAGTATCGGCAAAACGGATTTTTGTACGCGATCAAGGTCACGCCCAAGCACGGCAAGCCTTATTTCCTGGTACGCGCCGATGGCACTGATGCAAACTTCATCCGCTCGGACCAGCCGGATATGCTGATCCCTTCGTGGAAAATCTTTGAGTGGTAGTACCGCTCTGCACTTCAACCGGCGCCCGCTGAAGGGCGCCCGTACTGGCAGTTTTAACCATGTCTGTGTTCACGCCCCTGGCTCGGCCCGAGCTGGAAACCTTTCTCGCCCCTTATGGGCTTGGCCGCCTGCTTGATTTCCAGGGGATCGCCGCCGGCAGCGAAAACACCAATTTCTTTATCAGCCTGGAGCAGGGCGAATTCGTCCTGACCCTGGTCGAGCGCGGTCCGGTGCAGGAAATGCCGTTCTTCATCGAACTGCTGGACGTGTTGCATGACGCCGACCTGCCGGTGCCCTACGCCTTGCGCACCACCGACGGCGTCGCGCTGCGAGAACTGGCGGGCAAGCCGGCACTGCTGCAACCGCGCCTGGCCGGCAAGCACATCAAGCAGGCCAACGCCCAGCACTGCGCCCAGGTCGGCGAGTTGCTGGCGCATCTGCACCTGGCGACTCGCGACAACATGATCAAGCGCAAGACCGATCGCGGCCTGGACTGGATGCAGGAGGAGGGCGCCAAGCTGCTCTCGCACCTCGACGCCGAGCCACGTCGGCTGCTCGAGGCGGCGCTGGATGAAATCGCCCTGCAGAAGGTCGGCATCCTGGCGCTGCCGCGCGCCAACATCCATGCCGATCTGTTCCGCGACAATGCGATGTTCGAAGGCACGCACCTGACCGGGCTGATCGACTTCTACAACGCCTGCTCCGGGCCGATGCTGTATGACGTGGCCATTGCCTTGAATGACTGGTGCTCGGACGACGACGGCATGCTCGATGGCCCCAGGGCGCGAGCGCTGCTGGGCGCCTATGCGGCGCTGCGACCGTTTACCGCCGCTGAGGCGCAACTGTGGCCGACCATGCTGCGCGTGGCGTGCGTGCGGTTCTGGCTGTCGCGGTTGATCGCCGCTGAATCCTTTGCCGGGCAGGATGTGTTGATTCACGATCCGATGGAGTTCCAGCAGCGCTTGGCGCAGCGGCAGACGGTTCACACGGTGTTGCCTTTCGCCCTTTAAACAGCATCGCGAACAAGTCTTGCTCCCACAGCAGTAAGCGACTGTTCCTGTGGGAGCAAGGCTTGCCCGCGATGAAGGCGATGAAATCTTTCAGAAATCGAGTCGCCTATGTCGCGAGCAAGCTTTGCTCCCACAGGGTTACAACGACTCCAGACACCCCGCCAGATCATTCCCCAATTTCTCCAACAACTGCTCATACCCCTGCGCCGTCGCCGGGGTATAGCCGCCCAGTGCATCGAGCTCCGCCAGCTTCACCGGCAACCCGGCCACCAGGGTTTCGGCCAGGCGCGGGCGCAGGGGCGGTTCGCTGAAGACGCAGGTCTTGCCCACGGCCTGCAAGCGCGTGCGCATTGCCGCCACATGCTGGGCACCGGGCTGGACTTCGGCGGCCACGGCGAACACCCCGGCGTGCTTGAGGCCGTAGTTGTCTTCGAAATAGTCGAACGCCTCGTGGAAGACGAAATACGGCTTGCCCGCGACCCCGGCCAGACGCGCCTTGAGGCGTGTGTCCAAGGCATCGAGGCGCTGGTTGAAGCCCTTGAGGTTGCTCTGATAGCGGGCCGCGTTGGCCGGATCCGCCGCGCTCAGGTCAGCCGCCATCTTGGCAGCAATCACCCGCGCATTGAACGGCGAGAGCCACAGGTGGGCATCCACCGTGCCGGGGCGATGGTCGTGATCGTGTTCATCGGCGTCATGGTCATCATCTTCGTGGGACGCGCTGTCCTGGGCGAAATGACGCAACTTGAGCCCCGGTAAATCCTGGATGGCGACGGAGGGCTGCGTGCGACCGTTCAACACGCGCGGCAGAAAGCCCTCCATATCGGGGCCGATCCAATACAGCAGGTCCACCGACTGCACCTTGCGAACATCCGATGGCCGCAACGCATAGTGATGCGGCGAAGCCCCTGGCGGCAGCAACACCTCTGGAACGGCCACGCCGTCCTGCACGGCGGCGGCAATCAGTTGCAGCGGCTTGATGCTGGTGAGCACCTTGACGTCGGCCTGGGCCGGGCCAATCAGTAGAAAACTTGCGACAAAAGCGACAAAGAGCGAAAAAAATCGGGACACGATGACCACTCGTAGAGGCGAGAACGGGTAACATAATAACGTCTCTCACTAAACTCGTCGCTGCCCATGCCTATTACACCCCTTGCCAGTCGCCCTCACGATCACTCCCACTGCGTGCACAGCGCGCTGTCCGAGGCCGACGCCATCTGCGCGCGCCAAGGGGTGCGCCTGACCGCCCTGCGTCGGCGTGTGCTGGAATTGGTCTGGCAAAGCCACAAACCACTGGGTGCCTACGACATCCTCGCGGTGCTCAGCGAGCAGGACGGCCGCCGCGCCGCGCCGCCAACGGTCTACCGGGCACTGGATTTCCTCTTGGAAAACGGCCTGGTGCATCGCATTTCGTCACTGAACGCCTTCGTCGGTTGCAACCATCCGGAGCACGCCCACCAAGGCCAGTTCCTGATCTGCCGCGAATGCCACGCCGCCATCGAGCTGGAACAGAAGTCCATCAGCGATGCCATCATCGCCAGCGCCAAAGAGGTCGGTTTCGTGGTCGACACCCAGACCGTCGAAGTGGTCGGTCTCTGCTCCGGCTGCCAGGGGGCCTGATGAGCAATGCGTTGATCCGCCTCGAACAGGTGGCCGTGACGTTCGCCGGGCAGAGCGTGCTGGACAACATCCAGCTGAGCGTCGAGCCGGGGCAGATCGTGACCTTGATCGGACCCAACGGCGCCGGCAAGACCACCCTGGTGCGCGCCGTGCTGGGTTTGCTCAAGCCCGACAGCGGCAGCGTCTGGCGCAAGCCGAAGCTGCGGGTCGGCTACATGCCGCAAAAACTCCACGTAGACCCGACGCTGCCACTGTCGGTGCTGCGCTTCCTGCGCCTGGTGCCTGGCGTGGACCGCACCCGCGCCTTGGCCGCGCTCAAAGAAGTCGGCGCCGAACAGGTGATCGACAGCCCGGTGCAAAGTGTCTCCGGTGGCGAGATGCAGCGCGTATTGCTGGCTCGCGCCCTGCTGCGCGAGCCTGAGCTGCTGGTGCTCGACGAGCCGGTGCAAGGGGTCGATGTGGCGGGGCAGGCCGAGCTGTACAGCCTGATCACGCGCCTGCGCGACCGCCACGGTTGCGGCGTGCTGATGGTCTCCCACGATTTGCACCTGGTGATGAGCACCACCGATCAGGTGGTCTGCCTCAATCGCCATGTCTGCTGTTCCGGGCATCCCGAGCAGGTCAGTGGCGATCCGGCCTTCGTCGAATTGTTCGGAAAAAACGCACAAAGCCTGGCGATTTATCACCATCACCATGACCACGCCCATGACCTGCATGGTTCGGTGGTCAGCGCCCCTTCTGCTTCCAATCATGTTCATGGAGATGGCTGCAAGCATGGCTGATTTTCTGTTGTACGCCCTGCTCGCAGGCTTGGCACTCGCCCTGGTAGCCGGCCCCCTGGGTTCGTTCGTGGTCTGGCGGCGCATGGCCTATTTCGGCGACACCTTGTCCCACGCAGCGTTGCTCGGCGTGGCCTTGGGATTTCTGCTGGACGTCAGCCCGGCGGTGGCGGTGACCGTTGGCTGCCTGTTGCTGGCAGTGGTGCTGGTGACCTTGCAACACCGCCAGCCGCTGGCGTCCGACACACTGCTGGGTATTTTGGCGCCGAGCACCCTATCCCTCGGGCTGGTGGTACTAAGCTTCATGCATGACGTGCGGATTGACCTGATGGCCTATCTGTTCGGCGACCTGTTGGCGATCAGTCCGACGGACCTGTCGTGGATCCTCGGCGGTAGCGCGGCGGTGCTGCTGTTGCTGGTGGCGCTCTGGCGGCCCTTGCTGGCCGTCACCGTGCACGAGGAACTGGCCCGGGTCGAAGGCCTGCCCGTGCTGGGCTTGCGCCTGGCGCTGATGCTGCTGATTGCAGTGGTCATCGCGGTGGCGATGAAAATCGTCGGGGTGTTGCTGATCACTTCATTGCTGATCATTCCGGCGGCTGCGGCACAGCGTCACGCTCGCTCACCCGAGCAGATGGCCCTGGGCGCGAGCCTGCTGGGCATGCTCGCGGTGTGTGGCGGCCTGGCACTTTCCTGGTTCAAGGACACCCCGGCCGGCCCATCGATCGTGGTCAGCGCCGCCGCGCTGTTTCTGCTGAGTTTTGTCCTGCCTCGTCGAGGGGTGTAGACTTGCTCGCTTTTTGCGCAAATAGAGAGTCGCAGGAATGAAGCCGTTCGCCTCCCGTTATCTGCTCCTTGTCGCATTTTCCCTGCTGCTGGGCGCCTGCCAGAGTACACCGCCGGTCACCCAGGCCCCCGATACGCGGGGCCCGGCCATCGCGCAGCTCGAGCAAAGCCTTGCCAGCAATGAGCTGGCCACCGCCGAAGACCAGTTGGCCGCCTTGCAAGCCCAATCGCCCGAAGACCGCTCGCTGGAACCCTACCAGCGGCAACTGGCCGAGGCGTATTTGCGCCGCAGCCAGATCGATCTGCAAAAAGGCGACGTCAACGCCGCTGCCACCGCCCTGAGCCGTGCCCGAGCCTTGATGCCCAAGGCCCCAGCGCTCACCGGCGAGGTCAACAGCGCCATTGCCGAAGCCCGCAAGGCCGACCTGGATAAAGCCGAGGCCGACCTCAAGGCCGCCGAAGCCAAACCGGTCGCCAAAGTGATCGACCCGAGCGCACCCAGCACCACGGTTGCGCTCAACCTCGCCGATATCCAGCAAATGCGTCGACAACTGGACGCCATCGCCGCCGACGTGGTGAATTATCAGTGTGACGTCAGCATCCAGGCGCCGCGCACCGATGATTATCCGTGGCTGGCGACGTTGCTGACCAAACGGGTCAAGAAACTGGACCCGGGGTTTGATTTGAAGCTGCAGAAGCAGATTTTGCGCAGTGTGCCGGCGCAGATGGTGCTGACACCGCGTAAGCCCTAAAAGCATCGCGAGCAAGCTCGCTCCCACAGGGGTTTTGTGTCGATTACAACACCCCATGTGGGAGCGAGCTTGCTCGCGATAGCGCCCTACCAGACAACAAATCTCTTTAGGCTGGAACCGCCTTGGCCTTCGGCTCCCGCGCCCAAACCCGATGCTGAGCAATCGCCGCGAAAAACCGCGAAAAACCGTTCGCATCCGCATCTTCGATCAACCCCGCATCCACCTCCAGCTTCAACTCCACCAACAACTGCCGGGCCTCACTATGAAGCCCAATGGCCTTCAGATGCTTGTAGGCCTCCAGCACGTAATGCAAAGCCACGCCGTCGCGACTCAAGGCCTTGATCGACTCCGCGCCACCGGGCACGAACACCGCGTCAAAGGCAATCGACGGCAAGCCTTCCATGGACGCATCCACCGCCAGCGTTTTCCCATCGGCCGTGGTTACCGGCGCGGAGGTCGGCCCCAACACTTTGGCGTGGGCGCCCTCGGCCTTCAGGGCCTTCTTGAGCGCATCGATGATCGCCCCGTCGACACCGTTAGCCACCAACACCGCCACTTTTCGCGTCTTGATGTCGCCGGACAGCAGGTTCGCCTGGCTCAAGGCCGGAGACTGCTCCAGCGATGGCGTTGGTACATCGACGGTGCCAGCGGTGGGCGCCGGCAACCCGAGGTTTTTCGCCACTCGCCCGGCCAGTTCCAGGTCGATATTGGCGAGGATCTCATTGACCTGCCGCGCCCGGATGAACTCACGCTCCACCTTGCCCAGCTCGAAGCTGTAGGCAGCGATGATGTGCTCCTGCTCATGAGGGCTCATGCTCTTGTAGAACAACCGAGCCTGGGAGAAATGATCACCGAACGAATCGCTGCGTTGGCGGATCTTGTAGGCGTCGATGCGCTCTGGATAACTTTCGAAGCCGCCGTCTTCCGGTCCAGGCGGGGTTTCCTTCGGCCAGCCGCCGTCGATGGAGTTCGGCTCGTAGGACGCACGGCCCTTGTCGATGGTGGTGCGGTGCATCGCATCACGCTGACCGTTGTGTACCGGGGTGATCGCCCGGTTGATCGGCAGCTCATGAAAATTCGGCCCACCGAGTCGGCTGATCTGCGTATCGGTGTAGGAAAACAGCCGCCCTTGCAGCAACGGGTCATTGGAAAAGTCGATGCCCGGCACGATGTGCCCTGGGCAGAACGCAACTTGCTCGACTTCGGCGAAGAAATTGTCCGGGTTGCGGTTCAGCACCATCTTGCCCAGGGGGGTGATGGGCACGAGTTCTTCAGGGATGATCTTGGTCGGGTCGAGCAGGTCGAAGTCAAACTTGTGCTCGTCTTCCTCGGCGACAATCTGCACGCCGAACTCCCATTCCGGGTAGTCGCCCATCTCGATCGACTCCCAGAGATCGCGACGGTGGTAGTCCGTATCTTTACCCGCCAGCTTCTGGGCTTCGTCCCATACCAACGAGCAGGTGCCGACGGTAGGGCGCCAGTGGAATTTGACGAAGCTGCTTTTGCCTTCAGCGTTGATCATGCGGAAGGTGTGCACACCAAAACCCTGCATTGCACGTAGGCTTTTTGGAATGGCCCGGTCAGACATCGCCCAGATCACCATGTGAGCCGATTCCGGCACCAGCGAGACAAAATCCCAGAACGTGTCGTGGGCCGAGCCGCCTGTAGGAATTTCGTTATGGGGCTCGGGTTTTACCGCGTGGACAAAGTCCGGAAATTTCACCGCGTCCTGAATGAAAAACACCGGCATGTTGTTGCCCACCAGATCGAAGTTGCCTTCGTCGGTGAAGAACTTCACCGCAAAACCACGCACGTCCCGCACGGTGTCGCCGGAGCCGCGTGGGCCTTGCACAGTGGAAAAACGCACGAACACCGGGGTTTTCTTGCTCGGATCTTGTAGGAAACCGGCCTTGGTCAATGCCGAATGCGCATCGTAGCTCTGAAAATAACCATGGGCGCCGGTCCCACGGGCGTGGACGATGCGCTCCGGGATACGCTCATGGTCAAAGTGCGTGATTTTTTCACGCATGATGAAGTCTTCCAGCAACGAAGGGCCGCGGGGGCCGGCGCGCAGGGTGTTCTGGTTATCGGCGATCTTCACGCCCTGGTTGGTGCGCAACGCCTGTTCGGTGGCGTCGGAGCGAAACTGTTCCAGGCTCTCGAGCTTGGCGTTGGTGTTGCCGCGATCCAGCGTGTCGGTCCCGGCCAGTTGGCTCTTGTTGACCGTGGGCTTCTTGGTACTCATCAGGCATGACTCCTCTTTGCGTTCCTCGCCGTGGCCAGGAATCTGAGTTCGATACCGCAGGTGCATGACCCCGGCATTTCGAGTGGCTTAATGAGTGACCGACGCCGTTTGGCCGTGTTCCTTTTTTATGGCCTTTGATCGCGTTATTGCCAAATGACAGGTCTGATCGCAAATAAATGCTAAGAACCTCTATACGGACAGGCTAAAATGCGCGCCCGGCTAACCGCTGACCCTTTTCCAACGCGCCCCACAAGGTTCGCTACGTGATCGAGTTTCAAGACGTCCATAAAACCTACCGAGTCGCCGGTAGGGATATCCCCGCCCTGCATCCGACCAGTCTGACGATTGAGAACGGTCAGGTCTTCGGCCTGATTGGCCATTCCGGTGCGGGAAAAAGTACCTTGCTGCGCCTGATCAATCGCCTGGAAGATTCCACGGGCGGCAAGATCATCGTCGACGGCGAAGAAGTCACCGCCCTGGACGCCAGCGGCCTGCGCCGCTTCCGCCAGCAAGTCGGGATGATCTTCCAGCACTTCAACCTGCTGGCGTCCAAGACCGTGGCCGACAACGTGGCGCTGCCACTGACGCTGGCGGGCGAATTGTCCCGCGGCGCAATCGACCAGCGCGTTGCCGAGTTGCTGGCGCGGGTGGGCCTGTCCGACCACGCTCGCAAATACCCGGCGCAACTGTCCGGCGGCCAGAAGCAGCGCGTTGGCATCGCCCGCGCCTTGGCGACCAAACCCAAGATCCTGCTGTGCGACGAGGCCACCAGCGCCCTCGACCCACAGACCACTGCCTCGGTGCTGCAACTGCTGGCGGAAATCAACCGCGAGCTGAAGCTGACCATCGTGCTGATCACCCATGAAATGGACGTGATCCGCCGCGTTTGCGATCAAGTGGCCGTGATGGACGCCGGCGTGATCGTCGAGCAAGGCCCGGTGGCCCAGGTGTTCCTGCACCCCAAGCACCCGACAACCAAGCGTTTCGTCCAGGAAGACGAGCAGATCGACGAAAGCGAACAGCGCGACGATTTCGCTCACGTCCCAGGGCGCATCGTGCGTCTGACGTTCCAGGGCGAAGCGACCTACGCGCCATTGCTCGGCACCATTGCCCGGGAAACCGGCGTGGACTACAGCATCCTGGCCGGTCGTATCGACCGCATCAAAGACACCCCCTACGGGCAACTGACCCTCGCCATCACCGGCGGTGACATGGAGGCGGCGTTTGCCCGCTTCACCGCGGCCGATGTCCACATGGAGGTGCTGCGCTAATGGAACTGTTGAGTTCGTTCTTCTCCAACATCGACTGGCTGGAAATCTGGCTGGCGACGGGCGACACCTTCCTGATGCTGTTCGGTTCGCTGCTGTTCACCGTACTGCTCGGCCTGCCGCTGGGGGTGCTGTTGTTCCTGTGCAGCCCGCGCCAGTTGCTCGAAGCCCGTGGCGTGTATGCGCTGCTGTCGCTGATCGTCAACATTCTGCGTTCGCTGCCGTTCATCATCCTGTTGATCGTGATGATCCCGTTCACGGTATTGATCACCGGCACCTCCCTGGGCGTGGCCGGCGCGATCCCACCACTGGTAGTCGGCGCCACACCGTTCTTCGCCCGCCTGGTGGAAACCGCCCTGCGCGAAGTCGACCGCGGCATCATCGAAGCGACCCAGGCCATGGGCGCAACGACGCGACAAATCATCGTCAACGCCTTGCTGCCGGAGGCCCGCCCAGGCATTTTTGCAGCGATTACGGTGACAGCGATTACGCTGGTGTCCTACACGGCCATGGCCGGTGTGGTCGGCGCCGGTGGTTTGGGCGACCTGGCAATCCGGTTCGGTTACCAGCGTTTCCAGACCGATGTGATGGTAGTCACGGTGGTATTGCTGCTGGTGCTGGTGCAGGTCCTGCAGACCGTGGGCGACAAACTGGTTGTGCATTTCTCTAGAAAATAAGGCCTCGCGGCCAATAAACCATGAGCCGGCCATTCGCTGGCAGGCGCCGAGAGCAGGCGCCTCAAAAGGAGTTAGCTGAATGAAAAAACTACTGGTTGCCTTCGCTGCCGCCGCAGCGTTTTCCGCCCACGCCGCCGACACCCTGACCGTCGCGGCCACCCCGGTTCCCCACGCGGAAATCCTCGAATTCGTCAAACCGGCCCTGGCCAAAGAAGGCGTGGACCTCAAGGTCAAAGTCTTCACCGACTACATCCAGCCGAACGTACAAGTCGCCGAAAAACGCCTGGACGCCAACTTCTTCCAACACCAGCCGTACCTGGATGAGTTCAATAAGGCCAAGGGCACGCACCTGGTGAGCGTGGCCGGTGTGCACCTGGAACCACTGGGCGCGTATTCCAGTAAGTACAAGACACTCGCCGAATTGCCAGGTGGTGGCAACGTGGTGATCCCGAACGACGCCACCAACGGCGGCCGTGCGCTGTTGCTGCTGGCTAAGGCTGGGGTGATCAAGTTGAAGGATTCGAACAACATCCTGTCGACGACCAAGGACATCACCGAGAATCCGAAGGATCTGAAATTCCGCGAGCTGGAAGCGGCGACCATTCCACGGGTGCTGACCCAGGTGGATCTGGCGTTGATCAATACCAACTACGCGTTGGAAGCCAAGCTTGATCCTTCCAAGGATGCGCTGGTTATCGAAGGTAACGACTCGCCTTATGTGAACATCCTGGTGGCTCGCGAGGATGATAAGGACAGCGAGGCGATGAAGAAGCTGGTGGCGGCGCTGCATACGCCGGAAGTGAAGGCTTTCATTCTTGAGAAGTACAAAGGTGCGGTTTTGCCGGCGTTCTGATCTGATCAGGTGGTGAAAAAACGGGGCTGCGTGGGAATGCAGACCCGTTTTTTTTATGCTCGAAAATGTGTGGCGTCACGGAAAGACCCGCAAGATCACGGGCTATCGCGGATCAACGTTATTCAACACCCGATTCGCCAGCAATGAACTCAATTCGATCAATTGTTGGATGCCGAGAAGGATGTGACGACGCGGGCCTTCCAGGTCGAAGGCCAGGTTGCTGACCATCGCGTCGGCTGCCACCAGGGTTTCGCTGAGGTTGGCGAGGAGGGATTCGTTGTCGGCGTTTTTGGCGACGGTGAAGAGCTGACCCGGTTGGGACGTATCTTCGGACTTTTCCGGTTTTGGTAGCAGGTAGTAATCCAAGGCGCGATTGGTGGCTTCGTCGTGTTTCTTGGCTTTGGATTTGGTTCGCGGGGAAGCTTGGTCCGCCTCTGGCGGATTCGGTGTAGGTTTGAACATGTACTAAGTCCTATAGGTGACGCCGCAACCCTCTAGCTACTAAACAAGGGGTGGCAGCTGTACGCAGGTTAGTAGACCGGGGACTTAGCAAGCCGGCGCGCCCGAGGGCGCCCTGCGCACAGCCGCCATCAAATACAGGCATGGAAATACCTGACTGATAGAGCTTTGCACCTTACTAAATACCTCGGGCTACTAAACCCGACCACTGATGGGCAGTGGCAGGGAAACGATAGAACCCAGGGACAAGGCGCACAAGCGGGCGGATTCTGGCGTAGTTGTAGGCAATGGCGCAAGGATTCGTAGCTTGATGGAAGGGTGGCTGTTGCGGAATAAACAAAGCTTCGTTTTGCCTTGAAATTCGGAGCCAGAGGGCAGGTTTTAGCTATGGAACCTGACGTTGTCGTAACGCATCACAAAACGCTGCAAGTCGATCTGCCCGTCATGCTTTACTGACGTTCTGTCACTTCCAAGCTGTAACGTATGCTCACGCGCCTTCAAGGGTGATCCGTACCGAGAGCCGTATACATAATGTCCTTCGCCGAGCTGAAATCCTTCCACATGGTCGCCCGCCTGGGCAGCATCACCCAGGCGGCGAAGAAGCTCGGCCTCAGCCAGCCCACGGTCACCACGCAGATCCGCAGCCTCGAAGGGCAGTACGGCGTCGAGCTGTTCTACCGGGGTGGTCGGCGTCTGACCCTGAGCGATGAAGGCGTACGCCTGCTGCCCATGGTGCAGCAGTTGCTGCAACAGGAGGCCGACATTGAGTTCTTCTTGCGCAACTGCGGCCAGGTACAAGGTGCCCTGCGCATCGGCGCCACTGCGCCCTACTACATGCTCGACCTGGTGCGGCGCTTTCGCGAGCAACTGCCGCAATGCGAGGTGACCCTGGAGATCGGCAACTCGCAGCAGGTGATCGAAGCGCTGGAAGACTACCGCGTCGACCTTGCCGCTTCCTCGCTGTTGGTCGAGGACCCGCGACTGACTCGCCTGCTGTTGGGCCACGATCCACTGGTGTTGGCCGTACACCGTAGTCACCCGCTGGCCGCGCGGGAGCGCGTGCCGCTCGCGGCGCTGGCCGGGCACTGCCTGCTGATGCGCGAGAAAGGTTCGACCACTCGCGTGCTTACCGAGCAGTTGCTGCGCGACGCTGGCGTGGCGCTCGGCTCGTTACTGGAGATCGGCAGCCGCGAATCGATCCGCGAAGCGGTGCTGCGCAATATCGGTATCAGCATCATCGCCCGCCACGAAGTGCCGACCAGTACCGAGTTGCGGGTGATCGAACTGGAAGGCGCGCCGCTGATTACCGAATACCTCTACTGCCTGAAGGAGCGCCGCAGCGCGCGCCTGCCGGCAGTTTTCCTTGCGTTGGCGCGGGAGGCCGGGAGCACCTCGTAAGGTGCCTCGCGCCCGCCTTTTGGATGAAAGCACTACATAAATCCACCGATGCCACTATCGGCAGTTTTTGCCTAACTGCCATAAAGCCTTAGCACCCTGTGTCCAGGATGGACCTCGTATTCCACCGACGAGGTTCCGCCATGGCTACGGTCAGCTTGCAACTGCGCGATATCCACAAGGCCTTCGGCGCCTTTCAGGCGCTGGACGGGGTGTCGCTGGACGTCTCTGCCGGCGAGCTGGTGTGCCTGCTCGGCCCCTCGGGCTGCGGCAAGACCACCCTGCTGCGCTGCATCGCCGGGCTGGAGCGCCAGGACGGCGGCAATATTTTCTTCGGCAATCGTGATGTCTCCACGCTGCCACCGCAGGCGCGCGACTACGGCATCCTGTTCCAATCCTATGCGCTGTTTCCCAATCTCACGGTGGCGCAAAATATCGGTTACGGCCTGGCCGGCAACAGCCGCGAGAGCCTCCGTGCACGGGTCGCCGAGATGCTTGAGCTGGTCGGCCTCAAGGGCAGCGAGCAGAAATACCCCGGCCAGCTCTCCGGCGGTCAGCAACAGCGTGTGGCCCTGGCCCGCGCCCTCGCGCCGGCACCCAAGCTGCTGCTGCTGGACGAACCGATGTCGGCCCTCGACGCTCGCGTGCGCGAACACCTGTGCGGCGAGTTGCGTCAGTTGCAGAAGAGCCTGGGCATCACCACCGTGATGGTCACCCACAACCAGGACGAGGCCATGCTCATGGCCGACCGTATCGCAGTGATCAACCACGGTCGGGTCGAGCAATACGCCACGCCCCAGGAGATCTATCGCGCGCCCGCCACGCCCTTCGTCGCCGAGTTCGTCGGCCAGGGCAACTGGCTGCCCTACGAGCGCGACGGCGAGCACGCCCGGGTTGGCGAGCTTAGCCTGCGTCTGCACGGCGTCCGGCCGGCCGAACGCGGTCGCCTGTTCTGCCGGCCCGAGGCGGTGGTGGTCAACCCGCCGGTGCACGAAGACAACCTGTTCAGCGCACAGATGCGCGAGATCACCTTCCTCGGCAATCGCTGCCGCCTGAGTTTCGAGCTGGACGCCCTGCCGGGTCATGCCCTGCTTGCCGAGCTGGCGCCGGACGCCATGCCGCGCCTGGGCGCCCCGCATATCTGGGTGGCCCTGCCGCCGCGCAGCCTGCAAGTGTTCGTCTGATGGAACAGGTATTGCTGAGCAAGCCCCAAGCCGGCGCGCGGCGCCTGCCTGCCGACCTGGCCGACCGGATATTCGTCCACGGTGGCCAGTGGTTGCTGCTGGTGCTGCTGGTGCTCGCCGTGCTGCTGCCGCTACTGGCCATGCTTTGGCGCGGCTTTGCCAGCGAGCCCGGGCAGGGCGGTGGGTTGACGGCGGCGGCCGAATTGTTCGGCAGCGCCAACTTCCGCTGGCTGCTGGGCAACAGTCTGGCGGTCTCACTGACCGTGGCCGCCATCGTCGTGCCGCTGGCCTACGCCTTCGCCTATGCGCTGCAGCGTACCTGCGTGCCAGCCAAGGGCCTGTGGCGCGGCATTTCCCTGCTGCCGCTGCTGGCACCGTCGATATTGCCGGGCATCGCGCTGATCTACCTGTTTGGCAACCAGGGCGCGCTCCGGCACCTGCTCACGGACAATATCTATGGCTTCTGGGGCATCGTTATCGGCGAAGCCATCTACACCTTCCCCCATGCGCTGATGGTGCTGCTTTCAGCCCTGGCCCTGGCCGATGCGCGCCTGTTCGACGCCGCCTCGAGCATGGGCGCTTCACCGTGGCGGGCATTTCGCAGCATCACCTGGCCGGGCAGCCGACAGGGCGTATTCGCCGCCTTCTGCCTGGTGTTCACCCTGTGCATCACCGATTTCGGCGTGCCGGTGGTGGTCGGCGGCGATTATCAGGTGCTGGCGCTGGAGGCCTACAAAGCAGTGGTTGGGCAACAGCAGTTCGGCCGCGGCGCGCTGATCGGCATGGTCCTGCTGCTGCCGGCGCTGTTGAGCTTCGCCGTCGACCTGTGGCTACGCCGGCGTCAGCGCGAGGCAATGAGCGGTCGCGCCCAGGTTTACCAGCCGCAACCGTCGCGCCGCCGCGACCTGGCCTTCCTTGCCGTGGTGCTGCTGATCTGCGCGGCGCTGCTCGGTGTGTTCGGCATGGCGATGTACTCGTCGTTGGTCAAGTTCTGGCCCTACGACCTGTCGCTGTCGCTGCACCACTACGCCTTCTCCGAACTCCCCGGCGGCTGGCAGGTGTACCGCAACAGCCTGCTGCTGGCCGGCTGCACGGCCGTGTTCGGCAGCCTGCTGACCTTCACCGGCGCCTACCTGCTGGAGAAGACCCGGCAGAGCCCGCTGACCCAGGCCCTGCGTCTGCTCAGCTTCGTGCCGATGGCGGTGCCGGGGTTGGTGCTGGGCCTGGGCTACGTGTTTTTCTTCAACTTGCCGGGCAATCCGCTGCACGGTCTGTACGGCAGCCTGACCCTGCTGGTGGCGTGCACCATCGCGCACTTCTTGACCACCGCGCAGTTGACTGCCAGCGCCGCGCTGCGCCAGCTCGATGGCGAGTTCGAGGCCGCGGCGCTGTCGCTGAAGGTGCCGCTGCTGCGCCACTTTTTGCGCGTCACCCTGCCAATTTGCCTGCCGGCGTTGCTCGACATCCTGCGCTACCTGTTCGTCTCGGCGATGACCACGGTGTCGGCGGTGATCTTCCTCTACAGCCCGGACAGCCTGCTCGCCGCCATCGCCGTGCTGAACATGGACGACGCCGGCAACGTCGGCGGCGCCGCCGCCATGTCCACCCTGATTCTGCTCACCTCGGCCGCGGTTTCGCTGCTGCTGGCGGGGGCCTCACGCGGTGTGCTGCGTCGGGCCCAAGCCTGGCGCACGACCGCCGGCCATTGATTACCCTGGAGACTGCCATGCACTACCAACACCCCGACCGCCTGCACGCCGCCATTCTCGACTGGGCCGGTACCGTGGTCGATTTCGGCTCCTTCGCGCCGACCCGCATCTTCGTCGAGGCCTTCGCCAGTTTCGACGTCGAGATCAGCCTGGAGGAGGCGCGCGGGCCGATGGGCATGGGCAAATGGGACCATATCCGCGCCCTGTGCAACCTGCCGGCGATTGCCGAGCGCTACCAGCGTCGCTTCGGCCGTCTGCCGAGCGATGAAGATGTGACGGCAATTTATGAGCGCTTCATGCCCTTGCAGATCGCCAAGGTCGGCGAGCACTCGGCGCTGATCCCCGGCGCGCTGGCGTGTATCGCCGCGCTGCGCGAGCGCGGCCTCAAGCTCGGCAGCTGCTCCGGCTATCCCAAACAGGTGATGGACAAGGTAGTCGAGCTGGCCGCCGCCAATGGCTATAGCCCGGACCATGTGGTCGCCACCGACGAGGTGCCCAAGGGTCGGCCGAGCCCGGCCCAGGCGCTGGCCAACGTCATCGCCCTCGGCCTCGACGACGTGGCTGCCTGCGTCAAGGTCGACGACACCGAGCCGGGCATCCTCGAAGGCCGCAGCGCCGGCATGTGGACCGTGGCGCTGCGCTTCTCCGGCAACTTTCTGGGCCTTGACTGGGCGCAGTACCAGGCCCTGACGCCCGCGCAGCGCGAAGCCGAGCGCACGCGCATCGACGCGCTGTTCGCGCCGAGCCGGCCGCATTACCTGATCGACACCCTCGCCGAACTGCCGCCGGTGATCGACGCGATCAACACTCGCCTGGCCCGGGGCGAGAGTCCGCAAGCCAGCTGAATTCGAATAACCAACGCCACGCAATGCCAACCAAGGAGCTCTTCATGTTCAAACGCACCGCTCTGGCCGCCGGCCTGCTCGCCGCTTGCGCCATGCAGGCCCAGGCCAACACCGAGCTGACCGTGTACACCGCCCTCGAAGTGGAACAGCTGGCCGCCTACAAGAGCGCCTTCGAAAAGCTGCACCCGGATATCGAGATCAAGTGGGTACGCGACTCCACCGGTATTGTCACCGCCAAGCTGCTGGCCGAGAAGGATCGTCCGCAGGCAGACGTTGTCTGGGGCCTGGCTGGCTCGAGCCTGGCTGTGCTCAAGCAACAAGGCATGCTCGAAGCCTACGCCCCGGCCAACCTGGACAAGATCGGCGCCAACTACCGCGACACCGCCAACCCACCGGCCTGGGTCGGCATGGACGTGTGGGCTGCGACCATCTGCTTCAACACCATCGAGGCCGAGAAGCAGGGCCTGCCCAAGCCGACCAAATGGGAAGACCTGACCAACCCGGTGTACAAGGGCAAGATCGTCATGCCCAACCCGGCTTCGTCCGGCACCGGCTACCTCGACGTCAGCGCCTGGTTGCAGACCTTCGGCGAGCCCCAGGGCTGGGTCTACATGGACAAGCTGCACCAGAACATCGGCCAGTACACCCACTCCGGCTCCAAGCCGTGCAAGCTGGCCGCTGCCGGTGAGTTTCCCATCGGCATTTCTTTCGAGTACCCGGCTGTGCAACTCAAGCGCAAGGGTGCGCCGCTGGACATCGTCCTGCCAAAGGAAGGCCTGGGTTGGGAGATCGAGGCCACCGGCATCATCAAGGGCACCGAGCAGCTGGAAGCGGCGAAGAAGCTCGCCGACTTCTCCGCCAGCCGCGAGGCCATGGACCTGTACAAGGCGAATTTCGCCGTGCTGGCCCAGCCGGGCATCGCCGAGCGCTTCCAGGAACTGCCCGCCGACTACGAGCAGCGCCTGATCAAGAACGACTTCGCCTGGGCCTCGGAGAACCGCGACAAGATCCTCGCCGAATGGCGCAAGCGCTACGACGGCAAGTCCGAACCTGTCGCCCAGTGACGTGGCCGGCAGAATCCTGTTGGCGGTGTGACGCGGGTCTGCTGTACGGCTCGCCCGCCAGCCTTGCCAGAGGGGTTCTGCCCATCGGTGCTGCACGTTGATTCATCCGGCTGCGTTGGCGGCCGCCTTTTTCGTTCCAGGAGTTTCCCCATGAGTCAGCACGACTGCGATCTGTTGATCGTCGGTGCCGGCATGCTCGGCCTCGCCCATGCCTGGGCCGGCGCCAAGCGCGGCCTCAAGGTACGTGTGTTCGAGCGCAGCCACACGCCGCTCGGCGCCTCCATCCGCAACTTCGGCCAGGCCCTGGTCACTGGCCAGGCACCCGGCGTGATGCTCGACCTGGCCCGCCAGTCCCGCGGCCTGTGGGCCGAACTGGGCCAGGCCGCAGGCCTGCAGCTCAAGCACCAGGGCTCACTGCTGTTTGCACGCAGCGAAGCCGAAGAAGCCTTGCTCGAAGCCTTCTGCGCGGGCCGCGCTCGTGAGCAGGGCTACCGCGTCGAGCTACTGCGCGGCGCCGCCCTGAATGGGCTGTACGGCGGACGTTTCGCCCACCATCGCGCCGCCCTGCATGGCCTCGACGACCAGCAGCTGTATTCCCGTGAGGCGCTGCCGCAGATCGTCGATTACCTGCGCGGGTTGGGCGTGCAGTTCCACTTCTCCACCCTGGTGCGTGACGTCGAACCAGGTAGCGCCCTGACCAGCGCCGGAAGTTTCAGCGCCAGGCACATCGTGGTCTGCTCCGGACACGATTATCAGACCTTGCTGGCCGAGCCGCTGGCCGCACTCCAGCCTTCGGTGTGTCGCTTGCAGATGCTGCGCGCCCGCCTGCAACAGCCGCTGGACCTGCAGCACGCGGTGCTCACCGGACTCAGCTGCGTGCATTACGGCGCTTTCGCCGATCTGCCGGAAGCCGAGGCCATTCGCGCGCAGATCCGCCGCGAGCAGCCGGAACTGGAAACCCACGGCATCCACCTGCTGGTCAGCCCGACGCCCCATGGCGAGTTGATCATCGGCGACTCCCACGACTACGGCAGCGACGCCTCGCCGTTCAATGCCGAGGCCGTGGACGACCTCATGCTGGCGCTGGCCGAGCACACCCTGGGCGGCAAGCTGCAGGTGCTGGAACGCTGGCAGGGCGTATACGGCTCGCGCGGGCCCGGCCCGTTCAGCGTGGTGCAAGCCGGAGCAGGTGTCAGCGCCGTACTGATGCACACCGGCCTGGGCATGAGCGTCGGCCTAGGCCTCGGCGAGCGCAGCCTGGCGGCGCTGCTCGGCGAAGAAGAATGGCCGCAGGCGTGCGTCGCATGAGCGCGGAGCAGGCGGTGGCCGAACTGTTTGCCCTGTGCCGCCAGCAGGCGCAGGCGGACTACATCGGCGAGGCGGTCAGCCAGCTCGAACACATGGTCCAGGCCGCCGAGCTGGCACGTGACGAAGGGGCAGACGAGGAGTTGGTGCTGGCCGCTTTCTGCCACGATGTCGGGCACTTCTGTGCGCCGCTGACGACGGAAAACTCAATGGCCGGCCTGGGCCGTCGAGGCCACGAGCGGGTGGGCGCAAACTGGCTGTTGGGGTTGGGCTTCTCCCAGCGCCTGGCGGGGCTGGTGGCGCGGCATGTTGACGCCAAGCGTTACCTGAGCTGGCGCGAACCGGCTTATCTGGCAGGGTTGAGTGAGGCCAGCCGGCAAACGCTGCACTGGCAGGGCGGACCGATGACGACCCCTGAGGCCGAAGCTTTCGAGGCCGACCCGCTGTTTGCCGACAGCCTGCGTTTGCGCCGCTGGGACGAGGCGGCCAAGGTCGCCGGGAGACCTTCAACCGATCTCAGCGATTTGGAGCAGCTTGCGATACGTGTTCACCAGGCTGCGATACCTTGATGGAAAGGATCACACCAGCGGAATAAACGGGGCTTGGTTTTGGCCCGTAAATTGGGGCCCGAGAGCGGTGGGAACGACGAAGTCTCTTTCAGCGATCACTTGCTCCCGAACCCCTATCAGCATTTGCCCCCTGTTCGGGCCGAACGAACCCTAGGATCTGCTTCATTGTTCTACAACCCGCATGATAAATTCCCCGCCGCGACCTCTAATCAATAGAGGGCATTCAGGGAGAGAAGTAAGTGATCAAGTCTTTGTTGGTTGGGACATTGCTGGCAATGGCATCAGCATCGGCATCTGCGATGAGTTGCGATAACCCTAGAAACGCCTATGACAGAACCTATTGCGCATCGCTGAAAATGGTTCAGTCGGATCAGGACATCAATGATCAATACAAGAAGACGATGAGTGCGCTGAACCCGGATCAAAAGAAAAAAGTGAAAGCCGCTCAAATCCAGTGGATCAAAAATCGTGACAGCGCCTGTTCCAACGATGGCCTGCTCTACCTGGACTGTGCCAACGAGAAGACCGAGGCGCGTATCGTCATCCTCAAAGCTGTCGAGCGCGAGTGCCGTGCCGCCGGTTGCGACGACGCCAAGCTGTCGCAAGTCGAGTAAGCCGTAAACAACTTGCCCTCGCTGAAAAACCCGACGTAAAACGTCGGGTTTTTCTTTGGCGGGTTCACCCGCTATCGCGGCTCAACGCTATTCAACACCCGATTCGCCAACAACGACTCAACTCGCCCTTGCCCCTTTTTTCATGCCTGGTGCAGGCCACACACTCTTCAGGCTCGGGGAGTTACGCCAGCGAGGCGAAGATCCCAGCGGGCGGGACAGCGAGATGTTTCGCTAAATCTCATCTTCACAGTAATTCAGTTGTTTGCATTGGTGGCAGGGTGCCACAATCGTTTTTTTGTTGCGTCATAACCAGGTGGTTCAAATGTATGGCCCAAGATTGCGCAATGGCCAGGATTTTGTAATAGCCGAGCAGGTTCGAACTGACCGATTGCAGCAACTGTTTCGCCAATCCGTTTCTGCGGTTTTGGGTAGTTACCTGGCTGCCATCATGCTGAGCTGGCTGTGTTGGGATCGTTTTGAGCACAGCGCTATTTTTTGGTGGCTGGCCATCCTGACCGCATCGACGCTGGTGCGTATCGCGATGTTCGTTGCCTATTTCCGCAGCGACGAAAGTCAGCGCACGCCTCAACATTGGGAACGCAAATACTGGGTCACGCTGGTGCTGTCAGCCAGCATCTGGGGCGGTGGGGCGTTTGTGCTCATGCCGGCGGACGATTTGTTGTCGCAGGCGTTGGTCATGCTTTTTACGGTCGGGATGTCCGTCAGTGCGGTGTCCTGCTACTCGGCCTATCGCGATATGACACTGGTTTCCATCGGCGTGGTGTTGTTGCCATGCACGATCTGGCTGCTGTTTCAACCGTCCCCGATCCAAGTCGGCATGGCCCTTTCGATTTTGGTATTCACGGCATTTGCGGCCCGCGCCACGCACAAAATGTCCCAGGCACTGGAGATCGCCTTTCGACTCACCCGTGAAATGGAACAGGCGAACAGCATTTCAACCCGCGCCGCGCAAACCGATGAACTGACCGGTCTGAAGAGTCGACGGGCATTTTTCGAGCATGCCCAGCAGCTTTATGACGAATGTAAGGCCAACCGGTTGGGGTTGTGCGCGGTCATGTTGGACATGGATCACTTCAAGCACATCAACGACACCTACGGCCATCAGGTCGGAGATCAGGTTTTGCGTGAGATGGGGGTGGTGATCAGTTCGTCGTTTCGGGCGACGGATATCCACGGCCGGCTCGGTGGGGAAGAGTTCGCCATTCTGCTTCCGGACACGTCTATTGAGGTCGCCACCCGGATTGCAGAACAGCTCATCGATACGATTGCGGGTTTGATGATCGAGCCTGTTCACTGCATAACCGCCAGCCTTGGCGTCGCATCGACGGAGGCCTGTAATAAGGATCTTCATAGCTTGATGAATGATGCGGATAAGGCTCTGTATCGAGCGAAGGCGTTGGGGCGTAATCGAGTGGCTGTTGCTTAGTAGGGGTGGCTTTGCCCAGAGCAAAATCAAAAAAACGCCAATTCGGCGGTTTTTTTACTTTTCCCTGATCTCGCGTTTGATCGTGCCCTCGCTCTGCGTGGGTATGCATCCCGTGACGCTCTGCGTCACTTTCCAAAAGCGGAACGCGGAGCGTCCCTGGCGGCGTTCCCACGCAGAGCGTGGGGACGATCGAAACCCAACATTCTGCTTATGAATTCCCCTCTCTTTGAAGGCCTGCAATTGCGCTGGTCCTGCTGATCCCCCCTAGCACCTCCTTCCCCTTGGCTCACCTCGCGGCTCACGCGGGGTGGCGATATTGCAGGGCCTAAAAATAAATTTCTTTTTAGATCAATTAGTTAATTCTGAATTGGCAATTTTCTCAAAATTTATCTTGCGCACTAATTATTCATACATTAACTTTATCGCAACTGGTTAGCGCGCAAACATTTAGCGCAAACCAAAACATTGATCAGACCAATCAGCAAAAGAGGAAACACGATGAACGCTCTCTACACCGCAGTCGCAACCTCCACCGGTGGCCGTGATGGCCGTGCTGTTTCCAGCGACAAGATTCTCGACGTGAAACTGGCTACTCCAAAAGCCTTGGGCGGCGCCGGTGGTGAAGCCACTAACCCTGAGCAGTTGTTCGCTGCCGGTTACTCCGCCTGCTTCATTGGCGCATTGAAGTTTGTCGCCAGCCAAAGCAAACGCAGCATTCCTGCTGACGCTTCAATCACGGCACATGTCGGTATCGGCCAGATCCCTGGCGGTTTCGGCCTGGACATCGACCTGCACATCAACTTGCCAGGTCTGGATCAAGCCGATGCTCAAGCGCTGGTCGATGCGGCTCACCAGGTTTGCCCGTACTCCAACGCGACACGCGGCAACGTCGATGTCCGTTTGCACGTCACCGTCTAACTCACTTCATCTACGAATAAAAAGGATCAGGACATGAACACTCTCGGCAAAACTCTTGTTGGCTCGCTTCTGGCACTGTCGCTCGGCAATGCGTTCGCGACTTCTTCTGTTCAACCTACGTTCGCCGAGGGAGGTTCGGATCGCCTGATCGAAAGCCGTGTGGCTGAAGGCGGCTCCGATCGACTCATCGAAAACCGCGTAGCCGAAGGCGGCTCGGATCGACTCATCGAAAACCGCGTGGCTGAAGGCGGCTCCGGTCGCCTGATGGAAAACAGAGTGGGCTGAACAATCCCTTCACCGCTCCGAAAACCGGTCGAATCACCCCATGTTGCTTCCAAAAGAAAAAACGCCGCTTATCTCTCATGAGGAAGCGGCGTTTTTTGCAACGTGTCCCAGGATCCTAAACGATACTATCCACCACCCCACCATCAACACGAAGCGCCGCTCCGGTGGTGGCCGAGGCCTGTTCCGAGCTGGCGTAGATGATCATGTTGGCGACTTCCTCGACGCGTGCCGCGCGCTGGATGATCGAGGTGCTGCGGTGCTGGTTGACGAAATCCGCCGCGACCTTTTCCAGGCTTTCCCCGCTGCGCTCGACGTCCGCCTGGAGCATCTGGGCAACCCCTTCGGAAAGCGTCGGCCCAGGCAACACCGAGTTCACCGTCACGCCCGTGCCGGCAAGGCGCTTGGCCAGGCCGCGAGCGATGGACAGTTGCGCGGTTTTGGTGAAGCCGTAATGGATCATGTCAGGGGGAATGTTCACGCCCGATTCCGATGAGACAAACACAATCCGCCCCCAACCGCGCTCGACCATGCCCGGTGCGTAGGCCCTGGAAACACGCACGCCCGACATCACGTTGGTTTCAAAGAAGCGCAGCCATTCGCTGTCCGGCGTCTCGAAAAAGTCTTCCAGTTTGAAAATGCCCAGGTTGTTGATGACGATATCGAAGCGTGGGTATTTGGCGATCAGTGCCTGGCAGCCCGGCGCGTTGCTCAGATCGCCAACAAAGCCATCGGCCCTTGAAGCGAGGGCGCCCAAGCGCTGCAACGCATCCTCCACGCTGCTTGCGCTGCGACCGTTGATAACCACTTGGGCGCCGGCTTCCAGGAAGCCTTTGGCTGTCGCAAACCCAATACCGCTGGTGGACCCAGTGACCAACACGTGACGGCCGGTGAAGTCGATGTTCATGAGGGGGACTCCTTGATTAATGAACCAGAGGAAGTGCGATACGGCTTTGCCATCCCAATGTCGCCGATATCGCAGGCCCTTAATCATGGACACGATTGAGGCTTTGCGCCTCTTTGTGATCAATCAGTCATCAAGAAGCCGACCACACCGCCAGCTCATAGCCATCCGGATCGATAAAGTGGAAACGTCGGCCACCCGGGAAAGCGAACACATCACGGCTGATGGGCGCCCCCGCGGCTTCGAGCCTGAGTTGGGTGCCTTCGAGGTCATCCGCGTACAGGATGATCAATGGGCCACCCGGGCGCACGGGTTCACCGGTCGTAAAGCCACCGGTCAGGCGACCATCGCTGAACTCGGTGTAGGTCGGGCCGTAGTCGACGAAATGCCAGCCGAATACGCTTCCATAGAAGGCTTTGCTTCGGGCGATGTCGTTGACATTGAGCTCGATGTTATCGATCTGACGGTCTTTTCCGCGAATGCCCATGGATGCTTCCTTGGCTGGTTGGGGACAAGCAAGCTTAGGGCATCAGCCAACATCTATGTGAAGGTGCCGGCCTCTTCGCGAGCAGGCTCGCTCCCACAGGGTTGCGTGATCGTTCCCACGCTGCTGCATGGGAATGTTTCCAGGGACGCTCCGCGTTCCGCTTCTAGGATTCGCGACCCCGCTTTCAAGCCTGCGCGCTGAATCGCTGTGCAGCACGCCGTGCAAGCATCGCGGCTTCCGTCTCTCGCGTCGCCCGTTCGCCTTTGTACGCCAGTTGGTTGAAAAACAAACCGTCCGAAAACTCCTGGGGAGACACCGAGGCTCTGCGCTTAAGCATCGGCGCCAAGTCGATGGTGTTGGCGAAGTTTTCCTTGGTCAGGTTGTACAGGCCCAGGTAGCTACCGGACCAGGGCGAGTCGGCGTCGACCATGTCGATAGATGCATCGCGGAACGCAACAGCGGCGGCTTTCAGGTCAGTGGATTCATTGAGCAGATCCGTCAGCCGCTGGGTGTCTGCGCTGCTGAGTTGGCCGGCCGTGTTGAGCACCTTCAGGCGGCCATCGGCCTCGACGGTGAAGCCGTATTTCTTGCCGGCCAGGTCCGGATGGGTTGCCGACAGCGTTGACTGGAACGTCTCGAAGGAGGTTTTCAGGGTGTTTTTCGCGCTCTCGGTGATCGCGGCAAATCGAGGGAAGTCTGGCGATTGGGAGCGACCGATCCAGGTTTCGATGACCACTGGCGACTGCACCATGGTCTGGGTTTCTTCACTGGGGTGGTAGATCGCTGCAGGGCTGGCGTTTGCCAGCTGCTTTACGGCGTCCGCTGGAGGATTGGTTACCAGCTTCTGGTCGGAGCGGGTGAGGTTGGTGTTGGCGGGAAAGAAAGAGGCAGCGTTCAGGGAGAGTTCCATTTCATCGGTCCATGATTGGCGGATACATCGGGTTATCGACAGCCGGGGACTGAGCTTTAGGAGGGGGTAAGGCGTGGGGCTGCTTCAGCCCAGCGGGAGCAAGCTCCCTCGCCACAGGGGTTGGGGTCAGTTAGTTATGCGGCGGCTGTCAGGGCGCTATCGCGAGCAAGCTCGGCTCCCACATGGGTTCTTGGGTGTTTACAGGTCCTGCATTCACCACAACCTAGCTCATATGAAGCAACAGGCCTTCAGTACCACCGCGCCTCGCCCGGCGGGCGTTTCTTGAAGCGTTTCATGCTCCACATGTACTGGCTCGGGTAGGCCCGTACGTAGCGCTCCACCACTTGGCTCATGGCGGCGCAGGCCGTTTCGGTGTCGGTGCTGTACATGGCCTCCGGCGCGGCTTCGAGGATGACTTTGTAGCCGGAGCCGTCCGGCAGGCGCAGGGCGTGGAGGAAGACGCCGACCGCTTTGCCGCCGGCGAGCATGTTCGGTACGAACTTGCTGGTCAGGGCCTGGGTGGCGAAGAAGGGCACGAAGATACCGGCGGATTCGGCCGGTTCCGGGTCGGCAGGGATGCCCACCTGGCCGCCCTTGCGCACTTCCTTGATGACGCTGAGGATGCCTTCCTTGGTGGATGCTGCGACTTTGTTGCCCAGTTGCACGCGCTGTTTGCGCAGCAATTCATCCACCGCCTTGAGCTTGGGCGGACGGTAGAAAATGATCGGTTTGCACTGGCTGCAATAGAAGTGGTTGAGCACTTCCCAGTTGCCCAAATGGCTGGTGATGCCGACCACGCCCTTGCCGGAGGCCAGCGCTTCTTTCAGCACCTCCAGGCCTTCGACTTCACGCACCAGGTCGATGGAGCGTTGGGCCGGCCAGATCCAGGCGCAGGCGCTTTCGGTCAGGGATTTGCCGATGTCCTTGAGGCTCTGGCCAACGAGGCGTTCGCGCTCGGCCGGGTCCATCTCGGGAAAACACTTGGCGAGGTTGATCCGCACCACGTCGCGGGAGCGGTTGGGCAGCTTCCACATGAACCAGCCAATGGCCGAGCCCACCGCTTGCACCGCCCGCCAGGGCAGCAGCGCAAACAACCGCAGAGCGCCGACCAGCAAGGCGCCTTTCAACTTATCCACAGGTCACTCCTGAATGTATGGGCCGTGTTGCGAGCCGGCTATTCTAACCGCCGTTTACCAACTCGGCGTAGCGGTCGCAATCCTGGGTGTGGTCCATGACCATGCCCGAGGCCTGCATCAGCGCATAACAAATGGTCGGTCCGACGAAAGTAAATCCAGCTTTCTTCAGGCCTTTGCTCATCGCCAGCGCCTCGGGCGTGATGGCCGGCACTTCGGTGCGGTCCTTGAAATGGTTGATGATGGGTTTGTCGCCCACGAACGACCAGAGGAACGTCACCGGGTCTTCCAACGCCAGCCAGGCCTGGGCGTTGCGGCGGGCGGCCTTGAGCTTGAGGCGGTTGCGGATGATGCCGGGGTCGAGCATCAGTTCATCGATTTCGGCATCGCTCATCTGCGCTACCCGCTGTACATCGAAGCCGTACAGCACCTCCCGGTAACGCTCGCGTTTGCGCAAAACGGTGATCCAGGACAACCCGGCCTGGAACCCTTCGAGCAAAAGCAACTCGAACAAACCCTGCGCATCGCGCAGCGGCGTGCCCCACTCCTGATCGTGATAAGCCATGTACAACGGATCGTCAGAACACCAAAAGCAGCGTGGCATAAGGCTCCAGGGGGCGTGCGCACGAACGAATCGGGTATACTCCCGCTCTTTAAATCGCAGCCCAAGAAACAGGTGAATTTCGTGAGCCAGCCTACGCCAGCCGTGCGTACCTTCCAAGACTTGATCCTCGCCCTCCAGCAATACTGGGCCGAGCAAGGTTGCGTGGTACTTCAGCCCTACGATATGGAAGTAGGCGCCGGCACTTTCCACACTGCCACGTTTCTGCGTGCCATCGGCCCGGAAACCTGGAACGCCGCTTATGTGCAGCCCAGCCGCCGCCCGACTGACGGCCGCTACGGCGAAAACCCGAACCGTCTGCAGCACTACTATCAGTTCCAGGTCGTGCTGAAGCCGAACCCGGAAAACTTCCAGGAACTGTATCTGGGCTCGCTCAAGCACGTGGGCCTCGACCCGCTGGTGCATGACATTCGTTTCGTCGAAGACAACTGGGAATCGCCAACCCTGGGCGCCTGGGGCCTGGGCTGGGAAGTCTGGCTCAACGGCATGGAAGTGACCCAGTTCACCTACTTCCAGCAGGCGGGCGGCATCGAGTGCTACCCGGTCACCGGCGAAATCACCTACGGCCTGGAACGCCTGGCCATGTACCTGCAGGGTGTGGACTCGGTCTACGACCTGGTGTGGGCCGACGGCCCGTTCGGCAAAGTGACCTACGGCGACGTGTTCCACCAGAACGAAGTGGAACAGTCGACCTACAACTTCGAACACGCCAACGTCGAGAAGCTGTTCGAACTGTTCGATTTCTATGAAAGCGAAGCCAAGCGCCTGATCGAGCTGGACCAGCCGCTGCCGTTGCCGAGCTATGAAATGGTGTTGAAGGCGTCCCATACCTTCAACCTGCTGGATGCGCGCCGGGCGATTTCCGTGACCGCGCGCCAGCAATACATCCTGCGTGTACGCACCCTGGCGCGTTCCGTTGCGCAAGCCTACCTGCTGGCACGTGCCAAGCTGGGCTTCCCGATGGCGACCCCGGACCTGCGTGATGAAGTGTTGGCTAAGCTGGAGGCTGCACAATGAGTGCTCAAGATTTTCTGGTTGAACTGGGCACCGAAGAACTGCCACCCAAAGCCCTGAACACCCTGGCCGATGCGTTCCTGGCCGGTATCGACAAAGGCCTGCAAGCCGCCGGCCTGGGCTACGAAGCCAAACAGGTGTACGCCGCGCCGCGCCGCCTGGCCGTGCTGATCACCGCACTGGCGACCCAGCAGCCGGACCGCAGCATCAACCTCGACGGCCCGCCACGCCAGGCCGCGTTCGATGCCGACGGCAACCCAACCCAAGCTGCCCTGGGCTTCGCCAAGAAGTGTGGCGTGGACCTGAGCGAAATCGACCAGAGCGGCCCGAAGCTGCGCTATAGCCAAAGCATCAAGGGCAAGCCGACCGCCAGCCTGTTGCCGACCATCGTCGAAGATTCCCTCAATGACTTGCCGATCCCCAAGCGCATGCGCTGGGCCGCGCGCAAGGAAGAGTTCGTGCGCCCGACCCAATGGCTGGTGATGTTGCTCGGTGACCAGGTCATCGACTGCACGATCCTGGCCCAGAAGGCCGGTCGCGATTCCCGCGGTCACCGCTTCCATCATCCACAGAGCGTGCGCATCACCTCGCCGGCCAACTACCTGGCCGACCTGCGTGCCGCCTACGTGCTGGCCGACGCCAACGAGCGCCGCGAGTTGATCAGCAAGCGCACCGAAGAGCTGGCCACCCTGCAGGAAGGCACCGCCATCGTGCCGGCCAACCTGCTGGACGAAGTGACCGCGCTGGTGGAATGGCCGGTGCCGCTGGTGTGCTCGTTCGAGGAACGTTTCCTTGAAGTGCCGCAGGAAGCCTTGATCACCACCATGCAGGACAACCAGAAGTACTTCTGCCTGCTGGACGCCGAAGGCAAGTTGCTGCCGCGCTTCATCACGGTCGCCAACATCGAAAGCAAGGACCCGCAGCAGATCATCGCCGGTAACGAAAAAGTCGTTCGCCCGCGCCTGACCGATGCCGAGTTCTTCTTCAAGCAAGACAAGAAGCAGCCCCTGGAAAGCTTCAACGAGCGCCTGCGCAACGTGGTGTTCCAGGAAAAACTCGGCAGCGTCTACGACAAGGCCGAGCGCGTGTCGAAACTGGCTGCGTTCATCGCTCCACGCATCGGCGGCGACGCCCAGCGCGCGGCCCGTGCCGGCATCCTGTCCAAGTGCGACCTGTCCACCGAGATGGTCGGTGAGTTCCCGGAGATGCAAGGCGTCGCCGGTTACTACTACGCCCTCAACGATGGCGAGCCGCAAGACGTGGCCCTGGCACTGAACGAGCAGTACATGCCGCGCGGTGCTGGCGCTGAGCTGCCGACCACCCTGACCGGTGCGGCCGTGGCGATCGCCGACAAGCTCGACACCCTGGTCGGCATCTTCGGTATCGGCATGCTGCCCACCGGCAGCAAAGACCCTTATGCCTTGCGTCGTGCGGCGCTGGGCGTGTTGCGGATCCTGATCGACAAGCAGTTGGACCTGGACCTGAACGACGCAGTGGCGTTCGCCGTCAACGCGTTCGGCAGCAAGGTCAAGTCTGCCGGCCTGGCCGATGCCGTGCTGGAATTTATCTTCGACCGCCTGCGTGCGCGTTATGAAGACGAAGGTGTCGAAGTCGCGACCTACCTGTCGGTGCGAGCCCTGAAACCGGGTTCGGCCCTGGACTTCGACCAGCGCGTACAAGCGGTGCAGGCGTTCCGCAAATTGCCGGAAGCGGCAGCGCTGGCGTCGGTGAACAAGCGGGTGTCGAACCTGCTGAGCAAGGCCGAGCCTTCCGTCAAAGCCGTTGAAGCACGCTACTTTGATAATGCCGCCGAGTTTTCGCTCAACTCGGCGATTCAACAGGCGTATGCGTCGGTGCAACCGCTCATGGAAAAACGCGATTATGCCGAGGCACTGGCGCGCCTGGCGGCACTGCGCGAGCCGGTCGATGCGTTCTTTGAAGCCGTGATGGTGAATGCGGACAACGAAGACGTTCGCAAGAATCGTTATGCATTGCTGGCACGCCTGCGCAGCCTGTTCCTCAATATTGCCGATATTTCCGTGCTGGGTTGAGGAGCTGCTGTTGAAACTGCTGATTCTCGATCGGGACGGGGTGATCAATCACGACTCCGACGCTTACATCAAATCGGTGGAGGAGTGGTTGCCGCTACCCGGTTCGATCGAAGCCATCGCGCAGTTGAGCAAGGCCGGCTGGACGGTGGCGGTTGCCACCAACCAGTCGGGCATTGCCCGCGGTTATTATGACCTCGCCGTGCTCGAAGCCATGCACGAGCACCTGCGTGCATTGGTGGCGGAGCAGGGCGGGGAAGTCGGGCTGATCGTCTATTGCCCCCACGGGCCGGACGAAGGTTGCGATTGCCGCAAGCCCAAGCCGGGCATGTTGAAAACCATTGCCGCGCATTATGGCGTGGCGCTGGCGGGTGTGTGGTTCGTCGGCGACAGCCTCGGTGACCTGGAGGCGGCCAAGGCCGTCGATTGTCAGCCAGTTTTGGTAAAGACCGGGAAAGGCGAAAAGACTCTGGGCAAGACCCTACCGGTAGGCACCTTGATTTTTGACGACTTGGCGGCGATTGCCGCTGAACTTATCCACAATTAGAGCTCCCAAGACAACCTGATCAAGGATTGTTCGGGAAGCGCTTGAACAGGCGGGCATTGCCCGCAACGGTAAATGCCGCTATGTCGATATTGCAGGCCATCAGAGCCTTTCTCTTTTACCTGCTGTTGGGCACCAGTTCCTTGCTGTGGTGCTCCCTGAGTTTTTTCATCGCGCCTTTCTTGCCGTTCAAGGCGCGCTACCGTTTCATCAATGTGTACTGGTGCCGCTGCGCGCTGTGGTTGAGCAAGGTGTTCCTGGGCATCAGCTATGAAGTCAAAGGTGCCGAGAACGTGCCTGACCGGCCCTGCGTGATCCAATCCAACCACCAGAGCACCTGGGAGACGTTCTTTCTCTCGGCCTATTTCGAACCGTTGAGCCAAGTGCTCAAGCGTGAACTGTTGTTCGTGCCGTTCTTCGGCTGGGCCATGGCGATGCTGCGCCCGATCGCCATCGATCGCGACAACCCCAAGGCGGCCCTCAAGCAGGTCGCGAAGAAGGGCGACGAACTGCTCAAGGATAACGTTTGGGTGCTGATCTTCCCCGAGGGCACCCGTGTTCCTTATGGAACTGTCGGCAAATTCTCCCGCAGCGGTTCGGCATTGGCCGTGAACGCCGATCTTCCCGTGCTGCCGATTGCACACAATGCCGGCAAATTCTGGCCCAAGGCTGGCTGGATCAGGAAACCGGGCGTCATCACCGTGGTGATCGGCGCGCCGATGTATGCCGAAGGCACTGGGCCCCGTGCCATCGCCGAGCTCAATGACCGCGTACAAGCCTGGAATGAACAGACACAACGGGAAATGGGCTCGCTGCCTCCGACCCCGACAACACCGGCCACCTCCGACCAGCTCGCTGTTTGAGATCTGTGGATAACCTGTGTACCGTTTCTTCGAAATCCGTTGCTTTTATGCTGTAACTCTATGTTTTTAATACATATTTCCTAAAAACATAAAACCCGCGGTTAGGTGCATAAGTTTTTTATAGCACCAAAAGATCGCGGCCTTCGGCAGCTCCTACAGCCGAAGGCCGTGATCTTTTCAATCTGCCAATAACGGAAAGCGCAGGCTAAACGTCGTGCCTTTACCCACCACGCTATGGCACTCGATTTTCCCCTCGTGATGGTCAACCACGGCCTTGACCATCGACAGCCCCAAGCCAATTCCATCGACCCCGTGAGCCGAGGAAAACCGTCGGTACTGACTGAACAGGTCGGGTAGTTCTTCGGCGCTGATGCCTTTGCCCTGGTCGGCGACATTGCAGATCAACCAGCCCGGGGTGCAATGAACCTGCAGCGAAATGCAGGCGTCGGGCGCGCTGTACTTGATGGCATTTTCCAGCAGATTGAACAAGGCACGGGTCAGCAACGGTTGATCCGCCCTCACCATCGCCTCTTCATCCGCTATTTCATGAATCAACTGGATGCGTTTTGCCTGGGCGATGGGCAGCGCCTGGTCGAGTACATCCAGCACCAGCATGGCGAACAGCGTCGGCTGGAATTGATACGCCTCGGATTCGGCCTTGGCCAATTGCACGAAGCCCTCGGTCAGGTCCAGGGCGCGACGTACCTGGCGCTCGATCTGGTCGAACAGCGGATTGTCCCCACCGACCTGATGCCGTTGCACATCGAGCAATGCAAGGATCGCCGAGTGCGGGGCGCGCAAGTCGTGGGAGAGAAAACGCAGCATGACGCTGCGCTGTTCTTCAGCCTCACGTTCGGCGCTCAGGTCCGTGAGGCTCAACAACCAGCCAATCGGCGCGTCGCCATCAACCGGCAACAACGCCGCTCGTTCCAGGCGCAAGCTGCGCTCGCGAATGTCGCGAAACTCCACCAAGGGCAATGTGGATAACCGGTGATGGGCCCCATGCTCCAACCCTGGATAACCCAATTGCCCGAGATGCTCCAGCACGTCGCCGCCCGCCAGGCCATGACCGAACAGCTCGCGCGCCTTGCGATTGCCAAGCAACAGCTTGCCTTGAGGATCACTGATCATGGTCGCCACCGGCAGGTATTCCAGGCCATCGGCAATGAAACGCCGGGTGTCGCGGGTTCGACTCATGGCTTGTTCCAGGGCCATGATCTGACCCTGCAAGCGGTCGCTGCCGGTGTAGGAGGCGCGGCGACGTTCCGGGAAAACCTTGGGCTCCGCGTCCAGGCGTGCCAGCTCCCAGCCGAAATAGGCCAACACCACGCTCAGGCGCCGCCAATTCCAGATCAGGTAGCCGAACATGATGCCCAGCACACTTGCCATGGGCGACCACCACCAGCCTCGCGCGCCCAGCACGGCACTGATCAACAGGGCCAGGCTCATGCCGCCCACTGTTGTCCACAGGGCCAGGCGCGGGCGCAACAGCAACAAGCCCAATACACAGGCCACCAAACACACTGACAACAACACAGCGCCTGGATGGTTACCCGTCGATTGGCTGCTCAATGACAGCAAGGCCGTCAGCGGCAACAGCAACAGACTTATCCACAACCACTCCCGCACCAACTGACGAAACAACCGCTGGACCTGGGTTGGCTCACGACTTTCACGCCGACGTTGGTTATTCATAGGCCTCCTGGCCAAACTCAAGAACTGGAGATTTTTTCACAGGCCTGCCAAGCCCACGACTATAACGGGACTCGATGGGTGGCGCGCTGCTGCCTTTCCCTCTGTGCCGCGAGCCGGTATTGTCGCAGCCAGCGACAGGTCAATGACAACGAATCAGCCATTGCCACCTGAAGATGTCCGTTACTCTCGAGATCAAGGAATCGCATTCCATGCGTGTCGCCATACTGGACGATGAACCGGCCGAGCTGCGCCGGGTAGAACAGACACTGCAACAAATCCCCGGCAGGGGCGAGCAAGCCTGGGCCCTGCACAGCTTTGAGCGAGGCGAGGACTTGTTGCGGCAACTGCGCCGGGAAACCTTCGACCTGTTGATCCTCGACTGGCAATTGCCCGACATCAGCGGGCTTTCATTGCTGCGCTGGACCCGCGAGCACATGGATTCGCCACCGGCCGCCATCATGCTGACCAGCCGCGACGGCGAGCACGACATCGTCCAGGCCCTCAACGCCGGCGCCGACGACTATGTGAGCAAACCCTTCCGGCCCAACGAGCTCAAGGCCCGGGTCACCGCTGTGCTGCGCCGTCACAACCTGCAGCGCGCGCCCGCCAGCGACGTGCTGGTGTTCAACGACCTGGCGTTCGACGACGCCGAGCTGACCATCACCCGCGCCGGCATTCCCATCAGCCTGACCGAGCGGGAATACCGCCTGGCCCGGTGCCTGTTCGCCAACCTGGGCCGGCCGCTGTCTCGGGAGTATTTCTACGAACGCTTCTGGACCCACGAGGAAATGACCTCGTCCCGCCCGCTCGACACCCATATCTATCGCCTGCGCAACAAGCTCGGCCTGACGGCAGATCGGGGTTGGCAATTGCTGACTATTTATGGGTATGGGTATCGGTTGGAGAGTGTGGCTGCGGGAAGCGAAGCGTCTGTCGCGAGTTAGCAAAAAAAGGCCAACGCATGAACGTTGGCCTTTTTCGTTGGAGCGGATGAACCCAGGGTGATCAGCTCACCTGGCCATCTGTAGCCCTTTTCCTGCCTTGGCGATCCGACGGCGCTGCACCAGCAACCCGGACGCGACGACCAGTACGCTGAGCAGACCGGTCGCGAGGATTTCCACGCGGTGGGCTTCCTGGAACAGCATGATGGTCAAGGCTCCCACGATGAAGACGATCACCGCGTAGGTCAGGCCGGGGAACAGCCACATGCTGAAGGCGACTTTTTCACCACGCGCCATGCGTTGTTTGCGCATGCGCAGTTGCGAAATCGCGATGACCAGATACACCAGCAACGCAATGGCGCCGGAGCTGGCCAGCAGGAATTCGAACACGGCGGCCGGAGCCACATAGTTGGCGAACACGGCGAGGAAGGCCGCCCCGGTCGACAGCATCACCGCCCAGTAAGGCGTACCGCTCTTGTTGGTGCGCTGGGAAACGGCCGGCGCATCACCACGCTTGCCCAACGAGAACATCATCCGCGAAGCCGTATACAGCGCCGAGTTCAGGCAGCTCGTGACCGCCACCAGGACGACGATATCGACGATCAGCTTGGCATTGGGGATGCCCATGCGCTCCAGCACCGTCTGGTAGGAACCGACGCTGGCCAGGATCGGATCGTTCCATGGCACCAGGGCGACGACGATGAAGATGGAGACGAGGTAAAACAAGCCAATCCGCCAGATGACCGAGTTGGTCGCCTTGGAAATCTGCTGGCCCGGGTTCTTCGATTCGGCCGCCGCGATGGTCACGATCTCGGTGCCCATGAACGAAAACATGGTGGTCAGAATTGCCCCCAACACCGCGCCCATACCGTTGGGCAGGAAGCCCTGGGTGTCGAACAGGTGCGAAACACCGCTGACCTGGCTGGTGGGCAGCAAGCCGAAGATCGCCATCACACCCAGGCCAATGAAGCCGATGATTGCCACCACCTTGACCAGGGCGAACCAGAATTCGAATTCTCCGTAATTCTTCACGCTGAACAGATTGGTGACCGTCAGCATCAGGGTGATGACCAAGGTGAAGGCCCAGATTGCCACGTTCGGAAACCAGGCATGCAGGATCGTCGCGGCGGCGTTGGCTTCCAGCGGAATCACCAGGACCCAGAACCACCAGTAGAGCCAGCCGATGGTGAAACCGGCCCAATGACCAATCGCACGGTCAGCATAGGTCGAGAAGGAACCGGTGTCCGGCGACGCCACCGCCATTTCGCCCAGCATCCGCATCACCAGCACCACCAAGGCACCCGCGGCAGCGTAAGCCAGCAGCACGGCTGGACCGGCCGCTGCAATAGCGTGGCCGGAGCCAACGAAAAGGCCAGCGCCGATGACGCCGGCGATGGATAGCATCGTCACATGCCGGGGTTTGAGCCCTTGCTCCAGATGATTGGAAGTTTGCGTACCGCTCATTGAGACTACCCTTGGTGTTGGATTTATTCGTGTCACCTCGTACCCCACCGTTCCCCTGTCAATTTAAAGAAACGATGTGTAATTTATTTAACACGCAAGTTCTGCGCCAGAAAATCTGAGGCCCCGTTATCCGGGGCTCTCACCCAATTCCTAACCTATTGAGCATGAAGGCTTTGTGCCAAGGTGTTACCGAGTTACCCCGTTTTTTATCCACAGGCCTGAAAAGGGTGCACGTTTTTCAAACGTAAAAAAAAGCCAACGCATAAGCGTTGGCTTTTTTTTGGAGCGGTGCTGCTGAAGGGATCAGAAATCCAGGTTGGATACCGCCAACGCATTGCTCTCGATGAAGTCACGACGAGGCTCGACCGCATCACCCATCAGGGTGTTGAAGATCTGGTCCGCGCCAATGGCGTCTTCGATGGTGACTTTCAGCATCCGGCGCGAGCCTGGATCCATGGTGGTTTCCCACAGCTGATCCGGGTTCATCTCGCCAAGACCTTTGTATCGCTGGATGGTGTGGCGCTTGGTGCTTTCGGCCATCAGCCACTCAAGGGCTTCCTTGAACTCGGTCACGGCCTTCTTGCGTTCACCACGTTGGATGTACGCACCTTCGTCCAGCAGCGTGCTCAGTTGCGCGCCGAGGGATACGACGGTCTTGTAGTCGTTGCTGCCGAAGAAGTCGCGGTTGAAGGTGACGTAGTTCGACAGGCCGTGGGAGATCAGTTCGACCTCCGGCAGCCAGACGTTACGTTCACGGTCTTCACGCAGGCTGGCTTTGTAGACCAGGCCGGATTTCTCGACAGTGCGCAAGCGCACTTCGTACTGGGCCAGCCAATCCTGCATCGCTGCGTGATCGGACAGTTGCTCCAGGCTCACGGCTGGCAGGTAGATGAAGTGCTCGGTCAGTTCCTGTGGGTACAGGCGCGACAGACGCTTGAGGGTCTTCATCACCAGGCGGAAGTCATTCACCAGGCGCTCAAGGGCTTCACCGGAAATGCCTGGGGCATCTTCGTTCAGGTGCAGGCTCGCGTCTTCCAGGGCCGACTGCGTCATGTACTCTTCCATGGCGTCGTCGTCTTTGATGTATTGCTCTTGCTTGCCTTTCTTGACCTTGTACAGCGGCGGCTGGGCGATGTAGATGTAGCCGCGCTCGATCAACTCCGGCAACTGACGGAAGAAGAATGTCAGCAGCAGCGTACGGATGTGCGAACCGTCGACGTCAGCATCGGTCATGATGATGATGTTGTGATAGCGCAGCTTGTCGATGTTGTACTCTTCGCGGCCAATACCGCAGCCCAACGCCGTGATCAAGGTGCCGACTTCCTGGGAGGAAATCATCTTGTCGAAGCGCGCCTTCTCGACGTTCAGGATCTTGCCCTTGAGCGGCAGGATGGCCTGGGTGCGGCGGTTGCGACCCTGCTTGGCGGAACCGCCAGCAGAGTCACCTTCCACCAGATACAGCTCGGACAGGGCAGGGTCCTTTTCCTGGCAGTCGGCCAGTTTGCCCGGCAAGCCGGCGATGTCCAGCGCGCCTTTGCGGCGGGTCATCTCACGGGCCTTGCGCGCCGCTTCACGGGCACGGGCGGCGTCGATCATCTTGCCGACCACCAGCTTGGCTTCGTTCGGGTTTTCCAGCAGGAAGTCGGAGAAGTACTTGCCCATCTCCTGTTCAACTGCGGTCTTCACTTCGGAAGACACCAGCTTGTCCTTGGTCTGGGAGCTGAACTTCGGATCCGGCACCTTCACCGAGATAATCGCGGTCAGGCCTTCACGGGCATCGTCACCGGTGGTGGCGACTTTATGCTTCTTCGCCAGGCCTTCCTGTTCGATGTAGTTGTTCAAGTTGCGGGTCAGCGCCGAACGGAAGCCCACCAGGTGGGTGCCGCCGTCGCGCTGCGGGATGTTGTTGGTGAAGCACAACAGGTTCTCGTTGAAGCTGTCGTTCCACTGCAGGGCGATTTCCACGCCGATGCCGTCTTCACGCTGGACGTTGAAATGGAACACCTGGTTGACCGGGGTCTTGTTGGTGTTCAGGTACTCAACGAACGCACGCAGGCCGCCTTCGTACTTGAACAGCTCTTCCTTGCCGCTGCGCTCGTCCTTGAGGACGATGCCGACACCGGAGTTGAGGAAGGACAGTTCACGAATCCGCTTGGCCAGGATGTCCCAGCTGAAGTGGATGTTCTTGAAGGTTTCGCTCGAAGCCTTGAAGTGGATCTGGGTGCCTGTGCTTTCGCTGTCGCCAACGATCGCCATCGGTGCCTGGGGCACGCCGTGGATGTAGGTCTGCTCCCAGATCTTGCCGCTGCGGCGAACGGTCAGGACCAGTTGTTCGGACAGCGCGTTCACTACCGATACACCTACGCCGTGCAGACCGCCGGATACCTTGTAGGAGTTGTCGTCGAACTTACCGCCTGCGTGGAGGACGGTCATGATGACCTCGGCGGCGGAAACGCCTTCCTCTTTATGCACGTCTACCGGGATGCCACGGCCGTTGTCGCGAACGGTGATGGACTCATCCGGGTGGATGATGATGCTGATGTCGTCGCAATGGCCGGCGAGGGCTTCGTCGATGGAGTTGTCGACCACCTCGAACACCATGTGGTGCAGGCCGCTACCATCGTCGGTGTCACCAATGTACATACCGGGACGTTTGCGTACGGCATCCAGGCCTTTCAGCACTTTAATGCTCGTTGAGTCGTACGTATTTTCTTCGCTCAATGCCTTCACTCCCGATGGTCGTGGGTCTGGGTGATACGGCCCTGTTCCACGTGGAACAGAGCGACTGGCGTTTCCGTCTGCCAGCCTTCCCTCAATAATTCGTGGTCTACACAGGTGATGAACACCTGGCAGCGTAAGTCTTCCAGCAAGCGGCATAGCGCGCGGCGGTGGGCTTCGTCCAGCTCGGACGGCAAGTCATCCACCAGATAAATACACTGACCACGGCGGGCCTGGCTGACCAGATGCCCCTGGGCTATGCGCAAGGCACACACCACCAACTTCTGCTGCCCCCGGGACAAGATGTCCGCGGCGTTATGTGCGCCCAATCTGAGACGCAAGTCAGCACGTTGTGGTCCGGCCTGGGTATGGCCCATCTGCTGGTCCCGCTGCAGCGAGCCAGCCAACACGGTGCTCAGTTCCCGGTCCTTGTCCCAGCCTCGGTAATAGCTGAGCGTCAGGCCCTCAAGCTCAACCAGCTCGCTCAAGGTCTGCTCAAAGACCGGTTTCAAGGCTTTGATGTAAGCGCGGCGGTATTCATCGATTTCAGCGCTGGCCTGGCACAGTTCCCTGTCCCAAACCGCTTGCGAAACGGCGTCAAGTGTACCATGTCGCAGCCAAGAGTTTCGCTGGCGCAGCGCCTTCTGCAGGCGTTGCCAAGTGGTCATGAACCGCGGTTCCACGTGGAACACGCCCCAATCGAGAAATTGCCGACGAATCTTCGGTGCGCCCTCCAATAGACGGAAGCTGTCCGGGTTGATCAACTGCAATGGCAGGATCTCGGCCAGCTGTGCCGCGCTGCGAGCGTTCTGCCCATCGATGCGGATCTGGAACTCGCCTTGCCGGTCCCGCGATATCCCCAGGGCACTATGGCCGCCTTCTGCCAGTTCCACCTGCCCGAACACGGTGCATGCCAGTTGATCGTACTGGATGACCGGTAATAGGCGGGTGCTGCGAAACGAACGGGCAAGCCCGAGCAGGTGCACGGCTTCCAGGACGCTGGTTTTGCCGCTGCCGTTGGCGCCGTAAAGGATATTGATGCGGGGGGAGGGGGAGAAGGTCACCGGGTGCAGATTGCGCACCGCGGTGACCGAGACGCGACTTAAGGACATCTAGCTTCTGCTGGGCATGATTACAGACGCATCGGCATGACAACGTAAGCCGAATCGTCGTTATCGGACTCTTGCACCAGCGCACTGCTGTTGGAGTCGGACAGGATCAGACGCACTTGCTCGGTGGTCATCACGCCAAGCACGTCGAGCAGGTAGCTGACGTTGAAGCCGATTTCCAGGGAGCCGCCGTTGTACTCAACGCCTACTTCTTCTTCCGCTTCTTCCTGCTCCGGGTTGTTCGCCTGGATCTTCAGCTGACCATTGGCCAGTTGCAGGCGGATGCCACGGTACTTCTCGTTGGAGAGAATCGCGGTACGGCTGAAAGCTTCGCGCAGCGCCTGGCGATCGCCCAGGACCAGCTTGTCGCCACCTTTTGGCAGCACGCGCTCGTAGTCAGGGAATTTGCCGTCTACCAGCTTCGACGTGAAGGTGAACTCGCCGGTGGTGGCGCGGATGTGGTGCTGGCCCAGCACGATGCTGACGTTGCCGTCCGGCTCGGTCAGCAGGCGGGCCAACTCTAGGATACCTTTGCGCGGCACGATCACCTGGTGGCGATCCGGCTGACCAATATCGGCCTGCATCGAGCACATGGCCAGGCGGTGGCCGTCGGTGGCGACGGCGCGGATGACGCCAGCCGACACTTCCAGGAGCATGCCGTTGAGGTAATAACGCACGTCCTGCTGGGCCATGGCGAAACTGGTGCGTTCGATCAGGCGACGCAATTTGCTCTGGTCCAGGCTGCAGGTCAGCGAACCCGGGCCTTCTTCCACAGTCGGGAAATCGTTGGCTGGCAGCGTGGACAAGGTGAAACGGCTGCGACCGGCCTTGACCACGAGCTTCTGCTCATCGACCTTGATGTCGATCAGCGCGTCGTTGGGCAGGCTCTTGCAGATATCCATCAGCTTGCGCGCCGGCACGGTGATGGAACCCGGATCGGCCGGTTCTTCAAGTTGCACACGACCGACCAGCTCGACTTCCAGGTCGGTACCGGTCAGCGACAGTTGCTGGCCTTCGACAACCAGCAGCACGTTGGAAAGTACCGGCAAGGTCTGGCGGCGTTCGACGACGCCTGCGACCAGTTGCAGGGGTTTCAACAGGGCTTCGCGTTGAATGGTGAAATGCATGGTCTAGTCCCTTGCCTTAATAAGCTGCGCTGGTGGTCATCAAGTGGTCAGTGTACGCAGCAGGTTCTTGTAGTCCTCGCGGATGTCCGCGTCGGATTCCTTAAGTTCGTTGATCTTGCGGCAGGCGTGCAGCACGGTGGTGTGGTCGCGTCCGCCAAACACATCGCCGATTTCCGGCAGGCTGTGGTTGGTCAGTTCCTTGGACAGGGCCATCGCCACCTGACGCGGACGTGCTACCGAACGCGAACGGCGTTTGGACAGCAGGTCGGAAATCTTGATTTTGTAGTATTCCGCAACGGTTCGCTGAATGTTATCCACAGAAACCAATTTGTCCTGAAGCGCCAACAGGTCCTTCAAGGATTCGCGAATCAATTCGATGGTGATGTCGCGGCCCATAAAGTGCGAGTGAGCGATCACCCGCTTGAGGGCACCTTCGAGCTCTCGCACGTTGGAGCGAATACGCTGGGCGATGAAGAACGCGGCGTCGTGAGGCAGCTCGACCTTGGCCTGGTCGGCTTTCTTCATCAGGATCGCGACCCGGGTTTCCAGCTCGGGCGGCTCGACGGCCACCGTCAAGCCCCAGCCGAAACGCGACTTGAGGCGTTCTTCAAGGCCTTCGATTTCCTTCGGATAGCGGTCACTGGTGAGAATGACCTGCTGCCCGCCTTCAAGCAACGCGTTGAAGGTGTGGAAAAACTCTTCCTGGGAACGTTCCTTGCGGGCGAAGAACTGAATATCGTCGATCAACAAGGCGTCCACCGAACGGTAGAAACGCTTGAACTCGTTGATCGCGTTCAGCTGCAGCGCCTTGACCATGTCGGCCACGAAACGCTCGGAATGCAGGTACACAACCTTGGCATTCGGGTTCTTCTTTAATAGATGGTTGCCCACCGCGTGCATCAAGTGGGTCTTACCCAAGCCTACGCCGCCATAAAGAAACAGCGGGTTGTAGCCATGCTTGGGGTTGTCCGCGACCTGCCAGGCCGCCGCGCGAGCCAGTTGGTTGGATTTACCTTCGACGAAATTCTCGAAGGTAAAGGTCCGGTTCAGGTAGCTGGTGTGCTTGAGCGCACCTTCGACCTGGACGGTGCGCTGTTCGGCCCGCACTGGCGCCTGCTGGGAGCTGGCACCGGCCATCGGGTCGAAGCTGTCCCGGGAGGGTTCTTCGCTGACCTCGGCGACCTTTTGTGCGTTGCGTTTGCTCGGGGCGGGCGCGGGTGCCGGGGCAGCATGGTTGTTAACCGGTGCCGTTGCAGCCTGCTGGGCCTGTGACGCTGCGGCGGCCAGCGGCGCGTTGGGTGCGGCGCGCGGTGCCGAGCTGCGCTTGCTGCCTATTAATAAGGACAACGCAGGCGCCATGCCATTGCCATGCTCGTCGAGCAGTTCCATGACCCGGCCCAGGTACTTTTCGTTGACCCAGTCGAGAACGAAACGGTTCGGTGCATAGACACGCAACTCGTCGCCTTCGGCTTCGACCTGTAGTGGACGGATCCAAGTGTTGAATTGTTGGGCAGGCAGCTCATCGCGCAAAAGCTCCACGCACTGCTGCCAAAGTTCCACTGACACGGATATCCCCTAAGTTGAAAGCCGGTGAGGCAAAAACAAGCGGCCATTGTAGCGAGCAGACGCCCACTTATCCACATGCAGCTTGCTGATCGCCCATGATTTATCAATGTGTTAACTGCAAGAAAGACGACGGGCGGTCAGTGGATAAGCTCTGTGGATAACAGGGCCTGAGGTCGTTGCACAAGTGGGGGCGAAAGTCGGTGGATAACCGCCCTGTGGATAACCACGCATTCCACACACAGCTTATCCGACAGCGCAGCACAGGCTGGCCACTGCTTTCCCCTGTAGTTGTCATTCTCTGTACATGGTGGATTACAAGGCCTGAGCATGGTTATCCACAGACAGGTGACTGCCTTGCTTTTATAAGCTTTACAGAAAAGCTTTAAATAATTCCCTTCTTTATTTCTATATCTAGCGTCGTGTGATGAATCCGCCCAAGCGCCTGGATATCTATTTAAAGGAAACGCTGGTTGGAAATTGACCTAGAGGCTTGCTTTCTCTAGAATCCCCGGTCTCTTAAAACGGGGGCCATTCCGGCCCGTTGTGGACGAACCAGGTAACACGACATGAAACGTACTTTCCAACCAAGCACTATCAAACGCGCTCGTACCCACGGTTTCCGTGCTCGCATGGCTACCAAGAACGGTCGTGCCGTCCTGTCGCGTCGTCGCGCCAAAGGTCGTGCGCGTCTGGCAGTTTGATAATCCGGCACTGGAGGTGAGTCAGGACTTCAGTCGGGAAAAGCGTCTGCTTACACCCCGGCATTTCAAGGCAGTCTTTGACTCCCCTACCGGCAAGGTTCCGGGGAAAAATCTCCTGCTCCTTGCGCGCAGTAACGATCTCGATCACCCCCGACTAGGGCTGGTTATCGGGAAAAAGAGCGTCAAGCTCTCTGTTCAGCGCAATCGCCTCAAACGTCTGATGCGCGAATCGTTTCGCCTGAACCAGGATTCACTGGTTGGATGGGACATTGTTATCGTCGCGCGCAAAGGTTTGGGTGACGTAGAAAACCCCGAATTGATTCAGCATTTCGGCAAGCTCTGGAAGCGTCTGGCCCGCAACAAGCCAGTACCAGCAGTCAACACCGAAACTGTAGGGGTAGACAGTCCTGATGCGTAAACTGGCACTCGTTCCGATCCAGTTTTACCGCTATGCCATTAGTCCTTTGATGGCCAGTCACTGTCGTTTCTACCCCAGTTGTTCCTGCTACGCGTACGAAGCCATAGAAAATCATGGCCTACTGCGCGGTGGCTGGCTGACCTTTCGTCGTTTAGGTCGCTGTCATCCGTGGAATCCCGGCGGTTATGACCCGGTTCCGCCTATCCCTACCTCCCGTTCTTCTTCGATGGCCGAGTAATCATGGATATCAAACGCACGATCCTGATCGTCGCCCTGGCAATCGTGTCCTACGTCATGGTCCTTAAATGGAACCAGGACTATGGCCAGGCTGCCCTGCCGACTCAGAATGTTGCAGCCAGCAATACCGCACCGAGCCTGCCGGATGCCCCAGTTGGCAACAACGCTGCCAGCAATGACGACATCCCGCGCGCGGCAAGCGATACCAGCGCTCCCGCCGAAGCCCCCGTGGCCGTAAGCAAAGATCTCATCCAGATCAAGACGGACGTGCTCGAGCTGGCAATCGATCCACAAGGTGGTGACGTCGCCCAGCTGAAGCTGCCGCTGTACCCGCGTCGCCAGGATCATCCGGAAATCCCGTTCCAGTTGTTCGACAACGGTAACGAGCGTACCTATCTGGCCCAAAGTGGCCTGATCGGTACCAACGGCCCGGATTCGAACCCGGCCGGTCGCCCGATCTACTCCGCCGAGAAGAAGACTTATCAACTGGCTGACGGTCAGGACCAATTGGTCGTGGACCTGAAGTTCAGCAAGGATGGCGTCAATTACATCAAGCGTTTCACCTTGAAACGTGGCCTGTATGACGTAACCGTCTCTTACCTGATCGACAACCAGAGCGCACAGCCCTGGTCTGGTGCGATGTTCGCGCAATTGAAGCGTGACGCCAGCTCCGATCCTTCTTCGAGCACTGCCACCGGCACCGCGACTTACCTGGGCGCCGCCCTGTGGACAAGTTCGGAGCCGTACAAGAAAGTGTCGATGAAGGACATGGACAAGGGCCCGCTCAAGGAAACCGTCCAAGGTGGCTGGGTTGCCTGGCTGCAGCACTACTTTGTAACAGCCTGGATCCCGCAGAAAGGCGACAGCAACGTCGTCCAGACGCGGAAAGACAGCAAAGGCAACTTCATCATCGGTTACACCGGCCCGACATTGACTGCCGCGCCAGGTGCGAAAGCCGAAACCAGCGCCATTCTGTATGCCGGTCCTAAAAGCCAGGCCGTGCTGAAAGAGTTGTCCCCAGGTCTGGAACTGACTGTGGACTACGGTTTCCTGTGGTTCATTGCCCAGCCGATCTTCTGGCTGCTGCAACATATCCACAGCATCGTCGGTAACTGGGGCTGGTCGATCATTTTCCTGACCATGCTGATCAAGGGTCTGTTCTTCCCATTGTCGGCCGCCAGCTACAAATCCATGGCTCGCATGCGCGCTGTGGCCCCGAAACTGGCCGCGCTGAAAGAGCAACATGGCGATGACCGGCAGAAAATGTCCCAGTCCATGATGGAGTTGTACAAGAAAGAGAAGATCAACCCGCTGGGTGGATGCTTGCCGATTCTTGTACAGATGCCCGTGTTCCTGTCGCTGTACTGGGTGTTGCTGGAAAGCGTGGAGATGCGTCAGGCACCGTTCATGCTGTGGATTACCGACCTGTCGATCAAGGATCCGTTCTTCATCCTGCCGATCATCATGGGCGCGACCATGTTCATCCAGCAGCAGCTGAACCCAACGCCTCCGGATCCGATGCAGGCGAAGGTCATGAAAATGATGCCAATCATCTTCACCTTCTTCTTCCTGTGGTTCCCGGCTGGTCTTGTGCTGTACTGGGTTGTGAACAACGTGTTGTCCATCACTCAGCAGTGGTACATCACGCGTAAGATCGAAGCGGCTACGAAAAAAGCCGAGGCGTAACTTGCTCTGTGGATAACCACACAAAACGCCCCCTAGTGGGGCGTTTTGCTATCTGCCACTTTTGTCTGGATATCGCTTTATGAGCGCACCGCGTGAAACCATCGCCGCCGTTGCCACCGCTCAAGGTCGCGGCGGTGTCGGCATCGTCCGTATTTCGGGGCCCTTGGCCAGTGTTGCGGCCAAGGCAATCAGCGGTCGTGAACTCAAGCCGCGGTTTGCTCATTACGGTCCGTTTTTCAGTGATGACCAGCAGGTCCTCGACGAGGGCCTGGCCTTGTATTTCCCAGGGCCGAATTCGTTCACCGGCGAAGACGTACTGGAACTGCAAGGGCATGGCGGCCCCGTCGTGCTGGACATGCTGCTCAAGCGTTGCCTGGAACTGGGCTGTCGCCTGGCGCGGCCGGGTGAATTCAGTGAACGGGCATTCCTCAACGACAAGCTCGACCTGGCCCAGGCCGAGGCGATCGCCGATTTGATCGAAGCCAGTTCTGCACAGGCGGCACGCAACGCATTGCGTTCCTTGCAGGGCGCGTTTTCCCTGCGTGTGCATAACCTCACCGAACAGTTGATCGGCCTGCGGATCTACGTCGAGGCCGCGATTGATTTCCCGGAAGAAGAAATCGACTTCCTAGCCGATGGCCACGTGCTGAGCATGCTGGATAAAGTGCGCGATGAGTTATCCACAGTACTGCGCGAAGCCGGGCAGGGTGCCTTGTTGCGCGATGGGATGACCGTGGTGATCGCTGGGCGTCCGAATGCCGGCAAGTCCAGCCTGTTGAATGCCCTGGCCGGTCGTGAAGCGGCGATTGTCACCGAGATCGCCGGCACCACCCGGGACATCCTGCGTGAACATATCCACATCGACGGCATGCCGCTGCACGTAGTGGATACCGCAGGTTTGCGCGACACCGAGGACCAGGTGGAAAAGATTGGCGTTGAACGGGCGCTCAAGGCCATCGGTGAAGCCGATCGGGTCCTGCTGGTGGTGGATGCCACCGCACCGGAAGCGGACGATCCATTTGCCCTGTGGCCTGAATTCCTCGAAGTCCGCCCGGATCCGGCAAAAGTCACCTTGATCCGCAACAAGGCCGACCTGACCGGGGAAGCGATTGTCCTTGAGGTCAGCAACGACGGCCATGTGACCATCAGCCTGAGCGCGAAGGCGGCTGGCGAAGGCCTGGAATTGCTGCGTGAACACCTCAAGGCCTGCATGGGTTACGAGCAGACCTCGGAAAGCAGCTTCAGCGCCCGCAGGCGGCATCTTGAAGCCTTGCGCCATGCCAGTGCCGCCCTGGAACACGGTCGCGCGCAGCTGACCTTGGCGGGGGCGGGTGAATTGTTGGCCGAAGACCTTCGCCAGGCCCAACATTCCCTTGGGGAAATTACCGGGGCCTTCAGCTCCGATGACTTGCTGGGGCGGATCTTTTCCAGCTTCTGCATCGGTAAATAACCCCGCCTTTCAAACCGGGTTTGCCCTCGAAGCCTCTCGAGTCCAACGCAAACCCGGTGCCTCTCCTCTGTTTTTGACACGATTGCCCTTGATGGCGGCTTGCCTGTGGACGCTGCGGCGATCCATCGCTGCGGTTTTCTGTGGATTAAGCCCTGTGAATAACTGCCATTGAGGTCGGTTGATAAACCCCCTTCAAAACTGAAGATAACCGCCTCTGTGGATAACAGGCCCATTCATCCACAGGCTTACACCGGTTATCCAAGCCCCTCATTGCCACCTGACCACAGGGTTTTGAATCTCTGTACATATTGAAAATAAAGGCCTGTGCAACGTTATCCACAGATAGGTGGCTCAGTAAGAATAAACATAAAAACAAAGATTTTATAAATTTCTTTCTTTTTAATTTCTTTAACCGCGAGTTTTCCACAGCTGGTTAAATTTTGTGCAAAGGGTTCTTTAGGAAAGGGGAAGTCCCTATACTTGCCGACCTGGCTCGAAAAACGCTCTGGCCAGGCTCAAGACCTATTTCCGAATTACCTGAATTAAGCAGGCACGAGGTGCGTGGTGGATTTCCCTTCCCGTTTTGAAGTGATCGTCATCGGCGGCGGTCATGCCGGTACCGAGGCAGCACTTGCATCAGCACGCATGGGGGCAAAAACCCTGTTGCTGACGCATAACGTGGAAACCCTCGGTGCCATGAGTTGCAACCCTGCCATTGGTGGGATCGGCAAAAGCCACCTGGTCAAGGAAATCGATGCCCTAGGCGGCGCGATGGCCATGGCCACCGATAAGGGTGGTATCCAGTTTCGCGTATTGAACAGCCGCAAAGGCCCAGCCGTGCGCGCTACACGCGCCCAGGCCGACCGAGTCCTGTACAAGGCCGCTGTCCGTGAAATCCTGGAAAACCAGCCGAACCTGTGGATATTTCAACAAGCGGCCGATGACCTGATCGTCGAGCAGGACCAGGTACGTGGTGTCGTCACGCAAATGGGCCTGCGGTTCTTCGCCGATTCCGTGGTGTTGACCACCGGGACCTTCCTCGGCGGACTTATCCACATCGGTTTGCAGAATTTTTCCGGCGGTCGCGCCGGTGATCCGCCGTCGATTGCTCTGGCTCACCGTCTGCGTGAGTTGCCATTGCGTGTCGGGCGCCTGAAAACCGGTACGCCACCTCGCATCGACGGCAAGTCCGTGGATTTCTCGGTGATGACCGAGCAGCCTGGCGATACGCCGATCCCGGTGATGTCGTTCATGGGCAACAAGGAACAGCATCCACGGCAAGTCAGTTGCTGGATCACCCACACCAACGCCCGCACCCACGAAATCATCGCGGCGAACCTCGATCGTTCGCCGATGTATTCCGCTGCCGGTGAAATCGAAGGTGTCGGCCCGCGCTATTGCCCGTCGATTGAAGACAAGATCCATCGCTTTGCCGACAAGGAAAGCCATCAGGTGTTCATCGAACCGGAAGGTTTGACCACCCATGAGTTGTATCCGAACGGGATATCCACAAGTCTGCCCTTCGACGTGCAATTGCAGATCGTGCAATCGATCCGTGGCATGGAGAACGCGCACATCGTGCGTCCGGGTTATGCGATCGAGTACGACTACTTCGATCCGCGCGATTTGAAGTACAGCCTGGAAACCAAAGCTATCGGCGGTCTGTTCTTCGCCGGGCAGATCAACGGCACCACCGGCTACGAAGAAGCTGGTGCCCAGGGTTTGCTCGCCGGAGCCAACGCCGCACTGCTCGCCAAGGGCAAAGAAGCCTGGTGCCCGCGCCGCGATGAGGCGTACATCGGTGTGCTGGTGGACGACCTGATTACCCTGGGAACCCAGGAACCGTATCGGATGTTCACCTCCCGGGCCGAATATCGCCTGATCCTGCGTGAAGACAACGCCGACCTGCGCTTGACCGAGAAAGGTCGCGAACTGGGGTTGGTGGACGACGCGCGTTGGGCCGCGTTCTGCAAGAAACGCGAGAGTATCGAGCTGGAAGAGCAGCGCCTGAAAAGCACCTGGGTTCGTCCCGGTACCGAGCAGGGCGATGCCATTGCGGCGAAATTCGGCACGCCGCTGACCCACGAATACAACCTGCTCAACCTCTTGAGCCGCCCGGAAATCGACTATGCCGGGCTGGTGGAAGTGACCGGCCAGGGCGCGGAAGATCCACAGGTGGCCGAACAGGTCGAGATCAAGACCAAATACGCCGGTTACATCGACCGCCAGCAGGACGAAATCGCCCGTCTGCGCGCCAGTGAAGACACCAAGCTGCCTGTGGATATCGATTACACCGGCATTTCCGGGTTGTCGAAGGAAATCCAGAGCAAGCTCGGTGCGACCCGTCCAGAGACCCTGGGCCAGGCCTCGCGCATTCCCGGCGTCACGCCGGCGGCGATTTCCCTGTTGATGATTCATTTGAAAAAACGCGGCGCCGGCCGCCAGTTGGAGCAAAGCGCTTGAGTTCGATGGTCACCTCGCAACACGCTGAAGAGTTATCCACAGGTGCCCGTCAGCTCGGCGTCAGCCTGACCGAAGCCCAGCACGCGCAATTGCTGGGTTATCTGGCGTTGTTGATCAAATGGAACAAGGCCTACAACCTGACCGCCGTGCGCGATCCGGACGAAATGGTCTCGCGCCATTTGCTCGACAGCCTCAGTGTCATGTCCTTCGTCGAAAATGGTCGCTGGCTGGATGTCGGCAGTGGCGGTGGCATGCCAGGAATCCCGCTGGCGATCCTGTTTCCCGACTCGCAAGTGACCTGCCTGGACAGCAACGGCAAGAAAACCCGCTTCCTGACCCAGGTCAAACTCGAACTCAAACTGGATAACCTGCAAGTTATCCACAGCCGCGTCGAAGCGTTCCAACCTGCCGAGCCGTTCAACGGGATCATCTCCCGGGCGTTCAGCAGCATGGAGAACTTCAGCAACTGGACTCGCCACCTGGGCGACGCCGATACGCGCTGGCTGGCAATGAAGGGCGTTCATCCGGCCGATGAGCTGGTAGCATTGCCGGCAGACTTCCACCTCGATAGCGAACACGCCTTGGCCGTACCCGGTTGCCAAGGCCAACGCCATCTGCTGATACTGCGCCGCACGGCATGATTGGGAACACAAGCAAGAATGGCTAAGGTATTCGCGATAGCGAACCAGAAGGGTGGTGTGGGCAAGACCACCACCTGTATCAACCTCGCAGCATCCCTGGTCGCGACCAAGCGCCGGGTGCTGTTGATCGATCTCGATCCACAGGGCAACGCCACCATGGGTAGCGGTGTGGATAAGCATGGCCTGGAAAACTCCATCTACGACGTCCTGATCGGCGAATGCGATCTGGGCCAGGCCATGCATTTTTCCGAACACGGCGGTTATCAACTGCTGCCGGCCAACCGTGACCTGACGGCGGCCGAAGTGGTGCTGCTGGAAATGCAGATGAAGGAAAGCCGTCTGCGCAGCGCCTTGGCACCGATCCGGGAAAACTACGATTACATCCTGATCGACTGCCCGCCGTCGCTGTCGATGCTGACCCTCAACGCCCTGGTGGCGGCCGATGGGGTAATTATCCCCATGCAGTGCGAATACTTCGCATTGGAAGGGTTGAGCGACCTTGTGGATAACATCAAGCGTATCGCCGAACTGCTGAACCCGGACCTGAAGGTCGAAGGCCTGCTGCGGACCATGTACGACCCGCGCCTGAGCCTGATGAACGATGTTTCGGCCCAGCTCAAGGAACACTTCGGCGAGCAGCTCTACGACACGGTCATCCCGCGTAACATCCGTCTGGCCGAAGCGCCGAGCTACGGCATGCCGGCCCTGGCCTACGACAAACAATCCCGTGGCGCGCTGGCTTACCTGGCCCTGGCGGGCGAGATGGTTCGCCGTCAGCGCCGCAATCCACGCACCGCTGCAGCCCAGCCAACTTAAGGAAACCCCATGGCCGTCAAGAAACGAGGTCTCGGACGTGGACTGGATGCACTGCTCAGCGGTCCCACTGTCAGCTCGCTGGAAGAGCAGGCCGTCCAGGTCGATCAGCGTGAGTTGCAGCATTTGCCGCTGGACCTGATCCAGCGCGGCAAATATCAGCCGCGCCGGGACATGGATCCGCAGGCGCTGGAAGAATTGGCCCAGTCGATCAAGAGCCAGGGCGTGATGCAGCCGATCGTGGTCCGGCCGATCGCCAATGGGCGCTTCGAGATCATTGCCGGCGAACGTCGCTGGCGCGCCAGCCAGCAGGCCGGCCAGGAAACCATCCCGGCGATGGTCCGCGATGTGCCGGATGAAACGGCCATCGCCATGGCGCTGATCGAGAACATCCAGCGTGAAGACCTCAATCCGATCGAGGAAGCCGTGGCCCTGCAGCGCTTGCAGCAGGAATTCCAGCTGACCCAGCAACAAGTTGCCGAGGCGGTGGGCAAGTCCCGCGTGACCGTGGCCAACCTGCTGCGCCTGATTGCGTTGCCGGAAGTCATCAAGACCATGCTGTCCCATGGCGACCTGGAAATGGGTCATGCCCGGGCATTGCTCGGTTTGCCGGAAAATCAACAGGTTGAAGGGGCGCGACATGTTGTCGCACGCGGTCTGACTGTGCGCCAAACCGAGGCACTGGTTCGCCAGTGGCTGAGCGGCAAACCGGCCCCTGTCGAGGCACCCAAAACCGATCCTGATATCGCTCGCCTGGAACAACGCCTGGCCGAGCGCCTGGGCTCTGCGGTGCAGATCCGCCACGGAAAGAAGGGCAAGGGACAATTGGTGATTGGTTACAACTCCCTCGATGAGCTGCAAGGTGTCCTTGCACACATTCGCTGAAACAATTGCTCTTGTAGCGCGCAGTCGGAAATCACTACCTGACAGTTGAATAGGGGCAGAACCGCCCCTATACTCTGCGCGCATTTTGTCGGCACAAATTATGCCAAGTTATTGAATTATGGCGGCCGACTATTGGAGAGCAAAAGCGATGGAAACCCGCACGCCAAACCGCTTGCCGTTCCATCGTCTGGCAGTTTTCCCGGTCTTGATGGCCCAGTTCACCGTTGTACTGATCGCCGCATTGGCGCTCTGGCAATGGAAAGGAGTCGTCGCCGGATACTCAGGGCTTTGCGGAGGCCTGATAGCCTTGCTTCCCAATATTTACTTTGCTCACAGGGCCTTTCGGTTTTCCGGCGCCCGAGCAGCCCAGGCTATCGTCCGGTCTTTTTATGCCGGTGAGGCGGGGAAACTGATTTTGACGGCAGTGCTGTTTGCATTGACGTTCGCAGGTGTGAAGCCACTGGCGCCGCTGGCTGTATTCAGCGTCTTCGTGCTGACCCAACTGGTTAGCTGGTTCGCTCCCCTGCTAATGAGAACAAGACTTTCGAGACCTTAGGGCGTTTGAGGCAACCATGGCAGAGACAACCGCTTCGGGCTATATCCAGCACCACTTGCAGAACCTGACCTTCGGTCAGCTACCCAACGGCGGCTGGGGCTTTGCCCACACCGCAGCAGAAGCCAAGGAAATGGGTTTCTGGGCTTTCCACGTCGATACCCTCGGCTGGTCGGTCGCATTGGGTCTGATCTTCGTTCTTCTTTTCCGCATGGCGGCAAAGAAGGCGACTTCCGGTCAGCCTGGTGCACTGCAGAACTTCGTTGAAGTACTGGTCGAATTCGTCGATGGCAGCGTGAAAGACAGCTTCCATGGCCGTAGCCCGGTGATCGCACCGCTGGCACTGACCATTTTCGTCTGGGTGTTCCTGATGAACGCCGTCGACCTGGTACCGGTCGACTGGATTCCTCAGCTGGCCATCCTGATCTCCGGCGACCACCACATCCCATTCCGCGCCGTGTCGACCACCGACCCGAACGCGACCCTGGGCATGGCCTTCTCGGTCTTCGCACTGATCATTTTCTATAGCATCAAGGTCAAGGGCATCGGCGGCTTCATCGGCGAACTGACCCTGCACCCGTTCGGCAGCAAGAACATCCTGGTTCAAGCCCTGCTGATCCCGGTGAACTTCCTGCTGGAGTTCGTGACCCTGATCGCCAAACCGATTTCTCTGGCACTGCGTCTGTTCGGCAACATGTATGCCGGCGAACTGGTGTTCATCCTGATCGCTGTGATGTTCGGCAGCGGCCTGCTGTGGCTCAGCGGCCTGGGTGTAGTCCTGCAATGGGCGTGGGCTGTGTTCCACATCCTGATCATCACCCTGCAGGCGTTCATCTTCATGATGCTGACCATCGTCTACCTGTCGATGGCGCACGAAGAAAACCATTAAGGCCAGTCTCGACTAGTCTGATGTCCTTCCCGGTCAAACGGGAAGGAGCCCGAACCGGGCTGAGAAACGATTTGTTTTACCGCTTTAATCTAAAAAACCTAAACCATACGACGTAAAAGTCGGGAGGAAAGATGGAAACTGTAGTTGGTCTAACCGCTATCGCTGTTGCACTGTTGATCGGCCTGGGCGCACTGGGTACCGCAATTGGTTTCGGCCTGTTGGGCGGCAAGTTCCTGGAAGGCGCAGCGCGTCAGCCAGAAATGGTTCCAATGCTGCAAGTCAAAATGTTCATCGTGGCCGGTCTGCTCGACGCCGTGACCATGATCGGTGTTGGTATCGCTCTGTTCTTCACCTTTGCGAACCCGTTCGTTGGTCAAATCGCTGGCTAATTACTCGGATGTCTCGAGTAGATTGGTGTGATGGACAACGTAACTGCGAGGTGTTGGCGTGAACATTAATGCGACCCTGATTGGCCAGTCCGTTGCGTTCCTGATTTTTGTACTGTTCTGCATGAAGTTCGTATGGCCTCCGGTCATTGCGGCATTGCACGAACGTCAAAAGAAGATCGCTGATGGTCTGGACGCTGCCAGCCGTGCAGCTCGCGACCTGGAGTTGGCCCATGAGAAAGTGGGTCAGCAACTGCGCGAAGCGAAAGCTCAGGCAGCTGAAATCATCGAGCAAGCCAAGAAACGCGGTACCCAGATTGTCGACGAAGCCCGTGAACAGGCTCGCGTCGAAGCTGACCGTGTGAAGGCTCAGGCTCAAGCCGAGATCGAACAGGAACTCAACAGTGTCAAAGACGCGCTGCGTGCCCAAGTGGGTGCCCTGGCCGTTGGCGGTGCTTCGAAGATCCTGGGTGCCACAATCGATCAAAACGCGCACGCAGAGCTGGTTAACCAACTGGCTGCTGAAATCTAAGCGAGGGCGATCATGGCAGAACTGACCACGTTGGCCCGACCTTACGCTAAGGCGGCCTTCGAGCACGCTCAGGCCCACCAGCAACTGGCCAATTGGTCAGCCATGCTCGGCCTGGCTGCAGCGGTGTCGCAAGACGACACCATGCAGCGCGTGCTCAAGGCCCCGCGACTGACGAGCGCAGAAAAGGCCGCCACGTTCATTGACGTGTGCGGCGACAAGTTCGATGCCAAGGCACAGAATTTCATTCACGTCGTTGCCGAAAACGACCGTCTCCTGCTTCTGCCGGAGATCGCCACTCTTTTTGACCTGTACAAGGCCGAGCAAGAGAAGTCGGTAGACGTGGAAGTGACCAGTGCTTTCGCATTGAACCAAGAACAGCAAGACAAACTCGCCAAGGTTCTCAGTGCACGACTCAACCGGGAAGTGCGCCTGCAAGTCGAGGAAGACAAGTCCCTGATAGGGGGCGTTGTAATCCGCGCCGGCGACCTGGTTATCGATGGCTCGATTCGCGGCAAAATCGCGAAACTTGCCGAAGCATTGAAATCTTGAGTTTGAAGGGGCAGCAGAGCAATGCAGCAACTCAATCCTTCCGAAATAAGTGAAATTATCAAGGGCCGCATCGACAAGCTCGATGTGACCTCCCAAGCCCGTAACGAAGGCACTGTCGTCAGCGTATCTGACGGTATCGTGCGGATTCACGGTCTGGCCGACGTCATGTACGGCGAGATGATCGAGTTTCCGGGCGGCGTCTACGGTATGGCCCTCAACCTGGAGCAAGACTCCGTAGGTGCCGTTGTACTGGGTTCCTACCAGTCGCTGGCCGAAGGCATGAGCGCCAAGTGCACCGGCCGCATCCTCGAAGTTCCAGTTGGAAAGGAACTGCTGGGTCGCGTTGTCGACGCACTGGGTAACCCTGTTGACGGCAAAGGTCCGCTGAACAACACCGAGACCGACGCGGTCGAGAAAGTTGCTCCTGGCGTGATCTGGCGTAAGTCGGTAGACCAGCCTGTACAAACTGGCTACAAGGCTGTCGATGCCATGATCCCTGTCGGCCGTGGCCAGCGTGAGCTGATCATCGGTGACCGTCAGATCGGTAAGACCGCTCTGGCGATCGACGCGATCATCAACCAGAAGAACAGCGGCATTTTCTGCGTCTACGTAGCCATCGGTCAGAAGCAATCGACCATCGCCAACGTGGTTCGCAAGCTGGAAGAAAACGGCGCCCTGGCCAACACGATCATCGTGGCAGCCAGCGCATCGGAATCTCCTGCGCTGCAGTTCCTGGCACCGTACTCCGGTTGCACCATGGGCGAATACTTCCGCGACCGCGGTGAAGACGCGCTGATCGTTTATGACGATCTGTCCAAGCAGGCAGTGGCTTACCGCCAGATCTCCCTGCTGCTGCGCCGTCCACCAGGCCGTGAAGCCTACCCAGGCGACGTGTTCTATCTCCACTCCCGTCTGCTGGAGCGCGCATCCCGCGTTTCGGAAGAGTACGTAGAGAAGTTCACCAACGGCGCAGTGACCGGCAAGACCGGCTCCCTGACCGCTCTGCCGATCATCGAAACCCAGGCTGGCGACGTTTCCGCGTTCGTTCCGACCAACGTGATTTCCATCACCGACGGTCAGATCTTCCTGGAATCGGCCATGTTCAACTCCGGGATCCGTCCTGCTGTGAACGCCGGTGTTTCGGTATCCCGTGTGGGTGGTGCCGCTCAGACCAAGATCATCAAGAAGCTGTCCGGTGGTATCCGTACCGCCCTGGCCCAGTACCGTGAACTGGCGGCATTCGCCCAGTTCGCTTCTGACCTGGACGAAGCGACCCGTAAGCAACTTGAGCATGGTCAGCGCGTTACCGAGCTGATGAAGCAGAAGCAATACGCACCAATGTCGATCGCTGACATGGCGCTGTCGCTGTATGCCGCTGAGCGTGGGTTCCTGACTGACGTTGAAATCGCCAAGGTCGGCAGCTTTGAACAAGCGCTGATTGCTTACTTCAACCGCGATCACGCCGACTTGTTGGCCAAGATCAACGTGAAGGGTGACTTCAATGACGAAATCGACGCTGGCATGAAAGCCGGTATCGAGAAGTTCAAGGCCACCCAAACCTGGTAAGCCGCAGCGGGGGTCGCAAGGCTCCCGCTTGCTAACCTGATAGGTGTTACATGGCAGGCGCAAAAGAGATTCGCAGTAAGATTGCGAGCATCAAAAGCACGCAAAAAATTACCAGCGCCATGGAAAAAGTGGCGGTCAGCAAAATGCGCAAGGCACAAATGCGCATGGCTGCTAGCCGCCCTTATGCGGAGCGCATCCGCCAGGTTATTGGTCATCTGGCCAACGCCAACCCGGAATATCGCCACCCGTTCATGATCGACCGTGCTATCAAGCGCGTCGGTTACGTCGTGGTGAGCAGTGACCGTGGTCTGTGTGGTGGCTTGAACACCAACCTGTTCAAGGCCCTGGTCAAGGACATGGCTGTAAACCGCGAACAAGGCGTCGAGATCGATCTGTGCGTGATTGGTAGCAAGGGTGCGGCTTTCTTCCGCAACTTCGGCGGCAACGTCGTCGCTGCTATCAGCCACCTGGGTGAAGAGCCGTCGATCAATGATCTGATCGGCAGCGTCAAGGTGATGCTGGATGCTTACCTGGAAGGCCGGATTGACCGCCTGTCCGTGGTATCCAACAAGTTCATCAACACCATGACGCAACAGCCAACCGTGGAGCAATTGATCCCACTGGTGGCGACCCCGGAACAGGAACTCAAGCACCACTGGGACTATCTCTACGAACCGGATGCCAAGGAGCTGCTTGACGGCTTGATGGTCCGCTACGTGGAGTCGCAGGTCTACCAGGCGGTGGTCGAGAACAACGCAGCTGAACAAGCAGCGCGGATGATCGCGATGAAGAACGCTACCGACAACGCCGGTGATTTGATCAGCGATTTGCAGCTGATCTACAACAAGGCGCGTCAGGCTGCGATCACCCAAGAGATCTCGGAAATCGTCGGCGGCGCTGCCGCGGTTTAACGGTTCAAATATTCAGAGGATCCAGCTATGAGTAGCGGACGTATCGTTCAAATCATCGGCGCCGTTATCGACGTGGAATTTCCACGCGACAGCGTACCGAGCATCTACAACGCGCTGAAAGTACAAGGCGCGGAAACTACCCTGGAAGTTCAGCAGCAGCTGGGCGACGGCATCGTTCGTACCATTGCGATGGGTTCTACCGAAGGCTTGAAGCGCGGTCTGGACGTTATCGACTCTGGCGCTGCCATCTCCGTACCGGTCGGTAAAGCGACCCTGGGCCGGATCATGGACGTACTGGGTAACCCGATCGACGAAGCGGGTCCGATCGACACCGAAGAGCGCTGGGGCATTCACCGTCCTGCGCCATCCTTCGCTGAACAGGCGGGCGGCAACGACCTGCTGGAAACCGGCATCAAGGTTATCGACCTGGTTTGCCCGTTCGCCAAGGGCGGTAAAGTCGGTCTGTTCGGTGGTGCCGGTGTAGGCAAGACCGTAAACATGATGGAACTGATCCGTAACATCGCCATCGAGCACAGCGGTTATTCCGTGTTCGCCGGTGTGGGTGAGCGTACTCGTGAGGGTAACGACTTCTACCACGAGATGAAGGATTCCAACGTTCTGGACAAAGTGGCACTGGTCTACGGCCAGATGAACGAGCCGCCGGGAAACCGTCTGCGCGTAGCCCTGACCGGCCTGACCATGGCCGAGAAGTTCCGTGACGAAGGTAACGACGTTCTGCTGTTCGTCGACAACATCTACCGTTACACCCTGGCCGGTACCGAAGTATCCGCACTGCTGGGCCGTATGCCTTCGGCAGTAGGTTACCAGCCGACCCTGGCTGAAGAGATGGGCGTTCTGCAAGAACGTATCACTTCGACCAAGGAAGGTTCGATCACTTCGATCCAAGCGGTATACGTACCTGCGGATGACTTGACCGACCCGTCGCCAGCGACCACCTTCGCCCACTTGGACGCCACCGTCGTTCTGTCCCGTGACATCGCTTCCCTGGGTATCTACCCAGCGGTTGACCCACTGGACTCGACTTCGCGCCAGCTGGACCCGAACGTGATCGGCCAGGAGCACTACGACACCGCTCGCGGCGTTCAGTACGTGCTGCAGCGCTACAAAGAGCTGAAGGACATCATTGCGATCCTGGGTATGGACGAGCTGTCGGAAGCCGACAAGCAGTTGGTATCCCGCGCTCGTAAGATCCAGCGCTTCTTGTCGCAGCCGTTCTTCGTGGCTGAAGTCTTCACCGGTGCCTCGGGTAAATACGTTTCCCTGAAAGACACCATTGCTGGCTTCAAAGGCATCCTCAACGGTGACTACGACCACCTGCCAGAACAAGCGTTCTACATGGTCGGCGGCATCGAAGAAGCGATCGAGAAAGCCAAGAAACTGTAATCCCGGCGCCCGGCAACGGGCGCTAATTTAGGTTGAGGCAATCAGATGGCTATGACAGTCCATTGCGATATCGTCAGTGCGGAAGGGGAAATCTTCTCCGGTCTGGTCGAGATGGTGATTGCGCATGGTGAGCTGGGTGATCTTGGTATCGCTCTGGGTCACGCACCGCTGATCACTAATCTGAAACCGGGTCCGATCCGCTTGATCAAGCAGGGCGGGGAAGCCGAGGTGTATTACATCTCCGGTGGTTTCCTCGAGGTTCAGCCGAACATGGTCAAGGTCCTTGCCGACACTGTGCAACGTGCTGCCGACCTGGATGAAGCCTCCGCTCAGGAAGCCGTCAAGGCTGCCGAGAAGGCCCTGCACGAGCGAGGCGCGGAGTTCGATTACGGTTCTGCTGCTGCACGTCTGGCCGAGGCCGCAGCCCAGCTGCGCACCGTCCAGCAGATCCGCAAGAAGTTCGGCGGCTAAGCCGTCTGCTTTCTGTGTGATTGATTAAAAAGGGTAGCCTCGGCTACCCTTTTTTCTTTCCCGATACTCATCATCTGGTCGCAGCCGCTGACCACCCAGGATTGGTAGCCAGTCATGTCTCTCGAAATCGTTATCCTCGCGGCCGGTCAAGGCACCCGCATGCGTTCGGCGCTGCCCAAGGTCTTGCACCCGGTAGCCGGCAATTCCATGCTCAGCCATGTTATCCACAGCGCTCGGCAACTTGATCCACAGCGCATTCACGTGGTGATCGGCCACGGTGCCGATGCGGTGCGCGAACGCCTGGCCGCCGATGACCTGAATTTCGTTCTGCAGGACAAACAACTGGGCACCGGCCATGCGGTGGCCCAGGCCGTGCCGTTCATCACGGCGGATACGGTGCTGATTCTTTACGGCGATGTGCCGCTGATCGAAGTCGACACCTTGCAGCGCCTGCTCAAGCAGGTCGCGCCACAGCAGTTGGGCCTGTTGACCGTCGAGCTGGACGACCCCACCGGTTATGGCCGCATCATGCGTAACATCGACGGCCAAGTGACCGCCATCGTCGAGCAGAAGGACGCCAACGAAGCCCAGCGCGCGATCACTGAAGGCAACACCGGGATTCTGGCCATACCGGCCGAGCGCCTGGGTGACTGGATGAGCCGCTTGTCGAACAACAACGCCCAGGGCGAGTACTACCTGACCGACGTGATTGCCATGGCGGTCAGCGACGGGCTGGTGGTCGCCACCGAGCAGCCGCTGGACGCCATGGAAGTGCAGGGCGCCAATGATCGCCGGCAACTGGCAGAACTGGAGCGCCACTATCAATTGCGCGCCGCCCGCCGCTTGATGGCCCAAGGCGTGACCCTGTGCGATCCGGCCCGTTTCGACGTGCGTGGTGAAGTCAGCGTGGGCCGCGATGTGGTCATCGACATCAACGTCATCCTCGAAGGCAAGGTTGTCATCGAAGACGACGTGGTCATCGGCCCGAACTGCGTGATCAAGGACAGCACCCTGCGCAAAGGCGTGGTGATCAAGGCCAACAGCCATCTCGACGGTGCGGTCATGGGGGAGGGCAGCGACGCCGGCCCGTTTGCCCGCCTGCGCCCAGGTTCGGTGCTGGAAGCCCGTGCCCATGTGGGTAACTTCGTTGAACTGAAGAATGCTCACTTGGGCGAAGGCGCCAAGGCTGGGCACCTGACCTACCTCGGTGACGCTGAAGTCGGCGCCCGGACCAACATTGGCGCCGGGACCATCACCTGCAACTACGATGGTGCCAACAAGTGGAAAACCGTGTTGGGTGAAGATGTGTTCATCGGCTCGAACAACTCCTTGGTGGCGCCTGTGGATATCTCCAACGGTGCGACCACGGCAGCCGGTTCGACCATTACCCAGAATGTGGATAACGCACAGTTGGCGGTGGGACGAGCGCGCCAGAAGAATATTGATGGCTGGAAGCGCCCGGAGAAAATCAAGAAAAGTTAAGTTATCCACAATCCCCTGTGGGAGCGAGCTTGCTCGCGATAGCGGTGTATCAGGTAAAGCAGCATTGCCTGAACTGGCCCCTTCGCGAGCAAGCTCGCTCCCACAGTAATTTAGGGAGTTTCTGAATTTTTCTTTTCCTGCCTTGACGACATCCCTTCAATAGGTTTTGATTGCTTACGTTATCTTTCGAATCGAAACTTATACCGCCATGTCGAAACGCAACACACCACAGCGCCGTCACAACATTCTAGCCTTGCTCCAAGAGCAGGGTGAGGTCAGTGTGGATGAGTTGGCCAAGCGCTTCGAAACCTCGGAAGTTACGATTCGCAAGGATCTCGCCGCCCTGGAAACCAACGGCCTGCTGCTGCGTCGCTATGGTGGCGCGGTCCCGATGCCGCAGGAGTTGGTGGCCGATAACGGGCAAACTGTCTCCAAGTACAAGCTGGCCATTGCCCGGGCCGCGGTGAAGCGGATCCGCGAACATGCGCGCATCATCATCGACAGCGGCAGCACCACGGCGGCCATGATTCCGCAACTCGGCCAACAGCCGGGCCTGGTGGTGATGACCAATTCCCTGCACGTCGCCAATGCCTTGAGCGAACTGGAGCACGAGCCGGTGCTGTTGATGACCGGCGGCACCTGGGATCCTCACTCCGAGTCGTTCCAGGGCCAGGTGGCCGAGCAGGTCCTGCGTTCCTATGACTTCGACCAGCTGTTCATCGGCGCCGACGGCATCGATCTGGTTCGAGGTACCACCACCTTCAACGAACTGCTGGGCTTGAGCCGTGTGATGGCTGAGGTTGCCCGGGAAGTGATCGTGATGGTGGAGGCCGACAAGATCGGCCGCAAGATCCCCAACCTGGAGTTGCCGTGGAGCAGCGTCCATACCCTCATTACCGATGATCGCCTGCCCGTAGAGGCCCGCGATCAGATTCAGGCCCGCGGCATCACCGTGATCTGCGCGCCTGTCAGCCAGGAGAAATAGCATGTGTGGAATTGTCGGCGCCGTTGCTGAACGCAACATCACTGCAATCTTGCTCGAAGGCCTCAAGCGCCTGGAATACCGCGGCTACGACAGCGCCGGTGTGGCGATATTGACCAACGACGAAAAGCTTGAGCGGATGCGTCGTCCGGGCAAGGTCAGCGAATTGGAACGCGCCCTGGACGCTGAACCGCTGATTGGTCGCCTGGGCATTGCCCACACCCGTTGGGCCACTCATGGCGCACCGTGCGAGCGCAACGCCCATCCCCATTTCTCCGGCGATCTGGCGGTAGTGCACAACGGCATCATCGAGAACTATGAAGCCTTGCGCGAACAGCTCAAGGCGCTCGGCTATGTGTTCACCTCGGACACCGACACTGAAGTCATCGCCCATCTGCTCAATCACAAGCTCAAAGACCTGGTGGACCTGACCGTCGCCCTCAAGGCCACCGTCAAGGAACTGCACGGGGCCTATGGGCTGGCGGTCATCAGTGCGAAACAACCGGATCGTCTGGTGGCGGCCCGCAGCGGCAGCCCATTGGTCATCGGCCTGGGCCTGGGGGAAAACTTCCTGGCGTCCGATCAGTTGGCACTGCGTCAGGTTACCGACCGCTTCATGTACCTGGAAGAAGGCGATATCGCCGAAATTCGCCGCGACAGCGTGCAGATCTGGGACCTCGACGGCAAAGACGTGGTACGTGAAACCGTCCAGTACCGCGACGGTGCCGACGCCGCCGACAAGGGCGAGTTCCGCCACTTCATGCTCAAGGAAATCCACGAACAACCGGCCGTAGTGCAACGCACCCTGGAAGGCCGCATGAGTCAGAACCAGGTGCTGGTCCAAGCGTTCGGTCCACAGGCGGCCGAGTTGTTCGCCAAGGTTCGCAACGTGCAGATCGTGGCCTGCGGCACCAGTTATCACGCCGGCATGGTCGCCCGTTACTGGCTGGAAGAACTGGCCGGTATTCCGTGCCAGGTCGAAGTCGCCAGCGAGTTCCGCTATCGCAAAGTGGTGGTGCAGCCTGACACGCTGTTCGTCACCATTTCCCAATCCGGTGAGACTGCCGACACCCTGGCCGCCCTGCGCAATGCCAAGGAACTGGGCTACCTCGCTAGCCTGGCGATCTGCAACGTGGGCATCAGCTCGCTGGTGCGTGAATCCGACCTGACCCTGCTGACCCAGGCCGGCCGCGAAATCGGTGTGGCGTCGACCAAGGCGTTCACCACGCAGCTGGTGGGCCTGCTGTTGCTGACCCTGTCCCTGGGCCAGGTGCGCGGTACCCTGGGCAAAGGGGTTGAGGCAACATTGGTTGAAGAGCTGCGCCGCCTGCCGGCCCGCCTGGGAGAAGCCTTGGCAATGGACAGCACGGTGGAAAAAATCGCCGAGCTGTTCGCCGAGAAGAACCACACTCTGTTCCTGGGCCGTGGCGCGCAATTCCCGGTGGCGATGGAAGGGGCCTTGAAGCTCAAGGAAATCTCCTACATCCACGCCGAGGCCTACCCGGCCGGCGAGCTCAAGCACGGCCCGCTGGCGCTTGTGGATAACGACATGCCGGTGGTCACCGTCGCGCCGAACAACGAGCTGCTGGAAAAGCTCAAGTCCAACCTGCAGGAAGTGCGCGCCCGTGGCGGCCAGTTGATTGTCTTTGCTGACGAAAAGGCTGGCATGACCAATGGCGAAGGCACCCACGTGGTACACATGCCACACATCCACGACATCCTCTCGCCGATTCTCTACACCATCCCATTGCAGTTGTTGTCGTACTACGTAGCAGTGCTCAAGGGCACCGATGTGGACCAGCCGCGTAACCTGGCGAAATCTGTGACGGTGGAGTGAGTCGCCCACCAGGAGCCTGGCTCTCCTTGGTGATCCTAAGTCATAAGTCTGTTCGGGTTTAGCGCTGCTAAACCCGGTCATTCTTCCCTGACGCATGGCTAGACCTTGATCGTATATCCCCCTTTACCACAGCAGAATAGGAACCAGATTTAACATCTGCGCTAATTGAGCAGCCAGAGGTGGAACTGGAAGGTATTTTTCGATTTTTATCTGAAATATGAAAAAATACTTTCATATTTTGCCGCTTAGAAGCGAGTGCCCGGAGTCTATGTGCTAGTATTTTTTCAAATTCCTGCAGAAATTGAAAAAATACGGCCATGCCTAAAAAAACCGCACCCCTCATGCCGTCAGCCGAGCGGCTCCTGCGCCAGTTTGGCGAACGGATCGAGCTGGCTCGTAAGCGCCGTAAGATAACTGCGGCGCAAATGGCGGCGCGGGCAGGCATGAGCGCCCCCACGTTGAGGGCGCTGGAAAGTGGCAGCCCCGCTGTGACCATCGGAGCCTACGTTTCAGTGTTAGTAGCCTTGGGGTTGGAGAAGGATCTCGAATTGCTCGCACGCACGGATGAGCTAGGCCGTGATCTGCAAGATGCTGAGCTGAAAGGGCGGTCTGCAGTCGAGCACATCAAGCCAAAAGTACGGCTGCCTCAGTTTCATTGGGACAACTTGGTCAGCGTCTCAGCAAAAGAAAATAGTTCTACATCACCAGCCGCTGACAGTCGGAGCCAGACAAGCTCTGAACTGGCTAAGAAGCTTCTAGGGGACGACGATGCCTGAAAGGATTTTCGTCTACGCAGACTGGAATGAAACAGCACCGGTACTGCTTGGGACCCTTCATTCCCGCAGATTGGCAGGATCAGAGCGTATGGAGTTTGAATACGCGCGGGCCGTTCTTCAAACCATTCACACTCAGATTGCGATCGACCCTCGGATTCAGCCTTACGAAGGACGGCAATATCCAGCGAGAAATTGCTTTGGGTGCGTATCGGACTCCTCACCTGATCGATGGGGGCGACTGCTGATGGATCGTCGCTTGGAGCGGGATAAAAGAGCAGGAGTCGTACCGCAGGACGCACGGCTATTTGACTCGGACTACCTCATCGGTGTTCACGACGCTTACCGGGTAGGGGGGTTGCGTTTCAAAGTGGAGGAAGAGGGAGCGTTCCTTGACGACCATGTGGAACAGGCCGCCCCACCTATGGCTCGCATGCGGGAGCTTGAAGAGGCTTCGCGTCGATTTGAAGCTGGAGAGGATCGGGGGGCTCAGGGGCAGGACTGGATTCGAATGCTCATTGCTCCAGGTGGCTCTCTGGGCGGAGCGAGGCCCAAGGCAAGCGTAGTCGATGACGATCACGCTCTCTGGATAGGAAAATTCCCCAGTAATAGAGACGCCCACGACGTGGGCGGCTGGGAGATGGTCGTCAACACATTGGCCCAAGGCTGTGGACTAAATGTTGCCGAAGGGAGAGCGCAACGATACGCGAGTGATTACCACTGTTTCATGGTTAAACGCTTTGACAGAACAGCAACGGGTGGACGACTTCACTTTGCTTCAGCGATGACCCTGACGGAGCACCAAGATGGTGATGGGCATGAGACGGGGGCGAGTTATCTGGAGATTGCAGAGGTATTGGTGAGGGAGGGTGCCGCTCCCGACTTAGATCTTCGCGAGCTTTGGCGAAGAATTGTCTTCAACATGCTGGTTTCGAATACTGACGATCATCTACGAAACCATGGCTTCCTATTGGAGCCAGGACGCGGTTGGCGTCTTTCGCCTGCGTATGACATGAACCCTGTCCCTGGAGATACTGGCTTGAGGCTCAACGTTTCAGAGGCAGATAATGCCATGGACCTTGATTTGGCAATGAGCGTGGCCGGTTACTTCCGCGTGTCCGCTGACGATGCCAGACAAACCATCGGGAGGTTCCAGGGCGTCGTCAGGAAATGGCCCAGAGTCGCGCGCTATCTGGGAATCTCAAGCGATGAGCAGGAGCGCATAGCGCCAGCATTCGCGCTTGCCCGCTAACTGCTACTCCAGAAAACAACGATCAAAAAGATAAACGCTGGTCGGCTTGAGATTTTCCACCGTACGTTGCGGGCGGCCGCCGTCGCCGCTTTTTTTGCGACCGGTTTCCTGCAAATAACCCGCCTCGGTCATCTTCAGCAAACGCTGGCGCATGCTGGTCTTGAGTACCGGGCGATCGAGCACCACGGAGAAAATGCCCACCGCTTCCGGCGCGCTGAATTCCGGGCCCAGGAACATCAGCGGCAGACTGCTATAGAGGGCTTTGGACAACAACCGCTCCTGGACGGCAGCCACCAGGCTGTTGTGGTCGAAAGGAAGTTTGATCGAGGCGTCGGCCACATCCTTGAGCGGAAAAAAACCCTGGTGTTCGGCGAGCTGGACCGCCTCGCTGATAATCGCCAGGTAGAACGTCGAGGACGACCAGCAGCGCGGATCGCGGAACGCGTCGCCGACGGTGCCGACCTGTTCGATCCAGGCCAGCGGCATGCCGACCTTGTTTGAGTTACGCAGGCGCTCCACGGCGTCGTTCAGCGTGAGATCTTCGACGTCACCATTGACCACGATCCCGGGCAGCGCCCAATGGCCGATAAACGGCTCGGCTTCCCGTCGGTTCAGGAGGATTTCCAGTGCGTGGGTTTCCCGGCAGAAGCGCAGCACACAGAGGTCGATGGTGTGCAGATAACCGCGCGCGGAGGCTGTGCTAGTGGGCATGTCGATTTCCGTGGGGAGCGTAAAGACCATAGTTTAACGGGTTCATGCCCGGTGCCATCCAGTCGCTGGGAAGCGGTTTGCCCAAAGCCAGTCGGTCGCGAACCACCGTGCTGCGCACGTGGATCCTTTCCTCCACGCAAAGAATGGAAAAACGCTCCAGCAATTCCTGGCCGCGGTAGAAGGTCGGCAGCCGATCCGCAACATCCCGGCCCACCACCAACGCAATCCGCTTGCCGTCCAGGGCCAGGCTGTCGGCGAGGTGGGCGAGCAGGGTGTAGCTGTAGATTGCGCCTTCAACGCCACGGGCCACGACCTGTTCCACCCGGCTTGCACGCACTTCGGCGCAGCACAGTGGCTGAACGTTCTCGACGATCGATTCCAGCCAGTTCAGGCGAACCTCATAGTCGACCATTTGCTTGCCGTAGGGATGCCGCAAGCTAGGGACCACCAGCACGCGTCTGGCCTGGTGTGAGGCCTCGATCATCACATGGGCGTGACCGGCGTGTGGGGGATTGAAGGCGCCGCCATAAAGGGCAATCTCGAACATGGCACATCCTCTTTTGGTACATGACATGTACTCTATCAGCAAAATCTTTCTAGTGAAAACCTGCTTTATGCTGAACCATAGCCATTAATTAAAGAAGACTCATCAAAAATATTTTCTGCGAGTGGCTTGTTATGAAAGTACACCTTGTGTACTCTCATGGCCATGAAGAGGAGAAACCCAGCATGAACAGCCTGACCCGGAAAACAGCTTCCTTCGATGTCGATGCGCAAAAGAGCTTCACGCCGCTATGCCCCGATGAGCTTCCGGTGCCGGGCGGTGACCAGATTGGCGGTGAGCTGAATTTCATCGCGTCCCTGGCCAGCCTCCGCGTCGGCAGCAAGGACGCCCATTCGCCCCTGGCTCCGTGGGTGGTCGCCGATCACGCACAGATGTTCGTGCCGACCGGGCTCGAGCATGCCGATATCACCTGGGTCAGCCACTGCGTTCCCGGCACAGAAGGTTTCGCCCTGCTGGATCAACTGCCGACTCCCTACGACTACGACTATTTCGTCTGGAAGGGGGTCGAGCCGGATTTGCACCCCTACGGCGCCTGCTATCACGACCTGCACGGCAAGCTGTCCACCGGGGTGATCGAGTACCTGAACGGCCTGGGTGTGGAGCAGGTGATAGTTGGCGGGCTGGCGCTGGATTTCTGCGTCAAGACCACCGTTTTGCAACTGGCCGCCGCCGGCTTCAAGGTGATCATTCACCTCCCGGCCTGTCGGGCCATCAGTGAGCAGGGGGCTATTCAAGCCATTCAAGACATGCGGCAAGCGGGCGTCTCGGTTGCCGCGACGCGCGAAGAAACCATCCGCCTGGCAAACGCATAAGGAAGAGCCATGGACAGCGCATTCGATTCAAGCAGCGGCACCATCCAGAGTCTTCTGGATACCGACTACTACACCTTCACCATGATGCAGGCGGTCTTGCACCAGCACCCGAATGTCGAGGTGGAATACCAGTTCATCGTACGCTCCAAGGAGCGCCTCGGTCACCTGATCCCGGATATTCGTGTCGAGCTTGAGAGGCTCGCCGGGCTGCAGCTGCGCGAGGGGGAGCAGCGGTTTCTGTTCAACAAGCGTTTCCGTGAGTACCTGACACCGGACTTCGAGCAGTTCCTCGGCCTGTTTCGCTTCAATTTGCGCTACATACACGTTTCGGAAGTCGACGGCCAACTGCACATCCGCGTCCGCGGTCCGATGCTGCACTGCATCATGTTCGAACAGCCGGTATTGGCGATGGTCAGCGAACTGCGCAACCGCGAGAAATACCCCGAAGTCGAGTTGGCCGACGTCACCCGCAAGCTGTACCAGAAGTTCGAATGGCTGGAGAAAAACGCCAGCCGTGAAGAACTCGCCGAGTTTCGCGTTTCAGACTTCTCCACCCGGCGGCGGCTGTCGTTCAGGGCCCAGCGTGAAGTGGTGAATATCATGCGCAGTGATTTTCCTGGCGTCTTTGTCGGCACCAGTAACGCTCACTTGGCTTACGAGTTCGATCTGCCCCTGATCGGCACCATGGCTCACCAATGGCTGATGGTGCATCAACAACTCGGGCGCTTGCGCGAGAGCCAGAACGCGGCGTTGGAAAACTGGGTGCGCGAGTATCGTGGTCGGCTCGGTATCGCCCTGACGGACTGCATCAGCACCGACTTTTTCCTCAAGGATTTCGACCTGTACTTTGCCAAGCTCTATGACGGCCTGCGCCAGGATTCCGGTGACCCGATCGTCTGGGCTGACAAGGTGCTGGGGCGTTATCAGGAACTGGGCATCGACCCGCGCACCAAGGACCTGATGTTCTCCGATGGCCTCAATTTCGAAAAGTGCCTGCCGATCCTGCGTCATGTTCGCGGCAAGGCCAAATTCGGTTTTGGCATGGGTACCAGCCTGGCCTGCGATGTCGACGGTGTCGAACCGCTGAGCATCGTCATGAAGCTGGTGCGGGTCCACGGCGAGCCGGTCGTGAAGTTCTCCGACGACCCGATCAAGAACGTCTGCGAGGATGCCTCGTTTCTGCGGTACGCCGCCCAAGTGTTCAACGTTGCCCTGATCAATCCACAGCTGGGAGCCTGATATGACTACGCTTGTGCAAGAACGCATTGCCCGGGAACTGGGCATCGACCGTCAACTCACACGGGGTGGCGAAGCAACCGAGGTTGCCCGCCGCATCGAATTCATCAAGCAGATCTTGCGCGAGTCGGGTTGCAAGTCCCTGGTCCTGGGGATCAGTGGCGGTGTCGACTCTCTCACCGCCGGCCGCCTGTGCCAGTTGGCCGTGGAGCAACTGCGGGATGAAGACTACGAGGCGCGCTTTATCGCCGTCCGGTTGCCCTACAAGGCCCAGGCCGATGAGCAAGACGCCCAGGCGTCCCTGGACTTCATCCGGCCGGACTTGATCACCACCAGCAACATCGCCGCTGGTGTTGACGGGCTGATGGGCAGTATCGCCATCGACGGCTTGCAGCCTGGCGCCGAGCTCATCGACTTTGCCAAAGGCAACGCCAAGGCCCGGGCCCGGATGCTGGCGCAATACGCCATTGCCAATCTGAGCAATGGGTTGGTGGTGGGCACCGATCATGGGGCGGAGGCGGTGATGGGTTTCTTCACCAAGTTTGGCGACGGCGCGTGCGACCTGGCACCGCTGTCCGGGTTGACGAAGACTCAGGTGAGATTGTTGGCCGATGCGATGGGCGCCCCCGCGTACCTGGTGCGCAAGGCGCCGACCGCTGATTTGGAAGACCTGGCACCCGGTAAGCTGGATGAGGTGGCGTATGGCTGCAGCTACGAGGAAATCGATGGGTATCTGATGGGCGAAGAGGTGTCGCCGCAGGCGCGACAGATCATTGAACGCGCCTACCTCAAGACGGCCCACAAACGAGCATTGCCCCGCGTCCCGCCTACCCGGTCTGAATGACCCTCAGATCTTGAAGGTGTTGACCATTTGTTGCAGGCGGCGTGACTGGTTTTCCAGTTCTGTGCAGGCCTGCAAGGTGGATTGCAAATTGCCGACCATTTGCTGGTTCAGGTCATTGATGTGGCTGATGTCGCGATCCAGATTGTCCACCACTGAGGTTTGTTCTTCGGTGGCGGTGGCTACCGACAGGTTGATCTCATCGATCTCGCCGATGCCCAGCAGCACGCGATTGAGTCGCTCGCCCGCAAGCCTGGCGGTAGTGACGTTGTCGTCGCTGTGACGCTGGCTTTCGAGCATGGCGCTCACGGCGCTACCGGCACCTGCTTGCAGTTCCTCGATCATGCTGTGGATTTCCTGGGCGGACTGCTGGGTGCGATGGGCGAGCGTACGCACTTCGTCCGAGACCACTGCAAAACCGCGCCCGGCATCTCCGGCACGAGCGGCCTCGATGGCAGCGTTAAGGGCCAGCAAGTTGGTCTGGTCGGAGATGCCTTTGATGACGTCGAGAATACGTCCGATCTTCAGCGTTTTCTCATTCAGGCTTTCGATGTCCTGGCGGGTATTGACCACCTGCGACGAGAGTTGCGACATGGCGCTGATACTGCGCTGCACCACCGACTGGCCTTCCTGGGTCTGATCCCTGGTATCAGAGGCGCGGCTTGAGGCATGAGCGGCGCTGCGGGCGATTTCCTGCGCTGCGGCCCCAAGCTCGTTGATAGCCGCGGCGACGTTATGGGTCAGCGCCGCTTGAGTGTCAGAGCTTTCCAGTGACGCGTTTGACGCCTGGCTGACCTGTGCCGCCAATTGGGTGAGCTGGACACTGGACGCCAGGACTTCTCGGATCGACTGCTGGATACGTTCGACGAAGCGGTTGAAGCCCCCGGCCATCATGCCGAACTCGTCCCTGGACAGGCTGTGCAGGCGCTGGGTCAGGTCGCCTTCGCCATCGGCTATGGATTGCATGGCCGAGCCCATGCGGCGTAATGGTCGCATCAGGGCATTGATCAACAGACCGAGCAAACCGACCGTGACCAGCATGGCGATCAATGTGGCGACCAGCGCCGAAGTGCGAAACTCGTGGAGTGCGGCGTAGGCCTTGTCTTTGTCCACTGAAAGTCCGATGGACCAGTGCAGTGAGGGAAGGCCGTTGATCGGGGTAAAAGTGACGATTCGCGTTCGGCCATTTTCCTGCACTTCATTCAGGGCGCTGTTGATGCTCGGCGGGCCTTCGGGGAACGCTTGGGCGAGTGTCTTGGTCACTCGTGTGTTGTCCGGGTGCACCAGGATCTTGCCGTCGTCGCTGACCAGGAAGGCGTAGCCTATGCCGTTGAGGTCCACGGCATTGATGATTTTCGCGAGTTGCTCCAGGCTCAGGCTCGCACCCAGCACACCCACGGCCTTGCCATTGACCTTGATCGGCGCTGCTTGGGTCATGATCAGATAATCAATGCCGGCACCGATGTAGGGTTCGGTCAGCACCGGTTCAAGGCTGCGAGCCGCGTCTTTGTACCAGGCGCGCTGGCGAACATCATACCCGTCGGGCATTACCCGTTCGGGATGGATAAAGAAACGACTGTCTTCAAGGCCGACGTAGCTGGCGATGAAGGTCTTTGTAATGATGTCCTGGGAGAGAATTGCGCCGATGTTCTGTGGGGTGGGATTGGCGGCGATGGTTTCGGCGGCACCTTCGATCAACAGGATCCGACCTGCCAGCCAACTGTCGAGGTTCGCGCCCAGCAACTGGCCGGTGGCCTGTAGGTTGCGGTGCATTGCTTCGCGGGTGCTGGCTTGCTGGCGATGGTCGTTGAACAACGAGAAAGACAGGAATACCGCCATCACGATGACGCAGGCACCCAGAAGAATCTTGTGGCCGAATTTCAGATTGATGCCCATGAGGAATTCTCGTCTGGTTTCTTTTTTATTGATCGAATCCCCGCAGGCTCAGGGCTGGTCGAAGATTTAATGAGCGGGCGGATTTTGTCGAACTAGAAAAAACGATGGGCCATCGTGAGTTTTCTTGTGGGCATGAAAGAGGTGCGAATGGAGTTTTCAAAGGGGACCTCGGGTCCCGAACGGAGTGGGCAAATGACACAGGCAATCGGCATCAAGGATCGCGTACGAATCAAGCACGTCGAAGTCCTCTCGGATAATTGGTACGTGCTGCGCAAGACCACCTACGACTACCTCGGCCGCAACGGCCAATGGCGCGAGCTGACGCGCGAGACCTACGACCGGGGCAACGGCGCCACGATCCTGCTGTACAGCAAGGCCAAGCAGACCGTGGTGTTGACCCGGCAATTCCGCTTCCCGGCCTTCGTCAACGGGCACGACGACCTGTTGATAGAAACCTGCGCTGGCCTGCTGGATAACGACGACCCGCACACCTGCATCCGCAAGGAAACCCAGGAAGAAACCGGCTATATCATCCAGGACGTGCGCAAGGTGTTCGACGCCTTCATGAGCCCGGGTTCGGTGACTGAGCGGGTGCATTTTTTCGTCGGTGAGTACTTCGATGAAGACAAGCAGCACGCAGGCGGCGGCCTGGAAGCCGAGGGTGAAGAGATCGAAGTGCTGGAACTGCCCCTCGACCAGGCCTTGGGCATGATCGAGACCGGGGAGATTTGCGACGGCAAGACCATCATGCTGTTGCAGTACGCCAAGCTGCATCGGTTGCTGGATTAGCCCCAGGCCTCCTCTGGGCGACCCTCACCGCTGCCGAATCTTTCGCGATAGGCGGAGGGCGGCAAACCGATAGCGTTCCTGAACGCGGCCCGGAAACTCTCCACCGACCGATAGCCGCAGGCCTGGGCGATGCCGGCCGTGCTCTGGTCGGTGCTTTCCAGCAGCGCCCGTGCCCGGTTCAAGCGTTCCTGTTGCAGCCAGGTCTTGGGCGGCAGGCCGGTGGTTTCGACGAAGCGGCGCAGGAAGGTGCGCTCGCTCATGGCGACGCGGGCGGCCATGTCGCCGACGCTTAGGGGCTGGTCGAGGTTTTCACGCATCCACTGCAGGACGCGGGTCAGTTCGTTGCGTGGTGACTTGCTCACGGGGGCGATGATGAACTGGGCCTGGCCACCGGTCCGTTGCGGCGCCATGACCAGGCGACGGGCCACCGAGTTGGCGATGTGCGTGCCGAAGTCCCGGGCAATCAGGTGCAGGCAGGCGTCGATGCCGGCGGCGCTGCCGGCTGAGGTGATCAATTGCCCGGAATCGACATACAGCACATTCGGGTCAACCGTGATCAGCGGGAAGCGCTCAGCCAGTTCTGCGCAGAATTGCCAATGGGTGGTCGCGGTCTTGCCGTCGAGCAGCCCGGTGGCAGCCAGGGCAAACACCCCCGAGCAGATCGACAGCAGGCGTGCACCGCGGGCATGGGCGCGGCGCAGTGCTTGTAATAACGCTTCAGGAGGCGGTTCGTGGTGACTGCGCCAGCCGGGGATGATGATGGTTCGCGCGGTAACCAGTGCTTCGAGGCCCGCGTCGACGGCTATCCGAAGGCCTCCCAGCGCATGCATCGGTCCAGCGTCGACGGCGACGATTTGATGGCCATACCACGGTACATCCAGCTCAGGGCGAGGCAGGCCGAAGATCTCCAGGGCGATACCAAACTCGAACACGCAAAGGCCTTCATAAACGAGGATTGCCACGGTTCCGGGATGCGCATGCATTTGGCGTAAATCCACCGTTTATTGTCTTGCGCTGCACTGTAGCGGACGTGCCCGTGTCCCTACAATCGATCGCAGGTAATCGGGAAAACCAAGACGGTTGAGCCTTTGCAAAGGTGGATAAGGGACGCGAAATGAAGAAAGTCGCCGTGGTGGGCTGCACCGGTGCAGTGGGCATGACCATGCTGCAATTGCTTGAAAATACCGATTATGAAGTGGTGTGCATGGCCTCTGGCCGTTCGGCGGGCAAGCGCTTGAAGGTGGGGAAGGGCGAGCACCTGGTCGAAGCCTTTTCGGTCGAGGGTTGTGCCGAGTGCGACATCGTCTTCCTGTGTGTGTCTGGGGCTTTCGCCTTGGAGTATGGCGAGCGTCTGGCTGAGAACGCCTACGTCATTGATAACTCCTCGGCCTTCCGTTACGACCCGGCGATTCCGCTCCTGGTGCCGCCCATCAACGGTCAGCGCTACAAGGGCGAAAAACTGATCGCCAACCCCAATTGTTCCTCGGCTATTGCGCTGATGGTGCTGGGGCCGCTGCATCAGGCCTTCGGGTTGGAGAGCGCGATCATTTCCACTTACCAGGCCGCCAGTGGTGCAGGGCAGCCAGCGATGCTGGAGCTGCGGGAGAAGGCCAAGTCCTTCAGCGATTATGGCGACCGCGATGACAGCGAGCACTTCGCCCATAACCTGGCCTTCAACGTGATTCCCCAGGTCGATTCGTTCGAAGCCAATGGTTACACCCGTGAAGAAATGAAAGTGGTCTGGGAGCTGCGCAAGGTCCTGGATGAGCCGGCGTTGGCTATCAGCACCACGGCGGTGCGGGTGCCGACCCTGCGCTCCCATGCCGAGAGCCTGAGCCTACGGTTCAAAGAGCCTGTCCAGTCATTGGCGCAGGTGCATGAGTTGTTGCGCGCGGCGCCGGGGGTTGAAGTGGTGGATGAGCCGGAGTATGGCGCCTATCCGATGCCCATGACTTCCACCTACAAGCATGCGGTGGAAGTCGGGCGGATTCGCTACAACCTGATCTATGGCGAGCATGGGCTGGACCTGTTCATCAGCGGTGACCAGTTACTGCGGGGGGCGGCATTGAACGCGTTCGAAATCATGCAATTGATCAAGCATTGATCAAGTCCGGCCCCGAACAATAGAAACGCGCCGCCGTGTTCAAGGGGGGCGCGTTTTTCGTTCAGCTGGATTGGGCCTCGCTGTCTTCCTGCATATCGTCCAGGTATTGCGGCTGGTCGGTCTGGTCCGGCAGTTCGGTCACGACGCTGAAGTCGCTGATCTCGATGGCGCCGACGCCATGACCGAGCAGATGGAAGGAAAACGCCTTGCGCTGCTGCGGATTGTCGAAACGGAGGTTCATCACCAGCGGCTGGTCAGGTGTCACCGCCACGTCTGTCGGCAGGTCCATCGACACATCCTGCTCGAACTCCTTGGCCTTGAGGGAAATGTAGGCGGCATGGTCTGCCTCCACGGCGCGGATGGTCAGGCTGACGCGGGTCTGTGAACCCTTGGGCATTTCCAGGTATTGGGCACCGATCAGGTTGTCGGTCCAGTCGTTGGTGACCTGGGCCGGCAGCGGGATCTTATCCGCACTGCCGAATTGATAATGCTGGTTCAAGGGCGTGCGCAACAGGGTCTGGTCCAGGGCCGTGGCCCGGACGCCGATCAGCCTGGCGCGCTGGCCGCTGTATTGCCCGCCGTAGGTAGCGCGGTCGGCGATGAAGCCGTCGCTGGCGTAGTCACGGCAATGCTGGAGGAAGTCGCACTCGGTAAAGGTGCCCTTGCCGTTGTGATAGCGCAGCTTACCGTTGGTGAACGACATGATTTCCCGGCCCGTCGGGTAGTCCCGGAACATCGAGCGGCCGGACAACGACGTGGGCACCGCAAAGCCGAAGTAGTCGAGGATCGAGGCGGTCAGGTCGACGTGGCCGTAGGTGCCGGACTTGATCCTGGGCAACGGCTCCGGCGCCAGCGTCAGGTTGAACCCCCAGGACGAGGCCAGCCGAACGTCGTCGATGCCATGGGATTCGTCCGAGGTGATGACCACCAGGGTGTTGTCCAGGATGCCCTGGCGTTCCAGGCCCGCCAGGAAGTTTTCCAGGGCGTCGTCCAGGTAACCTACTGCCGCCTGCTTGGCGGTGTCGTAGCGTTGCAGGTAGTCATCCGGTGCCGAGTAGGGTTGGTGCGTGCCCACGGTCAGCAGGGTCAGCATCCAGGGTTTGTCCGCTTGTTGCAGTTGCCCGACGTAGTCCAGCGCGCCCTCGAAGAAGGTCTTGTCGTCCATGCCCCAAGGGAATTGCAGATAGGCCGGTTGGGTGAACCACTCCATGCCCAAGGTTGTGTCGAAGCCGATGTGCGGCATGATCCGGTCCTTGGCCATGAACCGCAGGCCCGCGCCCTGCAGGAAATGCGTGGAAAAGCCGTTCTGGCGCAACTGGGCCGGCAGGCAGGCCTGGTTGCGCTGGGTCTGGTTGAGCATTTCGACGCCTTTGGGCGTGCCGTTGTCGAGCTTGTCGTAGTCGCCACACAGCATCGCGTAGAGGCCGCGAATGGTCTGGTGGCTGTGCAGGACGTAATCGGGCGTGTTCATGCCGCGTTCGGCCCAGGCACTGAGGTGCGGCATCAGGTTCTCCTGATAGCTGCTTTTCAAGGCCTGGCGGTTGGCGCCCACGTAGGCCCCGGGAATACCCTCCAGGGCGATGACCAGGACGTTGCGCGCACGGCCCGGTTCGGCCAGCAATCTGTTGCCATCGAGGTCCAGGCGGGTCAGCCCCTCCATCGGCGGGGCCGGGTCCACCGCATCGCCGTCGAGCCATTGCCGGGCCTGGTCCTGCCCGGCGGCGATACTTGCGGTGACGAGTTGGTGAGGCAGGTTGAACACGTTCCATTGGTCCGCCTCGCTGGGGCGCCAGGCTTGCAGCGCGCCGTGGCTCAGCAGGAGCAACACGGGCATGGTCCAGGCGTGGCGAGGCAAGGGAGGGGTCTGGCGTGGGCGGCTGGTCCATTGAGTCATCAGCCAGAACGCCAGCGCGGACAACTGGATCGCGGCCAGCCAGGGATGGGCGAAGCCGCCGCTGGTGGAGTTTTCAACGAACTGTGGGTCGGTCAGATAAAGAATGTCCGAAGGATTGGGCATCCGCCCGACCGCGCTGACCAGCTCGATGCTGGCCAGCGTCAACGCACTCCAGGCCAGCAATACCGGGAACGCCAACCACCCGGGACGGCGATGGAGCAGCACGATCAGCAACCCGCCGATACCCAGGTCCGAGAGATAACCCAGCGGGTCGGACCAGCCCAGGGCGAGACGCAGGCCCATGGGGACGAGTAGTGCGCAGCCAATCAGGGCGATGAGGGCGGCGCGCGGATGGGTTGAAGCGCGATAAAGAACGTTCACAAAAGCAGGCCTTTCGGTTGAAACCAATCTACTGAACGGACACGACCCCTGTGGGAGCGAGCTTGCTCCCACGGAGGGTTGTTCCTTCGGTCATGAAATTGTCATGAGGAGGGATGGTACCAAGGGCAATCGCCCCTGGCCGAGGCAATGTCCCGGTGTCTGGCTGCGCTACGCTGTGGTTCACTGGCCCTGGCCTCTACAATGGCCGCGTAGCGCTGCTTTGAGACGCGCAGAAAACTTGTAACAGGATTTCTCATCGGGGGATGGATGGACAGGTTCCAGGAAATGCAGGTTTTCCTCGCCGTGGCCCAGGCGTCGGGGTTTTCGGCGGCAGCGCGGCGCCTGGGGTTGTCGGCGGCCAGCGTCACGCGGGCGGTGGCGGCGTTGGAGCAACGCATCGGCACGCCATTGCTGGTGCGCACCACCCGCAACGTGTACTTGAGCGAAGCCGGCCAGCGCTTTCTCGAGGACTGTCGCCGGATCCTGAGCGATTTGCAGGAAGCCGAGGATTCGGCGGCCGGCAGCCACGTCCAGCCCCGTGGGCAGTTGACCATTACCGCGCCGGTGTTGTTCGGTCAGTTGTTCGTCACGCCGCTGCTGGTGGATTACTTGCACCGGTTCCCCGAGGTCAGCATCAACGCCTTGTTGTTGGATCGCACGGTCAGCCTGGTGGAGGAGGGCATCGACGTTGCCCTGCGCATTGGCGAGCTGCCGGACAGCAACTTGCACGCCGTGCGTGTCGGTGAAGTGCGGCGGGTGGTGTGCGGTGCCCCTGATTTCTTCGCGCGCCACGGGCGGCCCCGGCATCCGGAGGACTTGGAGCGAATGCCCGTGGTGGCGTCATCGGCCATTGGCCAGGTCAAAAGCTGGACCTTCATCGATTCGGGCCAACCGTTGGCCGTTCGGCCCGTGCCTCGGTTGGTGGTGACGGCCAACCAGGCAGCGATCACGGCAGCCTGCCAGGGGTTGGGGATGACGCGGGTCCTGTCTTACCAAGTGGCAGGCAACGTGGTGGCTGGGGAACTGGAAATTGTCCTGGCCGAGTTCGAATTGCCGCCTCTGCCGATCCATGTGGTGTACCAGGGCGGACGCAATGCGCCGGCGCGGGTCCGCAGTTTTGTCGATTTCGTCGTCAGTGCACTGCGCGAACATCCGGCCTTGAGCGGTTGAAGCATTGTTTCTCCGGCTGAAACAATGGATTGCATTTTTGGGTGATTCTCTTGTTTTTGCCTGGAGCGGAAGATGACCCCATCGACGCCGTTGTGCTGATGGCGTCACTTGCAGCGGAGTCGACCATGAACCCTATCAAGCACTATCACTTCCCGCTTTCCGGCCATTCCCATCGCGTTCAACTGATGCTTTCGTTGCTCGGGCTGCCTGTCGAAGAGGTCTTCGTCGACTTGGCCAAGGGCGCGCACAAACAGGCGGATTTCCTGGCGCTCAATGCGTTTGGCCAGGTACCGGTCATTGACGATGACGGCGTGGTGCTGGCGGACTCCAACGCGATCCTGGTGTACCTGGCGCACAAATATGGCAAGGGCCGCTGGCTGCCGACCGATCCTGTTGGCGCCGCCCGGGTGCAGCGCTGGTTGTCGGCGGCGGCTGGGCCGATCCATGCAGGGCCGGCCACGGCGCGACTGATCACGGTGTTTGGCGCGGCCTACAACGCTGAGGACGTGATTGCCCGTTCCCACAACGTGCTGAAAGTCATTGATGAAGAATTGAGCAACCGTGCTTATCTGGCGGGTGACGCTGCGACCGTCGCGGAAATCGCCGGCTACAGCTACATCGCCCACGCACCGGAAGGCAATGTGTCGCTGGAGGACTATGCCAATGTGCGGGCCTGGCTGGCGCGGATCGAAGCCTTGCCCGGGTTCGTGGGCATGCCGCGTACGGTTGTCGGGTTGCAAAAGCACGCCTGAAACGGCCCCGGTGGCGAGGGGATTTATCTTCACGGTGGGGCAAGGCTTGCCCGCGATGAAGGCACTGCGGTCTTTCAGAGATCGAGGCGCCTGTTTCGCGAGCAAGCTTTGCTCCCACACGGAAGGGACAGGTTCCTCACCACAGCAATTTATGCATAGGGAAGCGCCTTTTCCTCCAGCAGTTCCTCGTATGGCCGCCCCCACTTGCGGCCCATCTCTTCAGACGTGAACAACTGTCGGTAACGAGCTTCGGCCCTGGCGCCCATTGCCTGGGCTTGTGCCGGGTTTTCCCACAGCCTCGCGAAAAGCTTCGGGGATATGGAGTCAGGCAAATAGGTTTTGTAAAAGTGCAGGACTCGTATTCAACCTCCCAAAACCTGGCGATACGCTTGGACGGTGACCTTCGCACAGTGTTCCCAGGAAAAAAGCGCCGCTTGTTGCAGCCCCGCCTCGCGACACACTTGCCAGTGCTGATGATCTTCCAACAACCGACCCATGGCTTCGCGCATGCCTTGCGGATCGTCCGGCTCGCAATAATTGCCGGCCGGCCCCGCCACCTCGGGCATCGCCGAGCAACGGGTGGTAATCACCGGTGTGCCACTGGCCATGGCTTCAAGCACCGGCAGGCCAAAGCCTTCGTAATAAGACGGGAAAATCAGTGCCCGTGCCCCCGCCAGCAATTGGGCGACCTGTTCGTCAGGCAGGTAGCCCGCCAGACAAACATGACCGCCAGCCAGGGCGCCTTTCAATTCATCATTGAGCTGTGCCTGTTGCCATCCGCTCATTCCTACGATGAACAAAGGAAAGGTCTGACGCACGGATTCAGGAAGCCCCGCATGGGCGCGCAGGGCCAGGGACAGGTTCTTGCGTGGCTCCAGGGTGCCGACACATAGAAAGTAACGGCCGTGCTCCAGGCCATGGACCTTGAGTACGGCGTCAATGGCTGCGGGTTCGCGCGGATGGAAACGCGCCGCCACACCCAGCGGAGCGACCCGCAGGCGCTCGGCGGGGAGGCCGAAATACTGTTGCGCTTCATCGGCGATGAACTGCGAGTCGGTCAGAATCAGTTGCGCCAGCTCCACCGCACGGCCGAGCCGTCGCTCGATTTCCTTCAGGCGTGCCGGTGGTTGCGTTTCGGGGTAGCGCAGGTGCGTGAGGTCATGGAGGGTGATCACCGTCGGCCCCTCGAAGGCCAGCGGCCAAAGGCTGGGTTCGTGATACAGGTCGACGGTCTTTGAACGGCCTTGATCGAAGCGTTTCTGCTCCAGCCAGCGCCGCGCCTGATAGGCTCCTGGAACACGCCGAAGCCAGGGGCTTAGCTTTGAATAGCCACGCGCGGCCGTTTGCGGCAACTGCGAGCTCCAACCCCAGCCGTGGAACAGCGACAACTGCACATCCGGCTCCCGGACCAGGGCGGTGGCCAGCTCCGCTACGTAATGGCCGATGCCAGCGCGAGGGGCCTGGAGGATGCGCGCGTTGAGGGCTATCCGCATGTTGCTTCCCTGTCGAGGGCCATTTCATTGATGTGGTATTCGATCCGCTCCACCAATTGCGCACTGGCCTGGCGCCAGCTCAGCCATTGCCATTGATCCAGGTTGCGACTGGCCGGGAATATTCCGGTGCGCTCCATGTCGATGACCAGGTTCGCCAGGCTTTGGGGATCGTCGAGATCGAAATAGGCCATGAAATCACCGCCGATTTCCCGAAACACGGCAATATCGCTACCCATTGCAGGTAAGCCACGCTGCATGGCTTCCACCAGCGGCAGGCCGAAACCTTCCACGTAGGACGGGAACACCAGCGCCGTGGCGTGTCGATAGGCGTGTTCCAGGCTTTGGTCCGAGAGGTTGTTGAACATGAACAGGCGGCTTTGGAGTTGCGGATGACGCCGGATACGTTCGATCAAGGCCTCGCACTTCCAGCCGATTCTCCCGACGATGCACAGCCGCGCTTGGGAGCCGGCGGCCCAGGCGCGCTCGAACGCGTCGAGCAGGTAAGCGTGGTTTTTCCGCGGCTCGATGGTGCTGACCATCAGGAACACCGGCTCGGGGCGCTTGAACAGCCGCAGCAGATTCGGGTCGACGGCGTGGGTGGGATCAATCTGGTCCAGCTCGCTGCCCAGGTGGAAATAGTCGAACCAGCGTTCTTGTACCTGCTGCTCGCCAATGCGGCGGACCATCTCCTGGCGAACCTGATCGCGGATGGTGGTAGAGATGGCGATGTAGCCGTCGGCGGTGCGGGCAATCCAGTCGAACCAATGGTTGAACACCTTGACCAGTGCAGCGTCGCAGAATTGTGGATGGGTCAGGGGAATCAGGTCGTAGATCACCGAGATGATCCCGACGCCATCGCGCTTGAGCTGTTCGGCCAGGGGAAAGAAACCTGAGTGCCAGGAAGAGTCCAGCAACACCAGTTGATCGCCGGCTCGATGTGCCAGCGGTACGCTGCGCGCCGGGACTGGCTTGCGTTGGAGGAGGCGATCGAGGATTCGAATGGGGAGGCTCAGGCATGCCAGGACGAACAGTCGGCAAGCGATGTACAAGGCGCGGCGAGCCCAGATCGATTGGCTAAAGGGGCGCTGCTGTTCGAGGGCCTGATGTCTGATCCAGAACAGGTTGGCGAACTGTACCAGCCGTACTCGCAGAGCGGCCAAATCCGGCCCGTTCGTGGGCAGGGGAGCCAGGCTTATCACTTTATACAGCTTGCCCTGCAGCATCACCACGGGAATGCATTCGCGTTCCTGGTCCTTGGCCGGCAATTCGCGAATGACGTTGCGCACCACTCGCTGAATGCCGGAGTTGTCATTTGGGTGGTCGTATACATAGGTGCAATCCACCAGCAGACGGCTCATGGCAACTCCTTTTGTGGCAACGCCTCGACAGCAATCTGGCTCGAACGCTGGATACTGGTTCGGGCCTGGAGCCAGGAACAGCCGACGAAATCTTCCTGGCGATTATTGATCACGTGAAACACCAACCCGTAGTCGCGCCACTCGAAATTACGGTCCAGGTGCGAATCCAGCCGCGACAGGCTGAGCGCGACGGAGTAATTGCCCTTACCCAGGCGCATATCGAAACTGAAGCGGAAGGTGATCTGTTCGCCGGCCTTGAGGTCGGTCACGGCTTTGTCCTGGCGATGGGTATTGATGCCGTACATGGGCTGGCCAAGGCGGTCCTTGATCAAAAAGCCCAGCACCAGCCGCTCGATGTCCTGGCGGATTTCAACTCGCACTTGCAACACCATCGGCTGGCCGATCTCGGCCACCTCCACCGGCTGCCCCTGACTGTTGAGCAGTTGTACATCGATGATGCCGGCTTCGCCGGTGCCGGAAATCGTGCGCACCTGGCCGTTGGCGAGCATTTCCTGGCGGACCACCTGGCCCTCGCGCTGGGCCAGCATCGCATTGTAGTAGTCCATCACTTCTTCTGGCTTGCCGCGCATGGCCATGCATCCGTGTTCGAGCAGGATGGCGGTGTCGCAGATCGACTGGATCGCCGAGCGATCGTGGGACACGATCAGCAGCGTGGTGCCGGCCTTGCGGAAGCTGCGGATGCGCTCGAAGCTCTTGTGCTGGAAGTAGGCGTCGCCCACCGACAGCGCCTCGTCGACGATCAGGATGTCCGGACGCCGGGCGGTGGCGACGCTGAAGGCCAGGCGCATCTGCATGCCGCTGGAGTAGGTGCGTACCGGTTGGTCGATGGCCTCGCCGATTTCGGCGAACCCCTCGATCTCGGGCATCAAGGCTTCGATTTCCTCCACTTGCATACCCAGCAACTGACCGGCCATGAACGCGTTCTGGCGACCGGTGAAGTCCGGATGAAAGCCCATGCCCAATTCCAGCAACGCGGCGACACGGCCTTGCAATTGGATGTGGCCGCAGGTGGGTTGGGTGGTACCGGTGATCATCTTGAGCAATGTGCTTTTGCCGGCACCGTTGACCCCGACAATGCCAACGGCTTCCCCGGGCTGGATCTCGAAATCCACCCCCTGCAGGATCCAGTGCAATTGATGGCGCTGGCGGGAAAAGGGGATCAACCATTCGAACAGCCGGCTCCAGCGGTTCGGATACTGCTTGTAGGCCTTGCCCAGGCCACTGACGCGCAAATGTCCCATCAGAGTTCATCCACCATTTCACCGCCACGCCGACGAAACATGCGCAAGCCCAAGGCGCATAACACCAGGCCGAGCACCAGCAACGGCACTAGCGAGCTCCAGACCGGCCACTGGTTGTAGAGAAACAGGTTCTGGTAGCTCTGCATCAGGGCGGTCATGGGGTTGAAGGCGAGCAGTTGCTGGATCGATGGCGGCAGGATCGTCATCGGGTAAACGATCGGCGTGAACCAGAACCAGAATTGCAGGCAGATGCCGAACAACTGCCCGACATCGCGGAAAAACACATTGAGGATCCCCAGCAGCATGCCCAGCCCGGCGGCGAACATCACTTGCAGGGCCAGCAGCGGTACCAATGCCAACAAGGTCATGCCTGGCCAGCGCCCGGTGATCAACAGGAAACCGAGAAACAGGCCGAGGATGATCGCGAAGTTGATCCCGGCGTTGAACAGCACGATCACCGGCAGGCAGATCCGGGGGAAGCTGATTTTTTTCAGCAGGTTGGCGTTTTCCAGGAACATGCCCTGGCTGCGGGTGGTGATTTCCGCGAACAGCCCCCAGGGCAGCAGCCCGGCGCAGAGATAGACGCTGTAGGCCATGCCATCTTCCACCCCGGGCAGGCGGGCACGCATGATGTGGGAAAAAATCACCGTGTAGACGAGAATCATCGACAGCGGGTTGAGCACCGTCCACAACGCGCCGATCAGCGAGTTGCGATACCGCGCCTGGAACTCGCGCTTGACGCTGCCAAGGACGAAGCCGCGGTAGCTCCATAGTGTGCGTTGCAAGGCCAGCAGCATCAGACGGCCCTGCCATAGTGATCTTGGAAACGCTTGAGGGCCTGGAGCAGGTTCAAGGTGCCCAGCAGGTTGATGTGCAGGGTGCGCGCCGGATCGCGGAAGGCTTCAGGGACAAAGGTCTGACCCGCCAGGTGGATCAAGGCGTCGGGAATCTCGGGCCAGAGGCCTTCCAAGGTCTTGGCGTCTGTCAGGTCGTAGCGGGCAGCGACAGGCATCACCTTCCACGCCGAATCATGACCGTTCAGTCGAGATTTGATGTGACGTCCAACGAACCCGCCGAGGCCCGTAACGAACAGACGTTTTTTCAAGCACCAGCCTCCTTGACGGTCGCTTCGTCTATTGCGAACTGAGTAGGAAATTTCCGTAAGATCGGGGAAAAATCACTCAAATCTCTGCTTAGAGAAGCGTTTGTTGTAGTTGTTTGGTTGTCAATCTGTGCCAATTTTGCGGCAATTTCAACAGCGCAAGCCGTGACTGGTCAGTTCTCATATTTATAGCTGGTTTATTCTCGCCGAGCGGTTCACGAACCCTTGGCGGATGTGTTTAGAATGCCCCTCGTCACGATGCCCCTGGTTTCGATTTTCGGGTCGAACCGCAGGGGCGGGACCACAAAAAAACAAGAACGAGACGGGTAGCAAGACGAACGACGAGTAACGGCCCGGGGCCGGCTCGATGCGTGACTCGACCGTCATGAAGTGGGGCTGCCGGGATGGCGGCGCCATGATGGGATGCCATGAATTTCATTCTTTACTCGGACGTAAACGATCACTCCATCAGCCAGAGCCTCGGTCGCCCTGAGTACAGCTATTACTTCGTGCTCAAGGCCTATCGCCCCGTGCTGGAAAGTCTGGGGTCGGTGCATGTGGTGTCGTCGGTCGCCGAGGTCGATCCGCTTTATCAAACATTGCAGCAGACCGGGCAGGACTGCTTGTTCCTTTCGTTTTCACCCCCTCACAAGACGCCGCTCGACTTGCTCTGTCCGATGGTCTGCGTGGTGGCCTGGGAATTCGACTCGATCCCGGCCGAGTACTGGGACGACGACCCTCGGCATGACTGGAGCCGCACACTGGCCCGTCATGGTCGGGTGATTACACTGTCCAGCCACACGGCCGAGGCGATCCGTCGGACCTTGGGCGAGGATTTCCCGGTGTTGGTCTTGCCCACCCCGCTGTGGGAGCGTTTCGCGGCGGTTCGTGAGCAACACCCAAGCCTGCCGGTCAATCCGGGAACGACCTTGCAGATCAGGGGGTGCATCATCGACAGTCGGCCCCTCGGGCTTTCGGCTGACGGCTTGATCGCGCCGATCATCGAAGCAGCGCCGGAGTCGATCATTGAGCTGTCGCCGCCCCTGACCTGGCGACGGCGCGCATTTCTCTCCCGCCATTATCTGCGTGAAGTCATCCGCGCATTCACCGGCAAGGCCGAGCAGGGCCCTGTGTGGCTGTTCAAGCACAATGTGTTGTGCTGGTATCGCGAAGCGGCCCGCGACCTGGTGCCAGCGCCGATACGGGTTGCGGCCAGCAGGGTCCTGAGGGGGCCGGCGCCGCCGCCGATGCCAGTGGTCGTCGAACCCGTTCCAGAGCCAGCACCACCGGAGCATCCCCAAGCCGTCCTGCCGGACACCAGCCAGGTGGTGGAGACCGACGTCAGTGGGGTGGTGTATGTCAGCGTGTTCAACCCCGATGACGGTCGCAAGAACTGGCATCACTTGATCACTGCATTCTGTTGGGCCTTGCGCGATGTCGAGGACGCCACGCTGGTGCTGAAAATGACCCAGAATGACCTGTCGACCTACTACGTCGAGCTGCTGACGCTGCTGTCCCAGCTGTCGCCGTTCAGTTGCCGGGTGGTGGTGATGCACGGTTACCTGGAGGACGAACAATTCGCCCGGCTGTATGGCGCGGCGAGTTTCTACGTCAATGCGTCCCGCTGTGAAGGCCTGTGCCTGCCGTTGATGGAGTTCATGTCCTGTGCCCGCCCAGTCATCGCACCGGACCACACGGCGATGCGCGACTACATCGACGCCGAGGTGGCCTTCATCGTCAAGTCCAGCCGCGAACCGACCATCTGGCCGGAGGACTCGCGCATCTTGTATCGCACCCTGCGCCATCGGCCCGATTGGGGCTCATTGAAACTCGCCTACCAGCAGAGCTACGCCATGGCAAAGCACCGGCCGCAGGCCTACCAGGCCATGGCCGTTGCCGCGAACGAAAGGATGCGCCGCTATTGCGCGTTCACCCCGGTGCAGCAGCGCCTGGCGGATTTCCTGGCTGAGCCCGGCTGTGACGAAGGGCTGCCGCTGGTGCTCCAGGCAGGTACTGCCTCATGTTGATCATCATTTATTCGGAAACCAACCAGAGCAACATTCTGGAGAACCTCGGCAAGCCCGAGTACAGCTATTACTTCGTGCTCAAGGAGTTTCGCCCGGTGCTGGAGCGGTTGGGGCGGGTCGTCGAAGTGACTCGGCCTGATGATGAGATCGATCAGTTGTACGCCGATTGCCTGGCTCGTGGCGAGGATTGCGTATTCCTGTCGTTCTCCCCCCCTCATCGCACCGCTGCCCACTACGCTTGCCCGACAATTGCGGTGTTCGCTTGGGAATTCAGCACCATTCCCACCGAAAGCTGGCAGGGCGAGCCGCGGCATGACTGGCGGGTAGTCCTGGGCGCAACCGGCATGGCGATTACCCACTCAAGCTTCACCGTTAAAACCGTCCGTGAAGTGATGGGGGCGGACTTTCCCATCGCCGCTATTGCGGCACCGGTGTGGGACCGCTTTGCCGCGCGGGGCGCGGTGCTGGCCCAGCGGCCGACGGTGGATCACATGCGCCTGCAATTGCGTGGCCTGTTGATTGACAGCCGCACCACCGACCTGCGGCCTTATGGCCCGCCGGAGCATCAGGCTGGTACGCCGTTGGTGCTGGACGGCCCGGCCCAGGATTGCGAGTTGCTCCTGGACGGTGTGATCTATACCTCCGTGTTCAATCCTTATGACGGCCGCAAGAACTGGAAGGACATGATCAGCGCATTTTGCGCGACGTTCCGCGACGTTTCCGACGCGACTCTAGTGCTCAAGCTGACGCATCACGACGTCACCGCCGCGCTCACCGACATGCTCCATCACGTCTACAAGAACCAGGCGTACCGCTGCCGCATCGTGCTGATACATGGCTACCTGGCGGACGCGGATTACGAGCGGCTGGTGGAAGCCACCCGATATGTGGTCAACAGTTCCTATGGCGAAGGGCAGTGCCTGCCGTTGATGGAGTTCATGTCCTGCGGCCGCCCGGCGATTGCGCCGCTGAACACGGCGATGGCCGACTACATCGACCACGACAACGCGTTTGTGGTGGAGTCGACCGAGGAGTTGACCGCCTGGCCCCACGACCCCCGGGCCGCGTACCGGACCCTGCGTTATGTCACCGATTGGGACTCGCTGTGTTCGGCCTACCGCGCCAGTTATGACGTGGCCAAAAACGATCCCGAGCGTTATCGCCGGATGTCGGCCCACGCCGTGCGCAGCCTGGAGAAGTTCTGCAGCCAGGCCAACGCCGAGCAGCGTTTGCGGGGTTTCTTCGAAGCCATACCTGAGCGGCGCCGGAACGCGCAGCAACCATGATCCGCCGATGGCTGTCCGGGCTCAGGCCTGCGGTGGAACCTTCGCCACCGCCGGCAGTGGCCGTTTCGCCCCGGGATGCCGGCCTCTACGACGCGATGCTTGACGGCTGGTTTCGCAGTGAAACCGGCGAATTGCTCAAAGGCTTTGCCATCACTGCCGACGACACCTTGCTGGATGTCGGCTGCGGCGAAGGCGTGGCGACCCTGTTTGCAATGCGCCAAGGCGCGTCGGTGATCTTCACCGACAGCGAACAGGAGAAGGTGCGCGATCTGGCTCGCCAGGTCGAAGCCCAGGCCGCCGCGCCCTTCCTGGGCCTGGTCAGCAACAGCTTGCCGTTGCCCCTGGCCGATGGCTGTGCGAACAAGATCGTCTGCATGGAAGTGCTTGAGCATATCCATGAGCCGGAGCCGTTCATGGCTGAGCTGGTGCGCATGGGTCGGCCAGGGGCGCAGTATTTGCTCAGCGTGCCGGCATCGGTGGGCGAGCATTTGCAACAAGGCATCGCGCCGCCGGGCTACTTTCAAGCGCCCAACCATGTGCAGATTTTCAGTGCCGAACGATTTGCCGCGCTGGTGGAGGAGGCCGGGCTGGTAATCGAGCATCGCCAGGCCAACGGATTTTTCTGGGTCATGGGCATGATTTTCTTCTGGGCCAGCGAACAGGCGGCTGGCCGGGACCTCGAAGGTGCGGTGCGTGACCGTATCCAGGCGCCGTATCCAGCGTTGATGGAGCGCTGGGCGAGCCTCTGGCAGGACTTGCTGATGCAACCTGACGGTTTGGCGATCAAGCAGGTGCTGGACCGGTTCATGCCCAAGAGCCAGGTCATCATCGCGCGTAAACCCGATCCTTTCTCCGGGAGCACTTGATGAGCAGCAAGCGGATCATGGACATCGAGTTGCTGCGCGCCGTTGCGGTGATGGGCGTGCTGTTCCATCACGTGCAAGGCATGCCGTTTCCTGGCGGATGGCCGGGCCTGGCAGTCCTGGCCGACAGCTTCCAACTGTGGTGGGGCGTGGATCTGTTCTTCGCGATATCCGGGTTCGTCATCGGACGCAGCCTGATCCCGCAATTGCGTCGCTGCGACAGCACTCGGCAATTCTGGATCGTCACCCGGGACTTCTGGATTCGCCGGGCGTTTCGCCTGTTACCGTCGGCCTGGCTCTGGCTGCTGCTGGTGCTGTTCGCGGTGTTCTTCCTGAACCGCTCCGGTGCGTTCGGCAGTGTGCAGGCCAACCTGCAGGCGACCCTGGCCGGTTTCCTGCAGTTCGCCAACCTGCGTTTTGCCGATGCGTTCATGCACTATGAATACGGCGCAAGCTTTGTGTACTGGACGCTTTCCTTGGAAGAGCAATTCTATTTGATCCTGCCGTTGCTGGTGTTCGTCTCGCGCCGCTACCTGGTGTGGGTGCTGTTGTTGGTGGTGCTGGTGCAGTTTTTCACTTGGCGGGCGCTGTGGCTGTCGGTGATCCGCACCGATGCCTTGGCGCTGGGTGTGTTGTTGTCGATCTGGAGCCTGCGGCCCAGCTACTGGCGCTTCGAGCCCACTTGGTTGCGCCGCCCGCCCTTGGGGATGCTGTTGGTGCTGGGCCTGGGCAGCGTGATGGCCTGGATCGCGACCGAGCACTTCAATTTGTCGTTCTACCGCCTCGGGGTCATTGCAGTGCTCAGTGCCGTGCTGGTCTGGATGGCCTCCTATGATCGGGATTACCTGTTGCCTCGCAGCCGTTTTAAAACGGCGCTGACCTGGGTGGGCAGTCGTTCCTATGGGATCTACCTGATCCACATCCCGGTGTTTTTCCTGTTGCGCGAGTTGTGGTTTCGTTTCGCACCCTTGGGCTCGCCGGATCCGGCAAGCCATCCCTGGCTGGCCCTGGCCTGTGCCTTGTCGCTGATCGGACTGTTGAGCGAACTCAACTACCGCTGGGTCGAAATGCCCATGCGCAATCGTGGCGCCCAACTGGTTGAACGCCTGGCCGCCGCCCGAACCGTCCTTCCTGTCTCTGGAGCCCCGTCATGCTGAGCCTTTTGAAGAAACTCACCACGGGCACGCCCGCGCCCGCTGAGCCGGTCGCCGACAAGGTCGACCCGTATATGCTCGGGCTGCACGATGCGATGCTCAGCGGCTGGTTCAACCAGCAAACCGGCGAACTGTTCACCGGTTTCCCGGTGACCCCTGAAGACACGCTGCTGGACGTGGGGTGTGGCGATGGCGGCAACGTGCATTTCTGTGCGATGCGCGGGGCGAAGATCATCATTGCCGACATCGACGCGGCCAAGGTCGAGGCCACTCGCCAGCGCTTGAGCGAGACCCCCGCGCGAGGAGTCGAGTGCCACGTGACCGACTGCAACCCGCTGCCCATTGCCGACGCCACGGCCACGCGGGTGGTGTCCACCGAAGTCATCGAGCATGTCGACGACCCGGCGCAGTTCCTTGCCGAACTGGTACGGGTCGGCCAGCCCGGTGCGTTGTACCTGTTGAGCGTGCCGCACCCCAGCTCCGAAGACCTGCAAAAGGACATCGCCGCGCCGGAGTACTTCCGCAAGCCCAACCACATTCGCATCATCAGCGAAGAGCAGTTCAAGGCGATGGTCAGCGAGGCGGGGCTTACGGTGTTGAGCCACAGCCAATATGGTTTCTACTGGTCGATGTGGATGCTGTTGTTCTGGGAGGCCAAGGTCGATTTCAGCAACGCCGACCACCCATTGCTCAATCATTGGGCCGACACCTGGCAAGCCGTGCTGAATTCGCCGCGCGGCTCGCAGATCAAGCAGGCGCTGGATGCGGTGGTGGCCAAGAGTCAGGTGATTATTGCGCGCAAGCCTGAGTGATGCCCTCTGTGGGAGCAAGGCTTGCCCGCGATAAATGCGACGCGGTCCTCCGGGAATCGAGGTGCCTGCTTCGCGAGCAAGCTTTGCTCCCACAGCAGGATCAAATCTCCTCTGCATCATTTTCGCTTCGACCCGAGTGGCGGTAATCTGCTGGCCTTTGATGGGTGGTTAAGGCTTCATGACTGTTTTTTTCCGGCTCTCTTTGGCCCTCGCCGTGTTGCTTTTGGGGGGCTGCGAACAACCCCCGGCTCCGGCTCTCGATCAACAGCTGTATGTCTGGCAGCGCCAATGGACCAAGGCCCACGAGCCGGCGCTGCGCCAGAGCCGTGGCGATTTCTCCAGCCTGCGGGTGCTGGCGTTGCAGGCTTTTCCCGGGGCGGGCTGGAGCCGTGCGCGGATCGATCCGGCCTTGCTCAAGGCTGACGGCCGCCCGCTGATCGCCGTGATTCGCCTGGACGGCCAGCTCAAGGCCCTGGACCAGGATGAGGTGATCGCCCAGATCCAGCAGGTGCTGGGCGATTGGCAAGCCCAAGGTCTGACCCCTGTGGGGGTAGAAATCGACCACGATGCCGGCAACGCACGGTTGCCGGCCTATGGAAAATTCCTCGGCCAACTGCGGCAAGTCCTGCCGGCCAACGTGCGGCTGAGTATTACCGCGCTACCGGCCTGGCTCGACAGCCCAGCGTTGCCTGGATTGTTGGAAACGGTGGACAGCAGCGTGCTGCAGGTCCACGCGGTGAGTGACCCAAGGCAGGGATTGTTCGATCCGAAACAGGCCCGGCACTGGGCGCAACGCTGGAGCGAAGTCACCACACGGCCGTTTTATCTGGCCCTGCCGGCATACGGCGTGGCGCTGCTGACCCAGGAGAGTGGCGTTCCTGTGGTGGAAAGCGAAGTGCCGATCGATCGCGCTGGCGAGCGGCGGGAGTTGCTGGCCGATCCGCAACAAGTAGCCGGGCTTGCGGCAGATTTGCGTGCCGATCCGCCGAAACATCTCGCTGGGTTGATCTGGTTTCGCCTGCCGCTGGCCGGCGACCGACGGGCGTGGAGCCTGACCACGCTCGGCGCCGTCGCCCGGGGGGACAACCTGGACAGTCGGCTGGCGTTGCAGTGGGAGGAGCAGGGTGGTTTGTACGATATCCGCCTGGTTAACCAGGGCAATCTCGACAGCCCCTGGCCCCAGCGCCTGACGCTGGCTGTTGGCGCGTGTGACGGCGTCGATGCCTTGGCCGGTTATACGTTGCAACAAACCCCCGGACTGCTTACCTTCACCCGCATTCAGGAAGGCCGCTTGGCTGCTGGCAGCCAACGGGCAATCGGCTGGGCGCGCTGTACGAAAATTGACCAAGGAGGTTTCAATGTTTACCCGTAAGTGGCCTCGTCACCTACTGTGTCTGAGCCTTTGTCTGCCGCTGGGCCCGGCGCTGGCCTGCGGGCCGGATTTCCCGATGCGCCTGCTGGATAACCGCGCCCAGTCGCTGGCCGAATTGCCCGAAGGCAGCTTTCGCTTCGAGGTCAGCCGCCTCGGCCAGCCGATTGCCGGGCTCAAGCCGGCCACCGAGGCGACGCGCAACCCGGACTACAGCTATGACGCCCCGTCTTCCTACGTTGAGCAACGCAACCAGGCCGAGCAGATCGGCCTGACCCCACCGCAGCAAGCGGTGGTGGAGCGCCTGCGAGCCCTGACCGATGTCGACCAGGTGGCAGCCGAAGCGGCCAACCTGCCTGATGAACTGCGCCTGTATGCGATTGGTGCGGCGGCTTTCAACGTCGGTGAGCATCAGCGCGCCGTGGAAGCGTTCCAGCAGTTGCTGGCGTTACCGGCCGACCAACGTCGGTTGCGCAGCACCTGGGCCGCGTACTCCCTCGGACGGGCCTTGTTCGCCGTGAGCACCGAGGCCGGCAGCGGCGACCCTGTGGTTTTGCAGGACCAGGCGCGAGCGGCGTTTCGCCAGGCCCGCGAGTTGAGCATTTCCGGCTTCAGCGATCCGCTGGAACTGGGCATCGCCAGCCTTGGCGAAGAAGCCCGGGTGGCCTACACCGCTGACGATTGGGACAGTGCCATCGGCCTGTATACGATCCAGAACCTGCAAGGCTCCCCGGTGGGCTACAGCTCGTTGCTGCAATTGGCCGGTGATTTGAGCGCCCAACCGGATGAGCGCTTGAGCGAATTGCTCAAGTCCAAGGCGGTGCAGCGATTGGTCACTGCCTACCTGCTCAGCCGCGTCGGCTGGTGGGACGGTGAAGAACCCTCTGGCGATAAAAGGCTGTTCGAACTGTTGCGAGCCAACGCCCGGGACAACCTGGACGATGCCGATCGTTTGGCGGCGGTGAGTTACCAGCACGGCGATTACGCCAGCGCCCAGGCTTTTGTGCAGAAGGCTTCCGACACCGGCCTGGCCTGGTGGGTGCGTGCCAAGCTGGCCTTGCGCGACGGCGACAAAGTGGCCGCAGCGGCGGCTTATGCCAAGGCCGCCCAGGCTTTCCCGAACGATGAGTCATGGGGCGGCCGGCGGACACCGGATTGGAACTTCGAGTCGGTGCAGCCCAAGTGCCGGGTCGAAGGTGAAAGCGCGATCCTGGCCTTGCAGCGCGGCGATTACCTGCAAGCCTTCGATCAGCTCTATCGCGGCCAGAGCAACTATTGGTACGACGCTGCCGCAGTCGCCGAGCGTGTGCTGACGGTGGATGAGCTCAAGCAGTACGTTGACGCCCAAGTCCCGGCGCCACCGGCGTTGAGCCAGGAGGATCGGGACAACTATGTGCCGCTGCCCGTGGCTGCGAGCCTGCGCAATCTGCTGGGTCGTCGCTTGCTGAGGGAAGGGCGCTTTGATGAGGCACCGGCTTATTTCGATAACGCAGACTTGCAGAACAAGGCCCGCGCCTATGGGCAATTGCGCCAGGACGCGGAGTCCAAATGGTGGCCAACCCGACGGGCCGAGGCGTATTTCAATGCGTCCTGGATGGCGCGCAAATGGGGCATGGAGTTGCTCGGCTATGAGATGGCGCCGGATTACGCCAGCCTGGGAGGCAACTACAGCCTGGAACCGGTTGAACTGAAGGTTGGGCCGCTGGTGGCCGAAGGCGAAGTGCAACGCCAGCAGGCCAGCGCGGCGCAGCCGGACATGCGTTATCACTATCGGTTTGTCGCCACGGCGCTGGCGAGCCAGGCGGCGGATCATTTGCCGCATACCAGCCAGGCGTTTGCGGCGGTGTTGTGTAACGCGGTGGGGTACAACTCCAGCCTTGAAGAGCAGAGCGCGTTGTATCAACGGTACGTGAAGGAAGGCCCGTATGTGGATTGGGCATGGAACTTTGGTTACCAGTGCCCTTATCCAGAGTTCAACAAGGCCGATAAACGCTACGTCACCCAGGCCCTGGACCCGATTCGTTCGATGTTGCGACCTTACAAGGGGTGGCTGCAAATGGGCGGTGTGGTGCTGGTAGTGGCGGTGGCGTTGGGGCTGATCAGCCGCCGCCGGCGCAAGGCGCGGATGTCGGCCTCCTAAGCTGAATAACCCATTGTGGGAGCGAGCTTGCTCGCGATGACGGCATAGCAGACGCTACAAAGGCGTATGTGATTGCCCCATCGCGAGCAAGCTCGCTCCCACAGGGGGGGTATCGCCAATGGGGCGTGCCCCTACATCTGCGTCGCCATCCCCTCCACATTCATGGCCGCCTGGCGCAACGCCTCCGAGCGGGTAGGGTGTGGGTGGCAGGTCAGGGCGATGTCCTCGGCTGAGGCGCTGAACTCCATGGCCACGCAGTATTCACTGATCATCTCACTGACGCTCGGGCCGACCAGGTGCACGCCAAGGATCTCATCGGTGCGTTCATCGGCCAGGACCTTGGCGAACCCTTCGGTCTCATGGTTGATCTTGGCCCGGCTGTTGGCGGTGAAGGGGAACTTGCCGACCTTGTAGGCACGGCCTTCGGCCTTGAGCTGTTCCTCGGTCTTGCCGACGCTGGCCAGTTCCGGACGGGTGTAGATGACGCTGGGAATCAGCGCATAGTTGACCTCGGCGGCCTTGCCGGCGATCTGTTCGATGCAGACCATGGCTTCGTCCTCGGCCTTGTGGGCCAGCATCGGTCCGGACGTCACATCACCGATGACCCAGACGCCGGGCGCTTCGGTCCGGTGATGCTGGTTGGCGAGCATGCCGCGCCTATCAGGGCTCAGTCCGACGTTCTCCAGCCCCAGTCCTTGCGTGTAAGGCCGACGACCGATGGCGACCAGCACGTAATCGGCGTCCAGGGTCTGTGCTTCGCCGCCCGCCGCCGGTTCGATCTGCAGTTGCACGCCGCTGGCCGAGGGAATGGCTCCGGTGACCTTCGAACTCAACTTGAACTGGATGCCCTGTTTGCCCAAGGCTCGTTGCAGGGTCTTGCCGGCCTCGCCATCTACCCCCGGGCAGATGCGATCGAGGTATTCGACCACGGTCACCTGGGCACCCAGGCGCCGCCAGACCGAACCCAGTTCGAGGCCGATGACGCCGGCGCCGATCACCACCAGATGTCGGGGCACCTCACTCAGGGACAAGGCGCCGGTGGAGTCGAGGATACGCTGGTTATCGATGGTCACGCCTGGCAGGGGCGTGGGTTCCGAGCCGGTGGCGATGACGATGTCCTTGGCGCTGAGTTCGGTCTTGGTGCCATCGTCGCCTGTAACGGTCACCTTGCCCGGCCCGTCGATGTGGCCCCAGCCTTTGATCCAGTCGACCTTGTTCTTGCGAAACAGAAACTCGATGCCCTTGGTCAGGCCGGCCACGCTTTCGTCCTTCTGCTTCATCATCTGCGCAAGGTTGAGGGTGGGGCTGACTTCAATGCCCAGGTTGGCGAATTCCGTTCCCGTGGCGGCTTCGTACAGTTCAGAGGCATGCAGCAAGGCCTTGGAGGGCATGCAGCCGACGTTCAGGCAGGTGCCGCCCAGGGTGGCTCGGCCTTCGACACAGGCGGCTTTCAAGCCCAATTGCCCGGCCCGAATCGCCGCGTTATACCCGCCGGGTCCGCCGCCCAGAATGATCACGTCGTAGTTGCTCATCGTTGTTCTCCCGCTTGGCCTGATGAAAAATTATGGTCGTAATATGAGCGTTTCCAGAGATTTCGGTCAAGGCTTAAGTCAAGAGGTCGGCGCAGGCCTTGTCATGAAGAATTCAAAACGGAAATTTCACAGGAATCGTTATAAGGTAACGGCATATAACGGAGCGTCGGTGGCGTTTGTCCACGGGCCCGGATTTTGATCGCCACGAGTGCTGGGGTGGTATGCAAGTCGATCTTGATGTCGAGGGGGCACAGGTGGCCGAATGGCCACGTTTTCAGCGCGCGTCGTTTCAAGGGCGCCGTTTGAAGCAGATTGCTTTCGCCCTGGGAAGCGTGGCGGGCGTGGGCCTGGTACTGGCGTTTTTTATCGGGGTATTTTCGCCGCAATCGCTTTGGCCGGCGCTGCTGGTCAGCCAAGGTGCGGGACTGCTGGTGCTGGTGGCAGGTTTGCAATCGGCCTGGTGGGTCACGCAATGGCGTAGCAAGGCGCTGCTGCCAGCTGTGGATAACCTGCCGGCGGAAAACGAGCCTGTTGATAACCTGGGTTGGTATGAGCGGCTGCTGGAGCGAATTGGCGCTCGCGCGGTCGGCCTGCTGAAACAGATCGGTGCGCCTGCGTTGTGGCTGGCCGGTTGGTCCGTGCTGGTATTGCTGGGCCTGGAGCAAGCCTGGAACTTGCAACTGCCGGCTGCCGCCCTCGGTGTCTCGGCCAGTGTGGGGGCGGTGTTGTCGTTGTTGTTGGCGTTCGGGCTATTGGTGTTCGAGCGGCAGTTGGCCCAGCAATCTCCCGTGGAATGGCCGGAAGCGCCGACGCTGGCGCAGCTGACGCGGGTGGCGATCATCGTGCTGGTGCTTGGCGCTTTGTGCTTGTTGTTCGCCGCAGAAACGTCCATCTGGCCGTTTCGCCTGGCGGTGCTGATGGGGCTGTTGCCGGGCGTGGTGGCGGCGGAGTTTTTGCTGCGCGCCGTGTTGTCGTTGTTCATCCCGCGCCGGAACGCTCTGGAACCGCCGCTGCTGGGCCGGAGTGTCATCGCCGATCTGCTGCGCTGGCCGCCGCAACCGTTGCTGGCCTTGCAGCACGAACTGCACAACCGTTTTGGCATCGACTTGCGGCAGATCTGGGCCTTCAGCTACATGCGCCGGGCTTTTTTACCGGTATTGGCGCTGGTGTCGCTGGTGGGCTGGTTGTTGACGGGCGTGCACGAAGTGCCGCTGCAGGGACGTGGCATCTATGAGCGTTTTGGCAAACCGGTGGAGGTGTTCGGCCCGGGCTTGCATGTCGCGTTGCCTTGGCCGTGGGGCAGGGTGCTCAACGTCGAGAATGGCGTTGTGCATGAATTGGCGACCAGCGTCGCGGAGAGTCGGGCAGTGGTCGAGGCTGAACCGGCGGAGGGACCGGCGCCGGCAATCGCCAATCGGTTGTGGGACGCCAGCCATGTGAACGACAAGTCCCAGGTCATTGCCAGTCGTCGTGCCGACCAGCAGAGCTTCCAGATCGTCAACATGGACGTGCGCTTTGTCTATCGCATCGGCCTGACGGACGCCGCGGCATTGGCGGCGACCTACAACAGCGCCGATGTGCCGACGCTGATCCGCAGCACCGCCAGCCGCATCCTGGTGCATGAATTTGCATCGCGCACGCTGGACGGTTTGCTGGGTGCGGACCGTGTCAGCCTCGCCGACGAAATCGGTCGCGCCGTCCAGGCTGATTTGCAATCGCTCGATAGCGGTGTGGAAATCCTGGCGACGGTGGTGGAGGCGATTCATCCGCCGGCCGGTGCGGCCAATGCCTACCACGGCGTACAGGCGGCGCAGATCGGCGCGCAGGCATTGATCGCCCGAGAGCGCGGCGCGGCGGCGGAACAGACCAACCAGGCACAATTGCAAGCCAGCGTCGCCCATGACCAAGCCACGGCCACCGCCCGGGAAATCAACGCGACTGCCCAGGCCGCCGACCTGCGCTTCAATGCCGACCGCAAAGCCTACGCCACGGCGGGGCACGCTTTTGTACTGGAGCATTACCTGAGCCAACTCAGCCAGGGCCTGGCCAATGCCCGGTTGCTGATTCTCGACCATCGCCTGGGCGGCAGCGGCAACGCGCCGACCATCGACTTGCGTACCTTCACGCTGCCGGTAGACCCCGCGTCGCCGCGTAACCCTGTCCCGCCAGGAGCTGCCCATTGAGCCAGTCCTCTTCACACGATCACCACGACCACGCTGGTCACGATCACGGCCATGCCGGTCATCACCATGGCCATCATCACCACCATCATGGCGATCCGCAACAGGCCGGTCCGTTCCCGTGGCGGCGGATGGGTTGGGCGGCGTTGCTGGTGGCGTTTGCCGTTGCGGCCGCAAGCCTGGTGCAAGTGCGCTCGGGGGAGGCCACGGTCATCACTCGTTTCGGTAATCCGGCGCGGGTACTGCTGCAACCTGGCTTGAGTTGGCGCTGGCCGGCGCCGTTCGAGGCGGCGATTCCGGTGGACCTGCGGTTACGCACCACCTCCAGCGGTTTGCAGGATGTCGGCACCCGTGATGGGCTGCGGATCATCGTCCAGGCCTACGTGGCGTGGCAGGTGCAAGGTGATCCGGAAAACGTGCAGCGTTTCATGCGCGCGGTGCAGAACCAACCGGACGAAGCCGCACGGCAGATCCGCACCTTCGTCGGCTCGGCGCTGGAAACCACCGCCGCCAGTTTTGACCTGGCGAATCTGGTCAATACCGATGCCAGCCAGGTGCGCATCGCCGATTTCGAAGCTCAGCTGCGTCAGCAGATCGATCAACAGTTGCTCACCACTTACGGCGTGCGCGTGTTGCAAGTCGGTGTCGAACGCCTGACCTTGCCCTCGGTGACACTGACGGCGACGGTGGATCGCATGCGCGCCGAGCGTGAAACCATCGCCACCGAACGCACCGCCGTCGGCAAGCGCGAAGCGGCGCAGATTCGCTCCGCCGCGGAACGTGATGCACGAGTCATGCAAGCCGATGCCACAGTGAAGGCCGCAGATATCGAAGCGCAGTCGCGGGTAGAAGCGGCTGAGATCTATGGTCGGGCATACGCCGGCTCCCCGCAGCTCTACAACCTGCTCCGTTCGTTGGACACCTTGGGTACCATTGTCAGCCCAGGCACGAAGCTGATTTTGCGCACCGATGCGGCGCCATTTCGTGTTCTGGTGGACGGTCCTGTTTCCGTGGAAGGCAAAGGTGGAACACAACCATGAGTTTGGTTCCACGTGGAACAAACGAGTTATCCAGCCCGTGGATCCAGGCCGGACGCCTGGCATTTCTTGCGCTTTACGCCGTCACGGTGCTGGCGGCGTTGGCCTGGGTCTTTTCCAACGTGCGGCAGATCGATCCGCAGAATCGTGCGGTGGTGCTGCACTTTGGTGCCTTGGATCGCATCCAGAATGCCGGCCTCTTGTTGGCGTGGCCTCGTCCTGTGGAACAAGTGGTCTTGCTGCCCGCTGCGGATCGGGTGCTTGAGCGGCGGGTGGAAAATCTGCTGCGTTCGGATGAGGCCCTGCAAGCCGATCGTGTCGCCAGTTTCGCCACGCCAGTCAGCGACGCGCTGGCCGGTTCTGGTTATTTATTGACCGGTGATGCTGGCGTGGTGCAACTGGATGTGCGGGTGTTCTACAAAGTCACCGACCCTTATTCCTTCGTCTTGCAAGGTGAACATGTCCTGCCGGCACTGGACCGGTTGGCGACCCGCAGTGCCGTGGCCCTGACTGCAGCCCGGGATCTGGACACCATTCTGGTGGCTCGCCCCGAACTGATGGGTAGCGACAACCAGGCGGCCGAGCGCCGCGAACGCTTGCGTGGCGATCTGGTGCAGGGGCTTAACCGACGCCTGGCTGACCTGGCGGCGACAGGGGAGGGGTTGGGTATCGAAGTGGTGCGGGTCGATGTGCAATCGAGTCTGCCGGGGCCGGCGGTGAGTGCCTTCAACGCGGTGCTGACGGCCAGTCAGCAGGCCGATAAAGCCGTGGCCAACGCGCGTACCGAAGCCGAAAAGCTCACCCAGGCCGCCCGCCAAGACGCCGACCGTGCCGTGGAGGTCGCCCATGCCCAGGCCAGCGAACGGCTCGCCAAGGCTTCGGCCGACACGGCGACGGTCCTGGGCCTGGCGAAGACCCAAGTTAGCGATCCGCAAATGCTGCTGCGCCTGTATCGCGAACGCATGCCTACCATCCTTCGCCAGGCCGGTTCAGTGACCACGGTCGACCCGAAAGACGATTCCCGCCTGATCATCCAGGGAGCCGGACAATGACCGCCCAAACCAGCGCTGCACCGATGTTGTCCTCGACGGAACAACGCATCGCCGCCCGACAACTGACCTTGGCGATGCTCGCCCTCGGCTTGCTCGCATTGGGCCTGGCATGGCGCGGTTGGTCGCCAGAGCAGAGCGGTGTCAGCCAACTGCTGTTGGGGTTCGCCTCGCTGTTGGTGGCAGTGCCGGTGATGCGTTCGGCCTGGTACAGCTTGCGTTACCCAAGCCTGCACGGGATTACCGACCAACTTATCGCCCTGGCGATGCTCGGTGCCTGGGCCACCGGCGATCTGCTGACGGCGGCGTTGTTGCCGATCATCATGATCTTCGGGCATGTGCTGGAAGAGCGCAGCGTCATTGGCTCCCAGGAGGCGATCCATGCCCTTGGCCAACTGACCCGCAGCCAAGGTCGCAAGGTGCAGGCCGACGGATCGATCATCGATGTCGACAACGCGACGCTCCAGCCTGGCGATGTCGTGGAGGTGCGCGCGGGCGATCGGGTGCCGGCCGATGGTTGTGTGTTGTCCGGCCAAGCCAGCCTCGACACCGCGCCCATCACGGGTGAGTCGGTGCCGTTGGAGGCTGTGGTCGGCACTGAGGTCTTTGGTGGCGCGATCAACCTGGATGGTCTGCTGCGCCTGGAAGTGACCCGGACCGGCGAAGAATCCACCTTGGGCAAGGTCATTGCTTTGATGCAAAACGCCGAACGCTCCAAGCCGCCCATCACTCGCTTGCTGGAACGCTACGCCGGCAGTTACCTGGTACTGGTGTTGTTGCTGGCGGCGGTGACCTGGTTCGTGACCAACGATGCCCAGGCGATGCTGGCAGTATTGGTCGCCGCTTGCCCTTGTGCGTTGGTGCTGTCGGCGCCGGCCACCGCCATTGCCGGGATCGCGGTGGCGGCGCGCCATGGGATCCTGATCCGCAGCTCGGCCTTCCTGGAAGAACTGGCGGACCTGACGTCGTTGGTTGTCGACAAGACCGGCACCCTGACCTACGGCGTCCTGCGCCTGCAATCCATCGAATATGCCCAGGATGCTCCCTCATCGTTGCTGCTACCTTTGGCTGCCAGCCTCGGTTCGGCCAGCAGCCATCCGGTCAGTCGTGCGTTGGCGGGGTTGGTGGAGCAGGAAGACTGCCTGGCGCTGACGGACATCCATGAGCGCCAGGGCCTGGGGGTGGTCGCGATGACCGCCCAGGGCGAAGCGGCGCTCGGCCGGCCGGAGTTGTTTGCACAGCTGGGCATTCAAACGTCTGCGGTCCCGGAGCACGACGGCCCGATTGCCGGCCTGGCCCTGGACGGGCAGTTCCTCGCCTGGCTGTTGTTGGCCGACAGCGTCAAGCTGGAGGCACGGATGGCCATGGCCGAGCTGCGCGAGCTGGGCCTGGGGCGGCAGTTGCTGTTGACCGGCGACCGCCAGAGCGTGGCCACGACCCTGGCCCGGGATGTCGGCATCGGCGACCTGCAAGCCCAGGCCCTACCGGAAGACAAACTCAAGCGAGTCATGGCCGAAATCGACCATGGATTCCGCCCCATGGTGGTGGGCGATGGCATCAACGATTCCCTGGCGCTCAAGGCCGGGGTGGTCGGCGTTGCAATGGGCGCCGGCGGCGCAGATATCGCCCTGGCGTCGGCAGACATCGTGCTGATCGGCAGCGATTTGCGTCGCCTGGGCACTTGCGTGCGATTGAGCCGCCAATGCAGGCGCACGTTGCAGGTCAACGTGATCATTGGCCTGGGCTGGACGCTGGCAATCGTCGCCTTTGCCGCCTTCGGTTGGCTCGGCGCGGCAGGGGCGATGATCGCTGCGCTGCTGCATAATCTCAGTACCCTGCTAGTGTTAGGTAATGCGGGGCGATTGCTGCGGTTCCAGGAGCCACTCCTGAAAATTCAAGCGAAGGGAGCCGTTGGATAACCCTTGGCGAACTGTGCGTCACCCTTGCAGTCTCTGTTGGAGAGGGCGCACCCATACTGGCAGTACCCGGCACAAGGAGTGAATTTGGGACGGTGATAGAAAAAGGCTATAAATTCGATAGCCTGCTATTTTTCTATGATGGTCTACCCTCATTTTCAGACGTCTGAAACAAGGGGGGATTTTTCATGCTCGCGCAACTTCCACCGGCCTTACAGAATCTGCACCTACCGCTTCGGTTGCGGCTCTGGGATGGCCATGAGTTTTCACTGGGTGACGACCCCAGTGTCACGATCGTGGTCAAGGACCCACAAATGGTCGCGCAATTCACCCATCCCAGCCTGGATGCGCTAGGAGCGGCATTCGTCGAAGGCAAACTGGAACTCGAAGGTTCGATTCACGAAGTCATTCGTGTCTGCGATGAATGGAGCCAGGCCTTGGTCGAGGATGACGCCGACAACCCGCCGGTTAGATCACTCCACGACAAGGAAACCGACGCCAAGGCGATCTCCTATCACTACGATCTTTCCAACGCGTTCTATCAGCTGTGGCTCGACAGTGACATGGCCTATTCCTGTGCCTATTTCGAGACGGGCAGTGAAACCCTCGAACAGGCCCAGCAAGCCAAATTCCGCCACTTGTGCCGCAAGCTGCGATTACAGCCGGGTGACTACCTGCTGGATGTCGGATGTGGGTGGGGCGGCCTGGCCCGTTACGCTGCGCGCGAGTTCGGTGCCAAAGTCTTCGGGATTACCCTGAGCAAGGCGCAGCTGACACTGGCTAGGGAACGGGTCAAGGCAGAGGGCCTGGAGGATCTGGTCGAGTTGCAATTGCTGGACTACCGCGACCTGCCCCAGGACGGTCGTTTCGACAAAGTGGTCAGCGTTGGCATGTTCGAGCATGTTGGCCACGCCAACCTCGAGCAGTACTGCAAGACGCTGTTCGGCGCGGTGCGTGAGGGCGGGTTGGTGATGAACCATGGCATCACCGCCAAGCACACCGACGGTCGTCCAGTCGGTCGCGGCGCCGGTGAATTCATCGAGAAGTATGTATTCCCCAACGGCGAGCTGCCGCACCTGTCGATGATCTCTGCCGAGATCAGCGAAGCGGGGCTGGAAATCGTCGACGTGGAAAGCCTGCGCCTGCATTACGCGCGCACGCTCGATCACTGGAGTGAACGCCTGGAGGACAATCTCGAGGCCGCCGCGAAGGAAGTGCCGGAACAGGCGTTGCGGATCTGGCGTCTGTACCTGGCCGGCTGTGCCTACGCGTTCGCCAAGGGCTGGATCAATCTGCACCAGATCCTGGCGGTGAAGGCCCACGCCGACGGTAGCCATGAGTTGCCCTGGACCCGCGACGACATTTACACCCCTTAGAGAATCGGGGAAATGAGCCGGGCGACCCGCATGCCGATCTTCTGCAGGCGGTGGGTCTCCCGGCTTTCCTGTTTGTCGATTTCCACGGCTTGGGCGAAGTCCTGCTCAAGCATCTGCTCGACCTCGGTGGCGAAAGGGATATCCACCGTGAGCAGCATGACTTCGAAATTCAGGCGGAACGAACGGTTGTCCAGGTTCGCACTGCCGATTGCGCTGATTTCCCGGTCGATCAGCACCACTTTCTGATGCAGGAAACCCGGCGTATAGCGGAACATCCGCACACCGGCCCGCACCGCTTCAAACGCATAAAGGCTGGACGCGGCATAGACAATCTTGTGGTCCGGCCGCGAGGGCAGCAGGATGCGCACATCCACCCCGCGCAGCACCGCCAGGCGCAAGGCGGCGAACACCGCTTCGTCAGGGATGAAGTAAGGCGTTGTGATCCAGACTCGCTCGCTGGCCGCATGGATAGCCTCGACGAAAAACAGCGAACAGGTTTCGTAGGCATCGGCCGGGCCGCTGGTCAGCAATTGGCAGAGCACACCGTCGTCCGGGTAGGTGTCTGGCAGGATCAGCGGTGGCAGCGAACGGGCCGCCCAGAACCAGTCCTCGGCAAACGACTCTTGCATACTCCCCACCACCGGGCCGCAGACTTCGACATGAGTGTCGCGCCACGGCGCCAGGGGCGGCTTTTCGCCCATGTACTCATCGCCCACGTTGTGTCCGCCAACGAAGCCTAGAACGCCATCCACCGCCACGATCTTGCGGTGGTTGCGAAAGTTGACCTGGAACCGATTGAGCCAGCCGCTGCGGGTGGCGAAGGCTTTCACGTGGACACCACCGTCGCGCAGCGCCTGGACGTAGCGGTGGGGCAGGGAGTGGCTACCAATGCGGTCATAAAGCAGATACACCGCCACGCCTTCGGCGGCTTTTTTCAGGAGCAGTGTCTGCAGGCGTAGGCCGAGGCGGTCATCGTGGATGATGAAAAATTGAATCAGCACGGCCTGCCGCGCGTTATCGATGGCCTGGAAGATTGCCTCGAACGTGGCCTGCCCATCGACGAGCAAGCGCACCTGATTGTTCGCCAGGCAGGGTGTGCGCCCCAGCTTGGGCATGGCCCGCAGCGAGTCGTAGGCCTGGGACGCGCGAGCGGTCAAAGCCTCTTCGACCCACGGCCGCCAGTTCAACTCGGAGATCGCCTTGCGCATCTCTTCGTTGGCTTGTCGGCGCGCCTTGATGTAGCCATCAAAAGTGCTGCGCCCGAAAACCAGGTAAGGGATCAATGTCAGGTAGGGAATAAACAGCAGCGACAGGGCCCAGGCAATCGAGCCTTGGGCCGTGCGCACCGTCAATACGGCGTGGACGGCGGCAATGGAACCCAGGGTGTGGAGCAGCGCGATCAGGTAACCGAAAACATGCGGGCCGAAATAATCCATGGGGGCATTCTTGCTCCGGAAGTTTCAATGCTTAACAGACCATGTTCCATGGCGAATGTCGCTATTTAATTCACTTGTCCCGGGCTTGAACCGAAGCCTGTGGGCGGCGTCTAACGGCCACTTGTCCTCTGGAGTTTATGCAATGAATGTTCGTCTGCTGGGTGTGGCCTTGGCAATGGGGTTGTCGGTTCCGATGGCGGCTCAGGCGCAGATGCTCCAGCCGGGTTTGTGGGAGCTGACCACCAGCAACATGAAGGTCGATAACCAGAACCTGCCAGACCTGCAACTGATCCTGGGCCAGGTGCAGAACCAGATGACTCCGGAACAACGGGCGATGCTGGAAAAGCAGGGCATCACCATGGGCGGTAAAGGCATCCGTGTCTGCCTGACCCCGGCGCAGGTGCAAACCAATGACATTCCGCTGCAAGATCCGCAATCGGGTTGCAAGCAGCAGATCACCGAGCGCACCGGCAATCAGTGGAAGTTTCGCTTCAGTTGCCCGAAAGCCCAGGGTAATGGCGTTGCGACGTTCCAGAGCGATCGTGAATTCACCACCAAGGTCTACGGCACGTTCAATGCCACCGGCATCCAGCAGAACGGCAGTCTCGACACTCGCGCGGTGTGGCTGGGGCAGGATTGCGGGACGGTCAAGCCGAGGGCTTGAAGCGGGTATGAAGTAATCGTTTGGAGAATCTGTGGGAGCAAAGCTTGCTCGCGACGCAAACAACTCGGTACATCGCCAGGGGCGTCACCGTTCATCGCAGGCAAGCCTTGCTCCGACAAATGCTCTCAAGGCCGACTCAGCGCCTCATACAACGTATTGAGGTTGTATTCGAACAGACCAGTAAAGGTGCTGGCCGGTCCGCTGGCCGCGAGTGCATCGGAATACAGCGTGCCGCCGATGTGCGCGCCGCTCTCGTCGGCGATCTGCTTGAGCAGGCGTGCGTCCTTGATGTTTTCCATGAACACCGCTTTGACCTTCGCCTGACGGATCTGGGTAATCAGTGCCGCGACTTCTGCTGCCGACGGTTCACGCTCTGTGGATAAACCCTGGGGCGCCATGAACTCGATGCCATAGGCTTGGCCCAGGTAACCGAATGCATCGTGGGAGGTCACGATCTTGCGATTGCCTGGTGGCAATGCACCGAGCTTGGCCTTGGCTTCGGCGAGCAGGGCGTAGATTTTCTTCAGGTACGCCTGGCTGTTGCGTTCGTAATCGGCCTTGTTGGACGGGTCGGCAGCTTCCAATGCCTTGGTGATGTTGCTGACATACAGCTCGGCATTCGCCAGGTTGTGCCATGTGTGCGGGTCGGGGATGGTCTCGCCATCCTCATCCAGTGAGCGCGGGATGACGCCGCGGCTGGCGCTGATCACCGGAGCAGTGGTTTCAGTGCTGGTCACCAGGCGATCCAACCATGGCTCGAAGCCCAGTCCATTCTTGATGATCAGTTTTGCCTTGAGCAGTGCCTTGGCGTCGTCTGGCGTGGGTTCGTAGGTGTGTGCATCGGTGTCCGGGCCGACCATGTTGGTGATGTGGATATGCTCACCGCCGACCTGTCGGGTCATGTCGGCGAGGATGCTGAAGCTCGTCACCACCTGGAGCTTTTCGGCGGCGGACAGGGACATGGACAGCATCAGACTGAATAGCACGAGCAGAACGCGCATCGGGAAACACCTCATTGGGATGTGAGCAAAGGCGGGCGGCGCAGCAAACCGTGCACCGGACCGAATACCACCGACAGTAGGTACAACACGCCCGCCACCAGTACGATGGACGGCCCACTGGGCAGTGAGTAATAGAAGGACAACAACAGGCCAAGCCACACCGAGAGGCAACCAAGCAGCGCCGCGATCAGCATCAGCAGTGGCAGGCGACGGCTCCAGAATCGCGACGCGGCGGCTGGCAACATCATCAGGCCGACCACCATCAGCGCACCGATGGCCTGGAAGCCAATCACCAGGTTCAACACCACCAGGGTCAGGAACACACCATGGGCCAACGGGCCGAGACGACTGACGGTTTGCAGGAACAGTGGGTCCAGCGTATCGAGCAGCAACGGTCGGTAAATCAACGCCATCACCAACAGGCTGGCACCGGATACCCAGAGCATGCCGGTAAGTGTCGGGCCGTCTACCGCCAGCGCCGAGCCGAACAGCAAGTGAAGCAAGTCCAGGCGTTTACCGGCCATGCCGAGGATCAACACGCCGGCCGCCAGAGAGATGGGATAAATCGCCGCGAGGCTGGCATCTTCCCGTAGGCCGGTGCGCCGGGTAATCCAGGCGGCGAGTCCGGCCATGCTCAGGCCCGCGCCCAGGCCGCCAATGGTCAATGCTGGCAGGCTCAGCCCGGCGAACCAGAAACCCAGGGCGGCGCCAGGCAGAATGCCGTGCGCTACGGCGTCACCAATCAGGCTCATGCGCCGAAGAATCAGGAACACGCCCAACGGCGCCGTGCTGCACGCCAGCACCAGGCCGCCGAGCAAGGCCCTGCGCATGAAGACAAACTCTTGAAACGGTTGCCAGAGATGAGTGGCCGCAAGCATCAGGCCACCCACGTGTGGGGTTGTTGAGCGATCAAGTCGACGCTGCGGCCCAGCACGCAGCCGGTGTTGCTGATCAGCAGCGTATGGGGGATATGTTGGCGGACCGCTGCCAGATCATGGCATACCACCACGACGGTTCGGCCCTGGGCGTGCCAGTGATAGAGATGTTTCCACAGCAGCGCCTGGCCCTGTTCGTCGAGGGCGGCGTGGGGTTCGTCGAGCAACAGCAGTGGCGCTTCGGCCAGGCTCAGGCGAGCGAGCAGGGCGCGTTGCAGCTCGCCCCCAGACAGCGCCATTAGCGGACGATGTTCGAGGCCGGTCAGCGCCCAGTCGGCCAGTACGGTCTGGAGCAACTGCCTTCGCATCGCTGGCGTGTGTCGATTACCCCAGGAACCGGCGGCCACCAACTCTTGCAAACTGATGGGGAATTGCCGATCCAGATGTTGCTGCTGCGGCATGAACGAAACCCCACCACACCGTGGAACATCCAGGGTGACTTTGCCGGAGAGCGGTTTTTGCAGCCCCGCGAGCACTTTCAACAGGCTGCTTTTGCCCGAGCCGTTGGCACCGATAATGGCGGTGAGACTGCCGGCCTCTCGCTGCATCGCGAGCGGCGGCGTGAGGGGTTGTCCGGGGGCACCCCAGCGCAGTGCTTGACAGTTGATCATGATGCCTCCCGGGTCCAGCTGCTTTGCGCCACGGCGTCATGGGCGTGCAGGCTTTCGGCGTGAACGACGCGCACATTCAGCGCAACGATGTCCGGTGACCGCCTCAGGGCTGTGCTTAATCGCCGCGCTGCGTCTTCGCAGAACATCAGGTTTTGGCCGTTGGCCAGGGCGAAGGCCTGTTCATCGGCGCGCTTGACGGCGGTTTGCACAGCGGTGCCGAGGGCTGCTTCGGCTTCGTTGATGAAAGACTGCAGCGGTAAATCGTCGGCATCGGCATTCAGGTGTAGGGTCAGGCTCGCCGTACTGCGTTGGCTATGAGGGGTGGCGACAATGCCATTCGATGAACCTAGCCAGGCCAGGATCTCGGCGTGCTCAAGTTTCTTGTTAGCGAAGTCATCGACGAATTGCTGTTGGATCAATTGCCGGGCAAGTGCGGCCGAACAAGGGCAGGTGGAGGAATAGGGAATCTGGATTTTCAGTTCCACGTGGAACATTGCGTTTTTCAAGTGGGCTTCGATGCTCACCGGGTAGCGTTTCCAACCCTCAAGCGGGCTGATGAGTGCCGGACGCTTGAGCAGCAGATCGGTATACACACTGAGCGATGCCGCGTGGGACAAACCTTCATGGCTATCGAGAAATTGCTGAAGGATTCGACGCAATAACGCCGGCGAAAGCGTCGTCTCTTCGAGCAGCTCTAGCGCCAGATATAATCGTGACATGTGAATGCCGCGCGCCTCACCGTCATCAAGGCTGACACCTGCGTCGGCCATTGCACTGAGACGTTGGCCGTCAATCAACACCGGTGTTGCGATGCCGCACATACCCACCCAATCAAGGGGCAGGGTTTGACGTGAAGCCTGCGCTGCGATGTCGGGCAGGGTTAACGCGTTCATGGTCAAGGTCCATCGAAGGTTCAAAATTAGATGTTATAGTATAACAACTAATTTAGAGAAACCTTTTCCATGAAAGGAGTTTCATCTCCCTAAACGTTTACGTTCCACGTGAAACATCAGCGCGATGAATCCTGGCAACCGTTCATGCGTCCGCATACAAATGCACCCGCACTACCACCAGAACTCGAGAAACGATTGAGGGTCGTCCAGCCCACACGCCGGCTGTATCCGACCCAACTTTCTCCATCCGATGCCAAACCAGTAAAGAAGGTGAGCTGACCGTAACGGCTATTGGTTTGCGCCCAATAACGACGACTGGCCGCTTCAAAACCTCGTAAATAAATGGTGTTTCCCGCCGTTGCGACGCTGTAGGCATTGCCCTGAATGTCCACGCACGCCAGCAGATTTGCACTACGGGTGCAATTCGCCAGGAGAGGGGTTTGGGCCGAAGCGCTTAACCCCCACAGCAACAACGGGCTCGCCAATACGAATTTCAGATGAGTGCGCATGGAGTGATCTCAGGCCAATGAGGGATGGCGGGGGCTGGTTGAATTGTGTTGTTATACTATAACATAAAACACCGTGACCCTGACCCCAGCCAAACCTGGAAACGAGCCGTAGTCGAAGCGGCCGCCCGATGAGGATATACCTGATGCCCAATCGTCTTCCCGTAACCGTGCTTTCCGGATTCCTCGGTGCCGGTAAAAGTACGCTGCTCAACCACGTTTTGCGTAATCGCGACAATCTGCGGGTTGCGGTGATCGTCAACGATATGAGCGAGATCAACATTGATGGCAGCGAAGTCCAGCGAGATGTCACCTTGAGTCGTTCCGAAGAAAAGCTAGTGGAAATGAGCAACGGCTGCATCTGCTGCACGTTGCGCGAGGACTTGCTCGAAGAAGTCGGGCAACTCGCCAGGGAAGGGCGTTTCGATTATCTGCTGATCGAATCCACAGGCATCTCCGAACCGTTGCCAGTGGCAGAAACGTTCACTTTTCGTGACGAAGAAGGTCGAAGCCTTGCCGATGTTGCGCGGCTCGACACCATGGTGACGGTGGTCGATGGGGTGAATTTCCTGCTGGATTACCAGGCCGCTGAAAGTCTTGCGTCACGGGGTGAAACCCTGGGTGAGGACGATGAACGCTCGATCACTGACCTGCTGATCGAACAGATCGAGTTTGCCGACGTGATTCTGATCAGCAAAATTGACCTGATCAGCCAGCATGATCGGGAAGAATTGATCGCAATTGTGCAACGTCTCAACGCCCAGGCGCAGATCCTCCCCATGGTCATGGGGCAGGTGCCGCTGGGCAGAATCCTCGACACGGGCCTTTTCGACTTCGAACGCGCCGCCCAGGCCCCTGGCTGGCTACAGGAACTGCGTGGCGAGCACGTGCCAGAAACCGAGGAATATGGCATCGCCTCGACCGCCTACCGAGCACGCCGGCCGTTTCATCCCGAGCGCTTCTTCAATTTCATCGACCGTCCCTGGCCTAATGGCAAACTCCTGCGCTCCAAGGGTTTCTTCTGGCTGGCCAGCAAACCTGAGGAAGCGGGCAGTTGGTCCCAGGCCGGAGGCTTGATGCGGCATGGCTTCGCCGGGCGCTGGTGGCGGTTCGTGCCGAAAAACCAATGGCCGCAAGATGAGGAAAGTACAGCGGCGATCATGAAGAACTGGCTTGCTGCCACAGGCGATTGCCGCCAGGAGCTGGTCTTCATTGGTCAAGACATCGACTTCAGCCAGCTCACCGCCGAACTGGACGCTTGCTTGCTCACCGACGCGGAAATGGCCCTCGGTGTTGAAAGTTGGCGCCTGTTGCCGGATCCGTTCGGTCCATGGCATGAAGAGGTCGCGGCGTGATGCTGGCGCCCAATCTGAAAAGGGCAGCGCAGGCACGACAGGTCAAAGGTGATACGCCAGGAGTATTCATGCAGATCCTGGACGACGGCACTAACCTGGCGGTCTGGCAGCGCCGGCTTCCTGCACACATCAGCGATTTTGCGACCATGGTGCTGGCGATGGACCAGTCGCTGGCCGAATCACGTGTGCTTGAGTTGCCGGAGGATGACACGCAGCCGGCGTTGCAAGGCCTGGCTGCAGGTTTCAGCGACCTGCAAGGCTATGAAGGCTTTATCGCCGATGTCTCCTGGCTCGTCAGTGCATTTGCCTGCCTATTGGGTGCCCAACGTGTCGGTCTGCGCCTGCGCACGCTGGACAAGGCGATGTGCCCGCGCTTTCACGTCGACCACGTGCCGGTGCGGTTGCTGACCACCTATGCAGGCGTCGGCAGCCAGTGGCTCGAGGAAGGTGTCATGGACCGTCGACGACTTGCCGAGCCTGAGGCTGAGCCCAGTGATCCGTGCGTGATCCAGCAGTTTCGTTGCGGTGATGTGGGTTTGCTTAAAGGCGAAAAATGGCACGGCAACGAAGGCCTTGGCCTGATCCATCGCTCGCCGGAACCCGCGCCGGGAGAGCGTCGACTGATTCTCACGCTGGATTGGTTGGCTTAAGGCTTGACCCAGGTACCCTGGCTTTTTCCTTCGCAAAATGGCTGCAGATAAGCGGTATCGGTCGCCACGCCGTAATAGTGAATATCCTGGCGGTAAGGCATATTGGCGACTTGGGCATTGCTGCAGATGCCGAACGCGCCGCCAGGGCATTGATCGACGTATTGCACCTCTACTTTCTGACCGGCAAGGTTTGGCTGGCAGAAACCGTCGGCAAACAGCTTCTGCGGGATGTTGCGGTTCTGCTGGCAGACTTTCACATCCAGCCGTTCCGCCTGGCTGTGGACCACACAAGCCTGGGCCAATGCCTGGTTCGAAGTCAGTGCCAGTAACAACCAGCCGATCATTCGCATATTCACCTCCATCGAAAGCCGTCGATTATGTTGCAGCACATTCCCACCCATGTCATCGCCGGTCCCTTGGGCGCCGGCAAGACCAGCCTGATCAGGCATCTGCTGGCGCAGCGACCGGCCAATGAACGCTGGGCGGTGCTGATCAATGAGTTCGGTCAGATCGGCCTGGATGCCGCGTTGCTGACCCAGGCTGGCGATGGTATCGCACTGGGCGAAGTGGCCGGTGGCTGCTTGTGCTGCGTCAACGGCGCGCCGTTTCAGATCGGTCTTGGGCGTTTGCTGCGCAAGGCCAGGCCGGATCGGCTATTCATCGAGCCCTCGGGCCTGGGGCATCCGGCGCAGTTGATGCGCCAGCTGAGCGAAGCGCCATGGCTCGGCGTGCTGGCGGTGCAACCCTGTGTGCTGGTGTTGGATGCCCGGGCGATGGTGGACGGCAAGCCTTTGCCCGACGCGCAGCAACAAACCCTGTCGGATGCCGGACTGCTGGTGCTGAACAAGTCCGAGACCCTCACACAAGCCGATCGCCAACGGCTGGAGGCGCAACTCTCAGGGCGTGCGTTGTACTGGACGCAGCAGGCTGCGCTGCCGATCGATCGATTACCAGGCCTTGCGGCTCGGGGCAGTGGGGTTGTGGATAACTTGAATCTACCGAGGAGCTTGGGCCAGATACCGGCCATCTGGTCCGACCCGACGCTGCCGATCTGCCTGTATCAGCAGCAGGAAGGTGGCTGGAGTATTGGTTGGCGCTGGCACCCCAGCCAGCAATTCGACGCAGCGGCACTGGAGCGATGGCTACAAGGCCAAGACTGGAGACGGGCGAAGATGGTTATCCACAGCGTCGACGGCTGGGTTTCAGCCAATGCGCTGGAGGGGGCGGCGCTGGGCTGGCAAGCCAGTGAGTGGCGCCAGGATTCTCGGATCGAGCTGATTTTCGATCAGGCGCAAGACGTTGATGGTCTGCAAACCGGGCTGGCGAATTGTCGGTGTCGCTGAGTCAGCCCTGTTTCAAGGCTTCCACTTGTTGTGTTCCTGGCGCCACTGGCTCAACTCGATGACTTCAGCCCTGGGCCTGGTGTGGACCGGTTCAATGGGGGGGGGCGGTGTTTCTTCGAAGGGCATCGGGTAGGGCGCCAGTTCGATGTGTGCGCTGTGTGCGCCAAACTGGGTGATGGTGCCTGAATGGCGGCTTTCACCGGTGACGGTGAATTCGAAGGTGTAGACGCGTGCCAGGCGTCGTCGTCCGCTGGCGTCCTTCACGAAACCGATTTTTTTCAGCGCCACGTTGCCGTCCAGCAGCTCGATCTTGAGGTTGGCGCAATGCTGCATGACCCTCGCCAACGCCCGTTCGCGCAAGCCATGGTTGTGCCACAGCCAGGCGCCGCCGGTAGCCAGCAGTATCAGCACGAAAATGTTTCCAAGGGTCAGCATGAACGAAGTGCTCCAACAAGTTGCTGCCAGCTTAACTGTCTCGCCGGTCTGTCGTATAGGCTGCGTTTAGTCGCATACTGCGCGGCTTGAATTTCAATCGTTTTACGGAAACTTCCCGCATGAAACGTACGCCTCATCTGCTTGCCATTCAGTCCCACGTGGTATTCGGACACGCCGGCAATAGCGCCGCAGTGTTTCCGATGCAGCGGATTGGCGTGAACGTTTGGCCGCTCAACACCGTGCAGTTTTCCAATCACACCCAGTACGGCCAATGGGCCGGTGAAGTGCTGGCCCCAGAGCAGATACCGATATTGGTAGAAGGCATTGCGGCCATCGGTGAGCTGGGTAACTGCGATGCGGTGCTGTCCGGTTACCTGGGTAGCGCGGCCCAGGGGCGGGCGATTCTGACGGGCGTGGCGCGGATCAAGGCCGCCAATCCGAAGGCGCTGTACCTGTGTGATCCGGTCATGGGACATCCAGAGAAAGGCTGCATCGTGGCGCCCGAGGTGAGTGAGTTTCTCCTGGAAGAAGCCGCCGCCGTGGCGGACCTCATGTGCCCGAACCAACTGGAACTGGACAGTTTTTCGGGACGCAAGGCGCAGTCTTTGCTCGACTGCCTGGCCATGGCCCGGGCGTTGCTGGCTCGTGGACCGAAGGCGGTGCTGGTCAAGCACCTGGCCTACCCTGGCAAGCCGGATGACAGCTTCGAAATGCTGTTGGTGACCGCCGATGGCAGTTGGCACCTGCGCCGTCCACTGCTGGCTTTCCCGCGCCAACCGGTGGGCGTGGGTGACCTGACCTCGGGGTTGTTCCTGGCACGGATACTGTTGGGGGACAGCCTGGTGGCGGCGCTCGAATTCACCGCCGCGGCGGTGCATGAAGTACTACTGGAAACCCAGGCTTGCACCAGCTATGAACTGGAACTGGTCCGCGCCCAAGACCGGATCGCCCATCCACGGGTGCGGTTCGAGGCTGTGCCGATCAGCCTCTGATCAATGCAAGCCCCATGTGGGAGCGAGCAAGCTCGCTCCCACATGTCGGTCAAGGCCCGTCTGCCTTGATGTCCTGATAACGCTTTTCCAGCTCCTGGCGAATCTGCCGACGTTGCTGGGCTTGTTCGTAGCGGCGTTTTTCTTCGCTGTTTTGCGGCTGCAAGGGCGGCACGGCTGCGGGTTTACGCAGGTCATCCACCGCAACCATGGTGAAGAAGCAACTGTTGGTGTGGCGCACCGAGCGTTCGCGAATATTTTCAGTCACGACTTTGATGCCCACTTCCATCGACGTGTTGCCGGTGTAGTTCACCGATGCCAGGAAGGTCACCAGTTCGCCGACATGAATCGGCTCGCGAAAGATGACCTGGTCAACCGACAGGGTCACCACGTAGCGCCCGGCGTAGCGGCTGGCGCAGGCGTAGGCGACTTCGTCGAGGTATTTGAGCAAGGTGCCGCCATGGACATTGCCAGAGAAGTTGGCCATATCGGGGGTCATCAACACCGTCATCGACAGCTGGGCGTTTCCGGGTTCCATAACGTACTCACGGTTCAAGGCAGCAATTCGGGAGTGCACCTCTGCGGGTGCTGGTGGGTGGCCTGCAAACAGGTCACCAGGTTTTAAAAACCACCGATATCGGGACGCTGCGCCTGTGGTTGCCGTCACGCGCCGATGGATCTGTTTCCATATATTGCACCGTCTTTTTGTCGGAAGTCGCGGTGTTACCCTTCAAAAGCCCGTTGTGAGGGCAATTCCTACAGAGGAAATGGATTTCTCCAGCTCTGCGATGAGTCATTTGAACAGGGAGCTCCGACATGCATGCCATCAGTTTCATTCAAGACTTGGCAATCATCATGATGGCAGCGGGGCTGGTGACCGTGCTCTTTCATCGTTTCAAGCAACCGGTGGTATTGGGCTACATCGTGGCCGGCTTCATCATTGGCCCGCATACGCCACCGTTCGGTTTTATCCACGACGAAGACACGATCAAGACCCTGGCCGAGCTTGGGGTGATCTTCCTGATGTTTTGCCTGGGCCTGGAGTTCAGCCTGCGCAAACTGTTCAAGGTCGGGGCCACGGCCTTCATCGCGGCGTTCCTCGAAATCGTGCTGATGATCTGGATCGGTTATGAAATCGGCCGCTGGTTCAAGTGGAGCACCATGGACTCGCTGTTCCTCGGCGCGATCCTGGCCATTTCCTCCACCACCATCATCGTCAAGGCCCTCAACGACCTGAAGATGAAGAACGAGCGCTTCGCGCAGCTGATTTTCGGGGTGTTGATCGTCGAGGACATTCTGGGCATTGGCATCATCGCCTTGCTGTCGAGCATTGCCGTCAGCGGCACCGTGAGCTCCGGCGAAGTGTTCTCCACGGTGGGCAAGTTGTCGTTGTTCATGATCGTCGCGTTGGTCGTCGGCATTCTGCTGGTGCCGAGGGTGCTGGCCTACGTGGCGAAGTTCGACAGCAACGAAATGCTGCTGATTACCGTGTTGGGTTTGTGTTTCGGCTTCTGCCTGCTGGTGGTGAAGCTGGAATACAGCATGGTACTCGGGGCATTCCTGATCGGGGCGATCATGGCTGAGTCCCGGCAACTGCTGAAAATCGAACGGCTGGTGGAGCCGGTGCGCGATCTGTTCAGCGCGATCTTCTTTGTCGCCATCGGGCTGATGCTCGACCCGGCGATCTTGCTGCAATACGCCTGGCCGATTACGGTGATCACGGGCGCAGTGGTGCTCGGCAAGATGTTGTCCTGCGGCCTCGGTGCCTTTATCGCCGGCAACGACGGACGCACCTCGCTGCGCGTTGGGATGGGCCTTTCGCAGATCGGCGAGTTTTCCTTCATCATCGCGTCGTTGGGGATGACCCTGCAGGTCACCAGCGATTTCCTCTATCCGGTTGCGGTCGCCGTCTCGGTGTTGACTACTCTGCTGACGCCGTACCTGATCCGGGCCGCCGACCCGCTGTCCGTCAAGTTGGCGACGGTCATGCCGCAACGGTTGACGCGGGTGTTGGGGATGTATGGCGAATGGCTGCGCAGCATCCAGCCCCACGGAGAGGGGGCGGTGGTGGCCTCGATGATCAGGCGGATTTTGCTGCAGGTCGGGGTCAACCTGGCGCTGGTCATCGCGATTTTTGTTTCGGGTGGTTTTTTCGCCGAGCGGATGTCGGCGTACCTGCAAGCGTGGATCAGCGACCCGAGCTGGCAGAAGGCATTGATCTGGGGCGGGGCGTTGCTGCTGTCGCTACCGTTCCTGATCGCTGCCTATCGCAAGCTCAAGGCGCTGTCGATGCTGCTGGCGGAGATGGGCGTGAAGCCGGAGATGGCTGGCCGCCACACCCAGCGCGTGCGTCGGGTGATCGCCGAAGTGATCCCGATTCTCTCGTTGCTGGTGATTTTCCTGCTATTGGCAGCCTTGTCGGCCAGCATTCTGCCGACCAACAAGTTGCTCGTACTGATCGCCGTGGTGGCGACTGCCGTGGCGGCATTGCTCTGGCGCTGGTTCATCCGCCTGCATACGCGCATGCAGGTGGCCTTGCTTGAAACCCTGGACAATCACAAGGAGTCGTCCGGGCATTGACCGGCCGTGGGGCTCAGCTTTCCAGCCAGACGTCCCGCGCCCAGTGCCAGACTGATTCCCAGGTTTCTTCGGCGATCAGTTCTTCTTCGGCCTGCCACAGCACCACAGTGCCGTCTTCTTCGACGCAATAATAATCGTCGCCGTCCTGGCAGATCGGGATCAGGCTGCGGTCGACACCGGCATCCCAGGCATTGGCGGCCACATCCGGCAGGTAGGTGTGGGATTGTGGATCGGTGACGGTCACCGGTTCCAGGCTGCCATAGACGACATCGCTGACGGTCAGCAAAAACTCCCTGAAGACGAATGGGATATCGATGAACAGCTGCTCTTCGATCTCTACCAGCAAGTCTTCGTCGGGCAACTCCAGCGGGACCGGTACGGGCTCGTTGGCTTCACGCAATTGTTCGATGATTTCTTCCACGTCCGGGGATCCTCTTTCTCGATGGCGCGGTTTTATATGGAGCGGTTTATACAGTAGCTCGCTATAGATGCAACCGCGAAATAGAAAACCCCGGCCTGAGCCGGGGTTCTTTTATTTCAACATGCAAAACGGGCAAAGGTTCAACCGTTCTGGCGAATACCGGCCACCAGCCAAGGCTGGTCATCGCCTTGGGCACGTTCCATGTTCCAGCTTTCGCTGAACGCTTCGCCCTTGTCGAAGCGAGAATCCTTCGACACACCGCTGAAGGTCAGGGTGGCGATGGTCTTGTCGGCGCGATCGTCGACGCCGTCCAGCTGCACGTGCAGGTTATCGATGTAGGTGGACTGGAAGCCATCACCCAGTTCGGCCCGCTCGCGCTTGAGGAACTCCAGCAGTTGCGGGGTCACGAATTCGGCGATCTTGTCCATTTCGTTCGCGTCCCAATGCTGCTGCAGGGACATGAAGTGGCTGCGCGCGGCTTCGATGAAGCGTTGTTCGTTGAACCAGGCCGGCGCATTGATGACCGGACGGGCGGCCACAGGCGTCGCCGAACCACCGAAGATCGAACCGCTGGCGGGCTGCTGGTTGAACACTTCACGCTGCATCGGCGCATGGCCGGCTGGAGCGAATTGCTCCTGCTGCTTGCGACGACGGGCGGCAATGAAGCGGAAGACCAGGAAGGCGATGACCGCCATGATCAGGATGTCGAAGATCTGCATGCCCTGGAAGCCGTCGCCCATGAACATGGAGGCGAGCAGGCCACCAGCGGCGATGCCGGCCAGGGGTCCGAGCCAGCGCGAAGCACCGCTGGCCTTGGTGGCAGCGCCCGCGGCACCGGCAGCGCCTGCGGTGGCAGCGGTAGAGCCGGCGGCAGAGGACGGTGCCATCTGGCTGGTTTGGTGAGTCGGGGCAGCCCCCGAGCTTTTACCACCGCCAAAGCGCTTGGCGGCATTGGCGTCGATGGCCATCGTCAGACCAATGCACAGCGCCATGGCGATGCTAAGAAAACGTTTCATATAAAGGCATTCCCATTTGTGGATAGCACGCGCGCCATGTTGCACAGCTGAACTGTTGCTGGCTAGCGACAGAGTGTTTCGGGCTTTTGCGTGACAGCTTAGGTTCAGCTTGGGCTGTGCAAGAAGGCTTGTTCGCTTTGGGCTGTAGGAAAAGTAAATAAGTTCGGTCGGAAACTAATGTGGGATAGGGAGAGATACCTGTGGGAGCAAGGCTTGCCCGCGATAGCGATCTGTCTGACGCACCTGTGTCAAATGTGCCACCGCCTCGCGGGCAAGCCTTGCTCCCACAGCAAGGTGCTTCTTACGAAATTTTTAGATCGCTTCCAGCTTGGCATACCCCAGCATCAGCCACTTGCTGCCTTCGCTGAAGTTCACCTGCACCCGCGCCTGGGCGCCAGCGCCCTCGAAGTTGAGGATCACGCCGTCGCCGAATACCGAATGCCGTACGGTCTGGCCGAGGCTGAAGCCGGTTTCCGGGATGTCGCTGCCGCCGAACAGGCTGCTGGTGCTTTGCTGCTGGCCGCCACCGAACGGACGGCTGACACTGTTGGACAGCCGCACTTCCTGGATCAGGCCCTTCGGTACTTCGCGTACGAAGCGCGACACCTTGTTGTAGGTCTCGCTGCCATACAAACGTCGGGTTTCGGCGTAGGTCAGCACCAGATTCTGCATGGCACGGGTGATACCAACGTAGGCCAGGCGCCGTTCCTCTTCCAGGCGTCCCGGTTCTTCCAGGCTCATCTTGTGGGGGAACAGGCCTTCTTCCATGCCCACGAGGAACACGTAGGGGAATTCCAGGCCCTTGGCGCTGTGCAGGGTCATCAGCTGGATGCTGTCTTCGTGTTCGTCGGCCTGGGTGTCACCGGCCTCCAGGGAAGCGTGACCGAGGAAGGCCGACAGCGGCGTCAGGTCTTCGTCTTCTTCGGTGCTTTCGAAGTTGCGCGCGGCGCTGACCAGTTCCTCAAGGTTTTCCACCCGGGCCTGGCCTTTCTCGCCTTTTTCCGCTTCGTGGTAGGCGATCAGGCCGGATTGCTCGATGACGGTCTGGGTCATCAAGTGCAGAGGCATTTCCCCGCACTTGGCGGCCAGGTCTTCGATCAGGTCCATGAAGGCCTTCAGGGCGCCAGCGGCGCGACCGGTCATGCCTTTGTTGGCGACCAGTTGGTGCATGGCTTCCCACATGGACACATGGCTGTGGCGCGCGTGATCGCGAATCGCTTCGACGGTTTTCTCACCGATGCCCCGCGTTGGCACGTTGATCACCCGTTCCAGGGCCGCGTCGTTGCCGCGTCCTTCGATCAGGCGCAGGTAGGCCATGGCGTTCTTGATTTCAGCACGCTCGAAGAAGCGCTGGCCGCCATAGATGCGGTAGGGGATTCGCTCGCGCAGCAAGGCCTCTTCCAGCACCCGCGACTGGGCGTTGGAACGGTACAGGATGGCGATGTCGCTGCGGGCCAGGCCGGTTTTCAGCGCGCTTTCGATGGTTTCCACCACGTAGCGGGCTTCATCGTGTTCGTTGAAGGCGGCGTAGAGATTGATCGCTTCGCCTTCGCCACCGTCGGTCCACAGTTCCTTGCCCAGGCGCCCGGTATTGTTGGCGATCAGGGCGTTGGCGGCCTTGAGGATGCCGGCGGTGGAGCGGTAGTTCTGTTCCAGGCGGATGACTTCGGCGTCGGGAAAATCCGCCGAATACTGGTGAATATTCTCGATCTTGGCGCCGCGCCAGCCGTAGATCGACTGGTCGTCGTCACCCACCACCATCAGGCTGTCGCCGCCCTTGGCGAGCAGGCGCAACCAGGCATATTGCACGGCGTTGGTGTCCTGGAATTCGTCCACCAGTACATGCCGGAAGCGCTTCTGGTAATGGGCCAGCAGGCCTGGGTGGTCGCGCCACAGGTCCAGCGCCCGTAGCAGCAACTCGGAGAAGTCGATGACCCCGGCACGTTGGCACGCCGCCTCGTAGGCTTCGTAGATGCTGCGCATGGTCGCCAGGAACAGGTCGCCGCTGGCCTGGATGTGCTGCGGGCGCAGGCCTTCGTCTTTCTGGCTGTTGATGAACCATTGGGCCTGGCGGGCGGGCCAGCGCTGCTCGTCCAGGCCCAGCTCGCGGATCACCCGCTTGACCAGGCGTTGCTGGTCGTCGCTGTCCAGGATCTGGAAGGTCTGGCTCAACCCGGCCTCCTGCCAATGCGCCCGCAACAAGCGGTGCGCCAGGCCGTGGAAGGTGCCGACCCACATGCCGGCAGGGTTGATGCCCATCAGTTGTTCGATGCGATGGCGCATCTCGGCCGCGGCCTTGTTGGTGAACGTCACCGACAGGATCGAATGGGGCGAGGCGTTCTCGACCTGGATCAACCAGGCGATACGGTGCACCAGCACTCGGGTTTTACCGGAGCCGGCACCGGCCAGGACCAACTGACGACCCACGGAGGCTGCTACGGCCTGACGTTGGGCATCGTTGAGGGAGTTCAGCAGAAGGGAGAGATCATCGCGCATCGGGGCATTCTAGGGTGCGGCGTCACCCCGGGCAAACCGAGCTTTGCATCAGCCGATAAAAGACCGCTTGATGATGACCGGCGGGTCACAGGCTACAGGCGTTGGCGGGACTCGCTCGAAAGGGTCGCCACCCAATGAAACAGCGACTTTTTTCCGTGTTTTTATGAGCTGGGGCAGTGTGGGATGCCCCGTGGCTTGTGTATGCTCGGTGTTTGTTTCGGGTTCTCCACGCTCCACTGAATAAGAACAAAAACAGTGCCAATGACCCTCAATTCCGATCCGGCGGGCCCCTGTGTGGAGCCGCGGGTTATCTGCAAGCAGTACGCCATGGAGATGGCGGTCGAGCGCACACGTCTGCTGTATCAAGGCTCGCTGCTGCCTACGTTGTTCATGTTGCTCAATGGTCTGGTCTGCGCCGCGCTGTTATGGGAGCCGCGGCGCTATTTCCTGGTCAGCGTCTGGCTCGTCTGGTTGTTGTCGCTGGTGGCCTTGCGGGTGATCCAGGTGGCGGCCTTCGATTCGGCGATGCCGAGCCGCCAGGCACACCCGATCTGGTTGCGTATGTTTTTGCTCGGCTCGGCGATGACCGGCCTGACGCTGGCTGGGGCCGGTATCGCGCTGGTCCCGGCTGACAGTTTCCAGCAACAGGCCTGGGTATTCGGCCTGATTGGCGCGGCGGCCCTGTCGGCCAGCGTGGCCTACGCGGTGAGCCTTCCCGCATTCCTGTCCTTTACCTTGCCGTGCCTGTTACCGGCCATCGGCTACCTCTTCTGGGGCGGCGACGAGCAGCAACGCGGGTGGGGCTGGCTTGGGCTGATCGTGCTGGTCTCGCTGAGCGTGGTCGCCTGGCAAGTCAACCGCTTGATCCAAAGCGGCCTGTTGCGACGCTTCCAGAACCAGGCACTGATCGAGCATCTGCAGCAAGCACAAACCCGCGGCGCCCAGCTCAACGACGCGCTGGCCCGGGAGGTCGAACAACGCCGTTCTGCGGAGGAAAAACTACGGGCGGCCCAGGTTGGCCTGGAAGCGCGGGTAGCGCAGCGCAGTCTTGAACTGGAGGTCGCCAGCCAGGCGTTGAGCAAGAGTGAGGCGCGTCTGGCCCTGGCGCTCAAAGCCAGCGAGCTGGGGTTGTGGGACTGGAATCTACAGACTGACGAAGTCCATCACACTCAGCTCAAGGAACTCTTCGGCCTGGAACCCGAATACATCACGGCGATGCTCACTCATCTCACCCCGCGCCTGCATCCGCAGGACCTGCCGGCGCTCAAGCGGGCCTTGGTCGAACACCTCAAGGGCCGCAGCGAGGATTACCAGATCGAATACCGTGTGCGCCACGGCGATGGCCACTGGGTCTGGATCGAAGACCGCGGCCGGGCCGTGGAGCGCAGCGTGAGCGGACGGGTGCTGCGTATGGTCGGCACCCGGCGAGACATCAGCGCCAGCAAGGAACTCGAGCAGCAACGGCAACTGGCGGCCACGGTGTTCGAAGCCGCCAGCGAAGGTATCGTGATTTTCGACCCCCACTACGTGCTACTCGCTGCCAATCAGGCGTTCACGCGGGTCACCGGTTTCAATATCGATGAGATGCTCGGGCGCAATGTGGTGGACCTACCGTGCAGTCGCGATGCGCGCCGGCACTACCCCATCATTCGCCAGGCGCTCAAGCAGCACGGCACCTGGCAGGGTGAGTTGGTAGAGGCACGGGCCAACGGCGAGTTGTATCCGCAATGGCTGCAACTGAACGTCGTGCGCAATGCTCGGGGAAATGTCAGCCATATCGTGGGCTTCTTCGCCGATCTTTCGGCGCGACGCGAATCCGAAGAGCGGATGCGCTACCTGACCCATTACGACGAATTGACCGGGCTGGCTAATCGCTCGCTGTTTCGCGAGCGCCTGCACGAAGCGCATCAGCGTGTGCGCCAGGGCGGAAGGCGCAGCCTGGCGTTGCTGCATATCAACCTGGACCGTTTCAAATTGCTCAACGACAGCCTTGGTCATGACATCGCCGACCAGTTGTTGCAGAAAATGGCACGACGTCTGATCAATGCGCTGCCCGAGGCGGATACCATCGCGCGGCTATCGGGCGATGAGTTTGCGGTGTTGTTCGATGCCTATGGCAACCTTTCGAGCCTGGCGCGGGTGGCGACTCGGTTGGCCGCCAAGCTGCGTGTGCCACTGGCCATAGAAGGCCATGAACTGGTGCTCAGTGCCTCGATCGGCATCAGCCTGTTGCCCGACAACACGCGGGAAGTTGCCATGCTGGTCAGCCAGGCGAACATGGCCATGCAACATGCCAAGCATTTGGGGGGCAACAATTTCCAGTTCTACACCGACAGCCTCCAGGCCAGCACGCTGGAGCGCTTGCAACTGGAGAATCAGCTGCGCAAGGCCTTGGAAGAGCAACAACTGAAGGTTTTTTATCAGCCAAAACTGTGCCTGGCGACCGGTCGCCTGAACGCCGCCGAGGCGTTGGTGCGTTGGGATCATCCGGCCATGGGCCGTGTTCCACCGGGAGATTTCATCGGCCTGGCCGAAGAGACCGGGTTGATCGGGCCAATTGGCGAGTTCGTATTGCGCCAGGCTTGTTGGCAGGCATGCGAATGGCAGCGCCAGGGGCTGGCGCCGATCAGGGTATCCGTCAATTTGTCGGTGCATCAGTTGCGCCAGGGCAAGCTGGTCAGCCTGGTGCGGCAGGTACTGGAAGAAACCGGTCTGGACCCTCAATACCTGGAACTGGAGCTGACCGAGAGCCAGTTGCTCGACAGCGTCGAACACATCATCGCCACGTTCCAGCAATTGCGTGACCTTGGGGTCAAGTTGGCGATCGACGATTTCGGCACCGGTTACTCATCCTTGAGTTACCTCAAGCGCATCCCGGTGGATTACGTGAAGATCGACCAGGCGTTCATTCGCGGGCTGGGTGAGGGCAGCGTGGATGCGGCAATTACCCGGGCAATCATTGCAATGGCCCATGGGTTGTCGCTCAAGGTCGTGGCCGAAGGCGTTGAGCGGCAGGAGCAGCTCGAATTCCTCAGGAACGAGCGTTGCGATGAGGTTCAAGGGTATCTGATCAGCCGGCCGGTGGAGGCTGAAGGGTTGGCTGGGTTGTTGCGGGCGCAACACCTGGCTGAATGAGCCTGAACCACGACGATGACTTCCCGTCAGGCAACGAAATCGTCTGACGGGAAGTCATGGGAGCAAGTTATTGGCTGACCAATAGACGATTTCCCCCGGGTTGGAAGCTCAGGACGGGCCTGGAAATCAGCGGATCGGCAGCGTTGAGCGTTTGCGTTACGGCACAAGCTGCTACATCGGCGGATCCTCGGCCAAAACAAAGGGGCGGCGAGGCAATCCAGTTACGTTTTGGACGGGCAAAGAGCCAATTCTTGTAGTATAACTACAAGCTTGCTACATCCCGGCACCTGCCCATAACAAGAGTCCAGCCCCTTGAACCTGTTGCAACACATCGCCCAGTCACGCCACTTGCTACGCAAGTCGGAGCTGAAAGTCGCCGATCACGTACTGCTTGATCCTGCGGCCGTGATGCATAGCTCCATGGCCGATCTTGCCCACAGCGTCGGCATCAGCGAACCGACCATCGTGCGTTTCTGCCGGGCCATCGGTTGCTCGGGTTTCCAGGACCTGAAACTCAAACTGGCGCAAAGCCTGGCCGCCGGCGCGAGCTTCGGTCAGTTTGCGATCCATGAAGACGATTCCGTTGCTGACTACAGCCTGAAAATCTTCGACACGACCCTGCATACGCTGATGGAGGTTCGCGAGAAGCTCGACCCGGTGGCGTTGCAAAAAGCCGTCACGGCCATGTCCCAGGCCCAGCGTGTCGAGTTTTATGGCTTCGGCGCCTCGGGCGCGGTGGCAGCCGATGCCCAGCACAAGTTCTTCCGATTGCTGCTGACGGCAGCGGCCTATTCCGACCCGCACATGCAGGCCATGTCAGCCGTGACCTTGAAACCTACCGATGTGGCGATCTGCATTTCCCAGTCGGGGCGTTCCAAGGACTTGCTGATCACCGCGAACCTGGTGCGCGAAAGCGGTGCCTCGCTGATTACCTTGTGCCCGAGCCAGACGCCATTGGCGGAACTGTCCACGGTGAACCTGGCCATCGACGTGCATGAAGACACCGAGATCTACACGCCGCTGACCTCGCGCATCGCCCACCTGGTGGTGATCGACGTATTGGCGATGGGTGTCGCCATGGCCCGTGGCCCAAGCCTGGTCAACCACCTCAAGAGCGTGAAGCGCAGCCTTCGCAGCTTGCGGTTGTCGCCCAAGTCGGTGAAGGCGCTGGACGACTGAGCGCTGGTCTTGGAAGTCAGAGGCTTTTGTGGCGAAGGAGCTTGCTCCCTCGCCACAGGGATCATTTGCCCGAATTCATCGTTCTGTAATGCACGCGCCGCCAAACCGTCATCCAGCGCCGTCATCGTAAAGCTCCCGTATACGTCTTGGGAGTCTCGACATGACCCAGTCCTACGAAGAACGCAGCGCCGTCAAAACCCGTCGTCAGCAGGAAGACCAGCGCCGCATGGCGTTTCGTCGTGCCATCGAAGACCGCTATGAACAGCGCCAGCTCCTGGCCGAAATCAGCGAATTTCCTGACGCGGCAGAGTTCAGTTACTGGCAGGCAGCGCCGGCGGCTTCCCGTCGAAACGCTCAACCAGGCCAATGATCTGAGCGCGCTCACCGCGAACGAATGCCAGGAAGGCATGAGCCACCGGTGACAGGCGTTTGGCCCGGGCCTGCACCAGGCACCAGCTGCGGTACAGCGGTAACTCCTCCACCGGCAGCTCGATGAGTGCGCCGGACGACAATTCCCGGCTCACGGCGTGGCGCGTCAACAGTGCCACGCCCAGCCCGGCCACCACGCACTCGCGCTGGGCCTCCGCCGACGCCACCTCCAGTGTCTGGGTGAAATGCACCCGTTTCTCCTTGAAGTACTCCTCGCAGGCCAGTCGCGTGCCGGACCCCGGTTCGCGCAACAGCAGCGTATAGGGCTCCAGGTCCTGCAAGCGCAGCGGGCCCATATGGCACAACGGATGATCGGGCGGCGCCACGGCGACGATGGGATTGTTGAGAAATGGCAGGAATTCCAGGCCCATGTCCTGGGGCACCATGGACATGATCACCAAGTCGTCACGGTTGTCCGAGAGCCGGCGGATGACCTGGCCGCGATTGACCACAGTGAGGTTCAGGTTGACCTCCGGATGCTGGCGCTTGAACGCGGCGAACAGGTGCGGGACGAAGTACTTGGCGCTGGACTCCACCGCCAGCTTCAATTGGCCTTGCAGCGAACCCTGCATGTCCGAGAGCTGCATATCGAGGTTTTCCAGGCGTCCGAAGATGTCCCGGCTGGCACGTTGCAGGGCTTCGGCGGCTTCGGTCATGTAGAGTTTTTTGCCGACATACTCAAATAACGGCTGGCCAATCAGCTCTTCCAGGGAGCGAATCTGTAGGCTAACGGCCGGTTGTGTGAGAGACATTTCATCAGCTGCACGGCTGTAGGACCTCAGGTCGCACACCTCGTTGAAAATCTGCAATTGACGCAATGTCATACGCATCAACGACTTACGCATTTTCTAAGTACCTTGGGCCGAGAGGAATATCTCAACTATAAGTCTTTGCTTATGCACGACCCAATAAATATTCATTTTTGTTAATCAACAGCCAGGACTAGTGTGGGGCTGCGACCAATTGTTACATCTGGTCACGCGTCGGCCTGGATCCCAGGCCGTGGTATCACCGGCTCAAGGGAACCTCCAATTGATAACAAAGATCCTGATCGCCAACCGTGGTGAGATTGCCGTCCGCATCGTGCGCGCTTGCGCCGAGATGGGCATTCGCTCGGTCGCGGTCTACTCCGACGCGGACCGCCATGCGTTGCATGTCAAGCGTGCGGACGAGGCCCACAGCATCGGCGCCGATCCGCTGGCCGGCTATCTGAACCCGCGCAAACTGGTGAACCTGGCGGTGGAAACCGGCTGTGATGCCTTGCACCCCGGCTACGGTTTTCTCTCGGAAAACGCCGAACTGGCAGACATCTGCGCTGAACGCGGAATCAAATTCATTGGTCCTTCGGCAGAAGTCATTCGCCGCATGGGCGACAAGACCGAAGCGCGCCGCAGCATGATCAAGGCCGGTGTGCCGGTCACGCCGGGCACCGAAGGCAACGTATCGGGCATTGAAGAAGCGCTGACTGAAGGTGATCGCATCGGTTACCCGGTGATGCTCAAGGCCACGTCCGGCGGCGGCGGTCGTGGTATCCGTCGCTGCAACAGCCGCGAAGAACTCGAACAGGCCTTCCCGCGGGTCATTTCCGAAGCCACCAAGGCATTCGGTTCGGCGGAAGTGTTCCTGGAAAAATGCATCGTCAATCCCAAGCACATCGAAGCGCAGATCCTGGGCGACAGTTTCGGCAACGTGGTGCACCTGTTCGAACGTGACTGCTCGATCCAGCGCCGCAACCAGAAGCTGATCGAAATTGCCCCGAGCCCGCAGCTGACCCCCGAGCAGCGCGCCTACATCGGCGACCTGTCGGTGCGTGCCGCCAAGGCCGTGGGCTACGAGAATGCCGGCACCGTGGAGTTCCTGCTCGCCGAAGGCGAGGTGTACTTCATGGAGATGAACACCCGGGTGCAGGTGGAACACACCATCACCGAAGAAATCACCGGTATCGACATCGTTCGCGAACAGATCCGCATCGCCTCCGGGCTGCCGCTGTCGGTCAAGCAGGAAGACATCCAGCACCGTGGTTTTGCGTTGCAGTTCCGCATCAACGCCGAGGACCCGAAAAACAACTTCCTGCCCAGCTTCGGCAAGATCACTCGCTATTACGCCCCTGGCGGCCCGGGTGTGCGCACCGACACGGCGATCTACACCGGCTACACCATTCCGCCGTTCTACGATTCGATGTGCCTGAAACTGGTGGTCTGGGCGTTGACCTGGGAAGAAGCAATGGACCGTGGCCTGCGGGCCCTGGATGACATGCGCCTGCAGGGGGTCAAGACCACCGCCGCGTATTACCAGGAGATTCTGCGCAATCCGGAATTCCGCAGCGGCCAGTTCAATACCAGCTTCGTTGAAAGCCACCCTGAACTGACCAACTACTCGATCAAGCGCAAACCCGAAGAGCTGGCCCTGGCCATCGCCGCCGCCATTGCCGCCCACGCAGGCCTGTAAGGAAGTATGACCATGTCCAAGAAGATCTTTGTTACCGACACAATCCTGCGCGACGCCCACCAATCGCTGCTCGCCACTCGCATGCGCACCGAAGACATGCTGCCGATCTGCGACAAGCTCGACAAAGTCGGCTATTGGTCGCTGGAAGTGTGGGGCGGCGCGACATTCGACGCCTGCGTGCGCTTCCTGAAAGAAGACCCGTGGGAACGCCTGCGCCAACTGCGCGCGGCGCTGCCCAATACCCGTCTGCAAATGCTCCTGCGCGGCCAGAACCTGCTGGGCTACCGCCATTACAGCGATGACGTGGTCAAGGCGTTCGTGGCCAAGGCCGCCGTCAACGGCATCGACGTGTTCCGTATTTTCGATGCGATGAACGACGTGCGTAACCTGAAAGTCGCCATCGAAGCGGTGAAGGCCGCCGGCAAGCACGCCCAGGGCACCATCGCCTACACCACCAGCCCGGTGCACACCATCGACGCGTTCGTGGCCCAGGCCAAGCAAATGGAAGCCATGGGTTGCGACTCGGTGGCGATCAAGGACATGGCTGGCCTGCTGACCCCATACGCCACTGGCGAGCTGGTGAAAGCGCTGAAAGCCGAGCAATCGTTGCCGGTGTTCATCCACTCCCACGACACTGCCGGCCTGGCCGCGATGTGCCAACTCAAGGCCATCGAAAACGGTGCCGATCACATCGACACCGCGATCTCCAGCTTCGCCTGGGGCACCAGCCATCCGGGCACCGAGTCGATGGTCGCGGCCCTCAAGGGCAGTGAGTTCGACACCGGCCTGAGCCTGGAACTGCTCCAGGAAATCGGCCTGTACTTCTACGCCGTGCGCAAGAAATACCACCAGTTCGAAAGCGAGTTCACCGCGGTGGACACCCGCGTCCAAGTCAACCAGGTGCCGGGCGGGATGATCTCCAACCTCGCCAACCAGTTGAAAGAGCAGGGCGCACTGAACCGCATGAACGAAGTGTTGGCGGAGATCCCGCGCGTGCGCGAAGACCTCGGCTTCCCGCCGCTGGTGACCCCGACTTCGCAGATCGTCGGTACCCAGGCGTTCTTCAACGTGTTGGCCGGTGAGCGCTACAAGACCATCACCAACGAAGTGAAGCTCTATCTGCAGGGCGGTTACGGCAAGGCGCCAGGTTCGGTGAACGAGAAGCTGCGTCGCCAGGCCATCGGCAGCGAAGAGGTGATCGACGTGCGTCCGGCCGATTTGCTCAAGCCGGAAATGACCAAGCTGCGCGGTGAAATCGGTGCGCTGGCCAAGTCCGAAGAGGACGTACTGACCTACGCCATGTTCCCGGACATCGGTCGCAAATTCCTCGAAGAACGCGAAGCCGGCACCCTGACCCCGGAAGTGCTGTTGCCAATCCCTGAGGCGGGCAGCGTGAGCTCGGCGGGCGGCGAAGGCGTGCCGACCGAGTTCGTCATCGACGTCCACGGCGAAACCTACCGCGTCGATATCACCGGTGTGGGCGTCAAGGCCGAAGGCAAGCGTCACTTCTACCTGTCCATCGATGGCATGCCGGAAGAGGTCGTGTTCGAACCGCTCAATGAATTTGTCGGCGGTGGCAGCAGCAAGCGCAAGCAAGCCACTGCACCAGGCCATGTCAGCACCACCATGCCGGGCAACATCGTTGATGTGCTGGTCAAGGACGGCGACGTAGTGAAGGCCGGTCAAGCAGTGTTGATCACCGAAGCCATGAAAATGGAAACCGAAGTGCAGGCGGCCATCGCCGGCAAGGTCACCGCGATTCATGTAGCCAAGGGCGACCGGGTCAACCCGGGCGAGATACTGATCGAGATCGAAGGCTGAATAAACAGCCTCGATACAACGTTTTAACCTCGGGGGGGCATGTGCCCCCCTTTTTTTTTTGCCCGTCAGAACATCATTCGCCACTGGCCCATCAGTGCTCCGTTGCGGTTGTCCTGCCCCGTTTCACCGCGATAGTTCAGCCCTAGCGTGTGCCGTGGTGAAACGGCCAGGTCCAGCCCGGCTTCCAGGAGCAGGCTGTCACGGTCCAACTCGATACCTTCGACGGTGTAGGTCGTGCCGGCGCTGACCAGGCGTTGATGGGAGCGGCCCCTGACCTCGCCGTACAGGTGTTTCCAGCCCAGATTCAAGCGGGGTGTCAGGCGCATGCCTTGGTCAAGCGGGAAGGGGCGGGCGAGGCGCAGGCCCAGGTCACTGTGGTAATGATCCTGAGTGCGAGCATCGAACTGCAACGCGGCATTTCCTCCTTTCTCGGTGTACCGATCACGCTGATAGCGTTGATAGCCCAGTTGGACATAGGGCTCGATAGCGAAATGACCGGCGTCCAGGTTGTAGCCGATTTGCCCAAAGACCTGTTGCGTGTTGGCATCGTAACGACCCTTGAGGCGATCGCTGAAACCGTTGTACGCCACGTGGCGCTTGGTGCTGCCGTCATGACGGCCATAAACGGCGCCCAGGCGCAGGGCCAGCGGCCCGTCCTGGCGCAAGGCATAGGCACCTACCAGCCAGCTGTCGAGCTGGCCGTCGAATTGACGGCTGTCCAACCGGGTTTGCGTTTTGCTGCCGAGTATCCCCAAGCGCCAAGCGGGGCTGACAGCCCAGTCGGTGCCTAGCATCAAACCCTTGGTTGAATGCTTCAGGGCATTACTTCCCAATTGCCTACCAATGCTGCCGCTGTTACCGATGGCCTGGACCCAGACTTGGCCGTCGACCCGTGTACCCCCGGGTTCTGTCGAGTCCATGGCCGAGAGCATTCCAGTGCTGATCGGCGCGACGCTGCTCAGGGTGGCGTTGCCCAGGTCGGCGGTGTCGTAGCCGCCCAGTTGGTCGATGGCATCGGCGGCGGTGGTCAGGTTGGTGCCGAGCAGGGCGTTGATGGCGGTGTTGGGTGTGTGGGCCGGCTTGATAGCCTGCACCTGACCAGCGGGCTTGGGTTGGGTGCTGGCAGCAAGTTTTGATGGTCCGGTGAGCTTGGGTGCTGCGTGCTCTGTTTGTAATTCGCCGGCAGTCGTTTGTGTATTTGTTGAAACGGTACTGGCATCAGGCCGCGGTGGTTTGGCCGGTTGCAGCGCTGTCATTCCGTTAACGGCGTTCCGCCCGTTTTCGGAGGTGGCTATTTTTTCTGGTGGAACTCCGTTGCGTTCTAAGATCAGCCCTACCTGTTTCTCTACAGTGTAGTCAGGTGTCGCTTTCAAAAAGGCGAGTTCATTGATGACTTTCCCGAACGTCCCATTGATCTTGTCCGCCTTGATCACGACGTGCTTGTTTGCTTCAGTGGATTCGCCGGATACGGCGGTGATCTTAAGCGTCGCATTGCCCAAGGTAGCGGTGCCGCCAACGTTGATCGTGGCGCTGCCTTTCTCTGCGTCGATTCCATAAACCAACGTCGCGCTCTTGGATAATTTGAAATCGTTGATAACCGAAGGGGCTCCCGTTACAGGATTGACTTCCATCAGGCCGGCCACATCCAGCGCGTCGACCGTCCCGCTACCGCTGAACCTGGCCTTTTTCCCCACGAAGACAGGCCCGGCCACCGTTCCCCGGTTAACGAGTTCACCAAGAACGTGCATCGCACCGCGGATGTCACCGGTATTGATCAATTTGGCGTTCGAATCAATCAGGCTGCTGCTGTCGAAAGCCCTGTCGTTTGACCATTCGCCTCGCTTCAAATACAGATCCTGGAAATTGCGTATCTCACCTAACTCGCCTCCCTTGTCGATATCCAGTTGCAAGACGTTGGTGCCGCCACCACCGTCGGTGAGCCCGATGAGTTCGCCTTGCCTGCTTACAAGCACCAGATCGTTACTGTCGTCCTTCGACAGGGAGGCTTCTTGGACTTTGATGACTCTCTGGATATTTGTATCCGGCGCAGCCGCAAACACCTTGAGACGAGCCTGCATCTCGGCGGTTGTTTCGAAGGGGCGGGTTTTCTCGACAATTGACTGAGCCATCGAAACCTCGGCACAGCCAAGTGCCAAGGCTATTGCCAGCGCGAGATGTTGGGGCAGGAATGGATGTTGGGTAGGCATCGAATGTGACCTCTCATGAAGGAGGTCGCACTTTAAAAATTTCACCCTGGGCGGCGATGCCAGCCATCTCCTCGCCGTGGGCACGATTCGGCGGATGAGTTTTGTAGGCTGCTTGTGTGGAGATCAGGGTGTCGGTTCGTTGGCTTTCATGGGTCGAAGCTTTGCCCTACGACTCGCAAGGACCTTTCTATCGACCGGTCAATCACTGCCGCCGGATGCCTTGCTTAACACGCTGAGATGAAGACTTGACGTTGTCCTGCAACGCTCAATCGGAAAGCGCAACTGATCAACTGCTCGATACATATTGGGCTCGCGATGGTAGGCTTCCGGCCGGTCAAAATTGAGCTTTGTAAACCCATTCTGTGTTTCGCGTAGGATGGTTCCGAGATACAGAAACTCAGCGTTGTATCGTCAGGGCCTCGCCTATAGTTCTCTCGTCATCGACCAATCGGTGATCGATCTTAGCCGGTCGAACAAGAGTGCACGAGCGCCCCGAAATGGCGGCGCTTTTTGCTGCCTGTATTTTTACATCTATGGCGGCTGTGCGGGGGACATCTTCGGGTGTGCCGGATTCTCTTGTCCGGTCGGCTAACCCGCGTACAGCTGCCACCAACATTCGTTTAGCCGCGAACGGTGGTAGCTCCCAACTCAAGAGAGCAACCCGATGATCAAGTACCATCCCCTTCAAGCAAATACCAGCGCCGGCGCCACACTGTTTATCGACACAGAAGCTGGCGCTTCCGATCTTTTGGAAACTGCTGCGCATCGCATCAGAGCCGCTCGAGACTTGCTCAACAGCGTCTCCTGTCTGTGCCTGAAAAACGCTGAGGGTTATGTGACCTGGAGCACTTCGCCAACGCCGCTCATCTGTTGTTGCAGGACGGTTGCGGTGCGCTGGAAGTGTTGGGGTGGAGCATCGGTGGGTGTGATCTCCAAGCTTCACCTGCTAGCGATTCGGCTGCACCTCAGGCGGATTTTCCTGTTTAGCCGTTGAGCTGGGTGGGGGGTTGAGGTCGGTGTGTATATCCGTTACCGCAGCAATGGATATACATACTGTCCTCAAAGGCACCTCGGAACAGCTCAACGATTATTCAGATAAGCCTTCCCATAATGCCGCTCCATCCGCGCCTGAATCAGCTCCAACGCAATGGACATCAACCAGTAAATAATTGCCGCCGTAGTCAGCATCTCGATATAGCGATAACTGGAGCGACCATAAGACTGCGCCAGAAACATCACCTCCCAAACCCCCATCACCGAGATCAGCGAAGAATCCTTGAGCATGGAGATGAACTGGTTGGTGGTCGGCGGGATGATGGTGCGCATCGCCTGGGGCAGGGTGACGCGCCAGAAGATCACGGTTTCGCTCAGGCCCAGGGCGAGGGAGGCTTCGCGTTGGCCGTTGGGAACGCCGAGGATACCTGCGCGGAAGATTTCGCTCAGGTAGGCGCCGTAGTTCAGCGACAAGGCGATGATCCCGGCGGCGACGGCGCCCGGGACCACGCCCAGTTGGGGCAGGCCCAGGTAGATCAGCAGGATTTGGATCAGCAGCGGCGTGCCGCGAAAGAACGACGCATAGAAACTGGCGATACCGAACGCCACCGCACTGCTGGACAGCCGCGCCAGGGCGGTGATGAAGCCCAGCAATGACGAAGCGACGATCGAGCACAGGCACAGGAACAACGTCAGCACCGCGCCTTGCAAAAAGCCATTGGGCGCCAGGTGAATGCCCAGCAGGTTCGGCAGTTTGTCGAGGATGATGGAGAACTTCAGGTCGAAGCTCAGGAAGAAACTCGCGAACAGCACCAGCATGGCCGCCCAGGTCAGGTACAGCCGGGTGCGAAAACCGAAGATTTTCTGCAAGCGTGACTCAGCCACCGGTGGCGGTGGCTGAGGGGGTGGAAAAGAAGTCATTGGGTAATGTCGGCGCCGATCCATTTTTGCGAGAGTTTGCTCAAGGTGCCGTCCTGTTTCAACTGGGCAAAGACTTCACGCACCTTGTTGTCCCACTGGGCGTCGCCCTTTTCGATGGCCACCGAGTTCGGCTCGGAGTAGAGCACCTCGCCGGCCAGCTTGAAGCGCTTGTCTTCGGTCAGGCGCGGCTGTGCGGTCACCAGGTTGGTCAGCACCGCGTCCAGTCGCACCCCGGCGCCCAGGCCTAGATCCTGGAAAGCCACGTTGTCGGTGTCGTACGGGGCAATCTGCACGTCCTCGAACGGATAGCTCAGTTGAGTATCCTCGGCGCCTTCGATCACCAGGTTCTTGTTCAGGTAGCTCTCGTAGCTGGAAGCGCTGGTCAGGCCGACCTTCTTGCCGCTCAGGTCTTTGGCGCCGTGGATACGGTCGTCCTTGGCGTTGACCACGATCACCGCTGGCGAAGCGTAGTACTGCACCGGGAAATCGAACACTTCGGCGCGTGCCTTGCTCGGCGTCATGGAGCAGATGCAGATGTCATAGCGCCCGCTCCAGTGACCGGCCGCGATCACGTCCCAGGAAGGGGTTTCCAGGCGCAGCTTTACTCCCAGTTTCTGCGCCACCGCCTTGGCGACGTCCACGTCAAAACCGTCGAGCTGGTTCTGATCGTTAAGGAACGAGAAGGGCGGATAGCTTTCCATCAGCACGCCGACCAGTTCTTTTTTCTGTTCGACGCGATCCAGCGTGGCGCCGGCGAACGCTTGCGAAGAGGCAGCCAGCAGAGTCAGGCCCAGGGCCAGCAGTGGTTGTAATTTCATGTGAGGGCCCTGATAGAAAAATAAGTTGTAGTTCACCGAATGGTGCGTATTAAATAGTTATAAGAACAACTCCGGTAGTGAGTATTTTTCATAAGCTTATGAGTGAATCGCATATGGGCTCAGCAACGACAGTCATTCTCGATGGCGGCATGGGCCGCGAACTGCAACGCCGGGGCGCGCCGTTCCGACAGCCCGAGTGGTCGGCGCTGGCCTTGAGCGAAGCGCCCCAGGCGGTAGAAGCCGTGCACGCGGCCTACATTGCCAGCGGCGCCAACGTGATCACCAGCAACAGCTATGCGGTGGTGCCGTTTCATATTGGCGAGGCGCGTTTCGCCGAAGAAGGCCAGGCCCTGGCCGCGCTCGCGGGCGAGTTGGCGCAGCGGGCAGTGCGCGCTTCGGGTAAAGCGGTGCAAGTGGCCGGGTCGCTGCCGCCCTTGTTCGGCTCCTATCGGCCGGATCTGTTCGACGCTTCCCGCGCCAGTGAATTGCTCGCGCCCCTGGTGAACGGCCTGGCGCCCCATGTCGACTTGTGGCTGGCCGAGACCCAAAGCTCCACGGTCGAAGCGCGGGCGATTCACGCCGGGTTGCCGAAGGACGGCAAGCCGTTCTGGCTGTCGTTCACCCTCAAAGACGAAGACACTGATGAAGTGCCACGCCTGCGTTCCGGCGAACCGGTGGCGGACGCCGCTGCGGTGGCGGCTGAGCTGGGCGTCGAGGTGCTGTTGTTCAACTGCAGCCAGCCAGAAGTGATCGGCGCGGCCATCGATGCCGCGCGGGACACCTTCGCGCGCCTGGGTGTGAAGATCCACATCGGTGCCTACGCCAACGCCTTCCCGCCGCAACCGAAGGAAGCGACGGCCAACGATGGGCTCGATCCGCTGCGCGAAGACCTTGATCCGCCAGGCTATCTCCAGTGGGCGGCGGACTGGCAAAAACGCGGGGCCAGCCACCTGGGCGGCTGCTGCGGGATCGGGCCGGAGCATATTGCGGTGTTGGCGCAAAAGCTGGTCTAAGGGGTTGGCGGTCGGAGGGTAATAAATACATTGGCTGTTCGACCGCCATCGCGAGCAAGCTCGCTTGTATGTTTAGACTTGAAGGGGTGGGCGGGACTAAAAGCTCGATTCCGACTCTAGCCAGTACGGACCGTGGGAGACTTCTCGTCCCGCCCTTTCTACCCAAAGCGCCAATAAGGAATTCA
>NZ_JAHBCZ010000034.1:0-53491 GCF_019956035.1 Pseudomonas sp. A-RE-22
AGATGTGTATAAGAGACAGGTATGACCCCGCCACTGGCCCAGCGGCGTTGCTCGTCGCGCATGTCGAGCAAATGCAGCTCGGCCATTTCATCGGGCGAACCACTGGCAACGACCCGGCCTGCGCGCAGGTAGATGACCCGGTGGCAGAAGCGCTTGACCATGCTCATGTCATGGGAGACGAACAGCAGCGTCGTGCCTTTGGCCGCCAGTTCTTCCAGCCGATTCAGGCATTTGAATTGAAACGAGGCATCGCCGACGGACAGGGCTTCATCGACGATCAGGATCTCGGGCTCGACACAGACCGAAACGGCGAAGGCCAGCCGTACCAGCATCCCGCTGGAATAGATTTTGGTGGGCTGGTCGATAAAGTCGCCGATATTGGCAAAGGCGAGGATATCTTCGAAGCGGGCGTCGATTTCCGCGCGACTCAAGCCCAGCACCGCCGCATTCACATAGACGTTTTCCCGGCCGGTGAACTCCGGATTGAAACCGGACCCCAGCTCGAGCAACGCGGCAATCCGGCCATGCCCCTGGACACTGCCCCGGGTTGGCATCAACGTTCCGCAGATCAGTTGCAACAGGGTGGATTTACCACTGCCATTACGGCCGATGATACCGACGGTCTCCCCCCTTGCGATGGTCAGGGAAACATCGTCCAGGGCCCAGAACTCGCGATAGAAACGCTTCCTGCCGCGTACCAGCATCTGCAACAGGCGGTCCTTGGGGGCATCGTAAATCTGATAACACTTGCTCAGGTTTTCGGCGCAGATGGCCACTTCAAACGACATCGGTAAAACCCTTTCATGAATCACGGCCATTATTGCGGTGTTACTGAGTCAGTCCTTCGCCGGGGGCTGCGGATGAGTTAAGCACAGATGGGATAAAAAACTGCGAATGAATCTACACTAGGCCTACCCTCCGTGAGGATGCGACTCAAGGAGCATCCGATATTGTCTTAGGATCAAGCACCGATGCAGTCGTTCAGCACGTCCCCTGCCGCCATGGTCAAGAGTGTCCTGATCAATCGAATATTGATCTACGTGTTGATCCGCAGAGAAGTCATCGGTCGCTACAAAGGCTCGATGCTCGGTATTTTGTGGTCGTTCTTCACGCCGGTTTTCATGCTGGTGGTCTACACGTTCGTGTTCAGCGTCGTGTTCAAGGCCCGCTGGTCTGGCGGCGGTGAATCCAAGAGCGAATTCGCCCTGGTGCTATTCGCCGGCCTGCTGGTGTTCAACCTGTTTTCCGAATGCGTGAACCGCGCGCCGGGCCTGGTGCTGGCCAATACCAACTACGTCAAGAAAATTGTGTTCCCACTGGAAACCCTGCCCCTGGTGGCGCTCGGCGCAGCGCTGTTCCACATGGGTGTCAGCGTCCTCGCCTGGCTGGTCTTCTATATCGTCCTGTTCGGTACCCCTCCGGTAACGGCTCTTCTGCTGCCGGTGGTGCTGTTCCCATTGGTGTTGCTGACGCTGGGAATCTCCTGGTTTCTCGCCTCGATAAGCGTCTACCTGCGCGATATAGGCCAGTTCATCGGCATTATCATCACGGCGATGCTGTTCCTCTCACCGATTTTCTATCCACTTTCGACACTGCCCCAAAGCTACCAGGCCATCTTGCAGGCAAACCCCCTGACGCTGCCGGTAGAAATGGTTCGCGATGTCCTGTTCTGGGGCAAGGCGCCGCAATGGGAGCACCTGGCCGCTTATTCGGCGATTTCCGTGCTGGTTGCCTGCTCAGGGTTTGCCTGGTTCCAGAGGACACGCAAAGGCTTTGCCGACGTCATATGACGTTTGTATACGTGGCGCCCCGTCCAGCAGCCGCTATGATGATTGATGGCACGGCTGGAGCCTGGGCCAGCCTGGTGATTGAAACCAACGTCGATCCTGCAAGACCGAGTATGCATTGCCGTATTGAACAAAGGATCAGAAAACCGCATGGACCAGATCAACCGTCTTGTTGATTGCATTGAAAAATTGACTCGCTCAACACAATCCAGATCCATTGAAGCCTTGCAACTGGTCAAGGAAATCGAGAATCGAGATCGGCTTATCAAACAACTGAACCTTGATTCAAAAGCGCTTCGCACCCGCGTGTCACTTCAAGAAGGTGAGACCGGGCGACTGCGCGAGCAACTGCGGGCTGCTGAAAAGCGCCTCAAAGAGGTCGAGACACTACTCCAGACAAAAGAAAGCGAAGCTGTCGCGCTGTCCGATTGGGCGGTGGATTTGCGCGCCCAACTGGCGGCAAAGCAGGCTGAGCTGTTCAAGCTTTCGGACTGGGGCAACGCCATCGAACGCGCTCCGCTGCGTTATTCGATACGCAAGCAGTTGTACAAGCTATCGCGCCGGGTCTACGCCTGGCTGCCACTCACCGCCCAGCAGAAAAGCAAGCTGGCGCACCGGATTCGAAGCTGGTTGAAGCGCCGCAAGGCAACGCCGGGCGAATCAGCGGCGCCAGCAAGCCTCACCCCGTTGCAACACCTGCCACCGCCCGTAAACCTTGAAGTACCGTCTTGCCCCGGGCAACCCATGATCCTGATGTTCGGCGTGATTGACTGGCACTTCCGCATCCAGCGCCCGCAGAACCTGGCCAAGGAGTTGGCCCGGGCGGGACAAACGACATTTTATATCTCGAACCATTTTATCGACGATGAGGCCCCCGGCTTCGAAGTGGAACCCTTGCAAGGCTCCAACCGGCTGTTCCAGATCCGGTTCAAGGTGCTCGACGCACCGGCCATTTATCAAGCTCCACCGTCAGCGGCCGCGATCCGCCAGTTGTGCCAAGGCCTGGCCATGCTTCTGCAATGGGCGAACGTCGGTGCCGCGGATTGCATCGTCCAGCATGCCTACTGGTTCCCGCTGGCAAGGCGCATCCCCAACTCCACATTGGTCTATGACTGCATGGATCACCATGAAGGCTTTGGCAACGTTGCCCAGGAACTGCTTGACCTCGAGATAGCCCTGATGCGCAGGGCCGATCTGCTGGTAGCGACATCCGACTGGATCGAACAACACGGCAAGCGAGAAAACCGCAACGTCGAGGTGATCCGCAACGCCTGCGAGTTCAGCTTCTTCAGCCAACGTCCCGACAAAATCTATCGGGACCCCGCCAACAGAAAAATCATCGGCTACTACGGCGTCATTGCCGAATGGTTCGACCTGGACCTGGTCAAGCAAGTCGCCCAGTCGTTCCCGCAACACCTGATCCTGTTGATCGGCAGCGATACCGTCCAGGCGAAAAAACACTTCAAGTCCTGCCCGAATGTGGTCCTGGAAGGCGAAGTCCCGTATGCCACCCTGCCCTACTATCTCCACGCCATGGACGTTTGCCTGCTGCCGTTCAAGGTCATGCCGTTGACCCTCGCCACCAATCCGGTCAAGGTCTATGAATACCTGAGCGCGGGCAAACCGGTGGTGTCGGTGAAACTGCCAGAGTTGAGCCAGTTCGGCGAACTGGTCTGGGCGGTTGAAGAGCCGACTGGATTCATCTCGGCCATACGCGATGTGCTGGACGCGTTGCCAGAGGCCAGCACTGCGTCGAAGGCACGTCAATCGTTCGCCCGGGGCCAGACCTGGCAGCATCGGGCCGTCAGCCTGCGCAAGGCCATCGCGACGTTGTCCCTGCCCAAAGTCAGCGTCGTGGTGTTGACCTACAACAACCTCGAACTGACCAAGGCCTGCCTCGACAGCCTATTGACCCAGAGCCAATACCCGAACCTTGAAATCATCGTTGTCGATAACCACTCCAGCGACCAGACCCCGGCCTACCTCACCGCCTGGGCCAAGGGACATCCAGACCGGATCGTCATCCTCAACCCGGACAACAAGGGATTCGCCGCCGGTAACAACCTGGGCCTCGCGGCAGCCAGTGGCGACTATCTGGTTGTCCTGAACAACGACACGGTCGTCACCGCCGGCTGGATCAAAGGCTTGATCCGCCACCTGCAGGACAACAAGGAAATCGGCATCATCGGCCCGATCACCAACAACATCGGCAATGAGGCCAAAGTCAGCACCGGCTATGACCGGTTAGAAGACATGCCCGCCGAAGCCGCGCAAATGACCCGCGCGCGCATGGGTGAGTGGTTCGAGATCAACACCCTGGCCTTTTTCTGCGTGATGTTCCCGCGTTCGACCTACGAGCAGATCGGTGGCCTGTGCGAAGAGTATGGCCTGGGGTTCTTCGAGGATGACGATTACTGCCGTCGCGTGCAGCGGCGTGGCATGCGCGCGGCCTGTGCCGAGGACGTCTTCGTTCACCACCACCTGTCCGCCTCGTTCGACACCTTGGGTGCCAAGAAAAAACAGGCACTTTTCGAAAAGAACCGGGCGATCTACGAAAGCAAGTGGGGATCCTGGGTCCCGCACACCTACCGAGACGTATAAGCACCCTTTTGCATGGCACCGAGGTGCTGAACAGCCGAGACGATATTTTGCCCAGATCCAGTCTGAAATACGCAGTGGTGTTGTTGGTTTTACTGGCGAGTGCGGTGGTCGGCGTATACGGTTTTTCGACGCTTGAACTGGCGTCCATGAACAGCGGCACCCGAACGATATTGCTGTCACTGGCAGGCCTGGCCGCCCTCACCGTCTTCACTCGCAAGCCACCGATCATTCTTTGCCTGGGTCTGCTGGCGTGCCTGTCCATTGTCTGCGCACAGATTTGGCCGGTGATGGTCGTCGCGGTGTTCGCACTGTCTTCGACCGTGCTCGGCAGGTGGCTGCTCAGGCAGGACGCCTTGGACGACTGGAGCGTCCACCTGCTGGTGGGAGCCGGTACGTTCGGCACACTGACAGGCCTGGCGGCCTACTTGCCGATCAACTACCCCTGGCTGTATGGCGCGCTGCTGTTGTTGCCGCTTGTATTGGGTCACAGGCACGTCACATCGATAGGTCGTGAACTGTTGCGGCAAATCCGGGCCAGCCGCTCAGCACAAACCCCCCTCCAGACGGGGCTCGACGTACTGATCTGCAGCTTCGCCTGCCTCTACGTGTTGGTCGCCTTCATGCCGGAGGTCGGGCATGACGCGTTGGCCGTGCACCTCTTTGTCCCGTCACACCTGGCCCAACAGCATCAATGGAAGTTCGATGCAAACACCTACGTGTGGGCGGTCATGCCCATGCTGGCCGACTGGATCTACAGCATTGTCTATATGCTGGCCGGTGAAACAGCCTCGCGCCTGAGCAACAGCGCGTTCACCCTGCTGCTGGCCTGGCAAATCCGCAACATGACCCTCTGGGCCGGTGGCTCCGCCACAAGCGCCCGCTGGGCCAGCCTGATCTTTCTGTCAACGCCCCTCGCCTTCGCTGAAAGCAGCAGCCTGCACATCGAATCGGCGTGGACCGCCTTCATGATGGCCGGGACGCTGGCGATCCTGAAGGTCTCAAGCTTCACACCGGAGCCCAGGGAGCGCCTGTCGCAATTGCTCCTGGCGGGCCTCCTGCTGGGCTTCGCCATGGCGACCAAGGCCGTGACCTTGAGCGTCCTGCCGGTCCTGCTGGTAATCCTCTTGCTGCACTACAAGGCCTGGGTTGTCCCAGGAATCGTCAAGACACTCCTGTTGGGCAGTGCCGGCCTGATACTGGCCGGTGCTACCCCTTACGTCTCTGCCGGATACTTGACCGGCAACCCCGTGTTCCCGTTTTTCAATGCCATTTTCCATTCACCGCTCTGGCCGGACATCAACTTCGAACCACCGGCCATTTTCGGTACCGGGGTGACCTGGGACACCCTCTATCGAATGATCTTCAAGTCGCCTCAGTTCATCGAGGGGCGGGTTGGCGCGGCGGGCTTTCAATGGCTGCTGCTGCCCACGGCGGCCGTCGCCGTGCTGTTGAGCGGCAACAAGAAAGCCCTGTGCATCCTCCTGGTCGGCGCCGGCGCGATGTTCATGACGTTCCACTCAACAGCCTACCTGCGTTATGTGTTCCCCTCCTTCGCGCTGTTCTCAGTGATCCTGGCCCTGCCCTTTTCCGACGCCAGGATCTTCCCGCGCAGCCTGGCCATCGTGGCCGGTGCCGTGTTGGTCCTGACCAATACCCGTTTCATCCAGGCCGCGACTTACTATGGCGAAATCAAACCTTCTGCACTGTTGAGCATGGCAGGTCGGGACGCCTATCTATTGGAACGCCTGCCCATCCGAAAAATGGTCGACACCGTCAATGCCTTGAATACCGGGCATCAGCCCGTAGCGGTCTTTGCGTCGCCCTTGATGGCGGGTTTGCATGGCGATGCCCTTTACGCGTCGTGGTACAACCTGAAATGGAAAAGCGAGTTCGACGCGGCGGCCTCGCCATCAGAACTTGCCCAGCGCTTGCGCCGGCGCCAGGTGAGCTGGCTGGTGATCGACCTCAAGTCCCTTCCCCAGGCACCACTCGATCGGCTGCTCACGGTGTCCACGTCGTATGCCAGACTGGGTGACATGGAACTGCGCAAGCTCAATGACACGCACTACGAGCACCTGCTCAACCCAGAGCTGTCCAGCCTTGAGGGCTGGAGCCTGACGTCACCCTCGACCTACGACGCCGCGCGCAAGATCCTGACCGTCAGTGTCAAGACACCGGCAACCCAGCGTGTCGACGTGACGCCGGGGCTGACGTACATCAACAGCGTGTCGGCACGCTGCGCAACGACAGCCACGGCCGGAAGAATCCAGGCCAATTGGATGGACGAACAAGGCGACTTCATTACCACCAGCATCGAGACGTTTGACTGCACCACGCAATGGGAGACCCATGAGATGAACGTCGTTGCCCCTGCCAATGCCACATCCGTGATCATTTACGCATCCGGGCATACCGACACTCCCCTGGAGTTCAAGTCACTTTCATTCAGGCAATAGTTGGCGATATCGATGAACTCAAAAACAGCGCTTTTCACGGACGAGCAACGCGTCGCCGTCGTCATCCCCAGCTATCGGGTCACCGCTCATATAGGCGCCGTCATAGCGGCCATAGGGCCGGAGGTCTGGCGCATCTACGTGATCGACGATGCCTGCCCGGACGGTTCAGGCGGGCATGTCCTGGCCTCCTGTAACGACCCTCGGGTCAAGGTGCTGCCCCATGACGTCAACAAAGGCGTGGGCGGTGCGGTCATGACCGGTTATAGAGCCGCCCTCGACGACGGCGCGAGTATCATCGTCAAAGTCGACGGGGACGGTCAGATGGACCCGACCCTGATCCCGCTGTTCATCGAGCCGATCCTGGCGGGAGAAGCCGACTACACCAAGGGCAATCGGTTTTTCGATCTGGAAGAAGTCCAATCGATGCCGCGCATTCGCCTTTTCGGCAACGCCGTGTTGTCGCTGATGGCCAAACTGTCGACGGGTTACTGGGATCTGTTCGACCCCACCAACGGCTACACGGCGATTCACCGTGACGTCGCCAGGCTGTTACCCCTGGACAAGGTCAGCCAACGCTACTTTTTCGAGACCGACATTCTGTTCCGCCTGAACACCGTGCGCGCCGTCGTGGTGGATATTCCAATGGAAGCCCGGTACGGCGACGAGGTCAGTCACCTCAAGATCTCGAAAATCGTCGGTGAATTCCTGTTCAAACACCTGCGCAATTTCACCAAGCGCGTGCTCTACAACTATTATCTGCGCGACATGTCCCTGGCTTCGATCGAACTGCCGATCGGGATTCTCATGTTCCTGTTCGGCATCTTTTTCGGCAGTTATCACTGGTATGAATCGGCGCAGAATGGCATCGCGACGCCGGCCGGAACCGTGATGCTCAGCGCACTGCCCATGCTCATGGGGTTGCAACTGATCATGGCGTTCCTCGGTTATGACATCGCCTCCGTACCCAGCAGGCCACGGCAATCCAGGCGTGGTAGAGCTACCTCATTGCGGGAAGAAAACTCATTAAAGCGCTGAGAGAGATTTTATCGGACCCGTCGCTCAAGACATTGGATGTCGATGGCAGCGAACGCCTGGAACTTCACGGCAAAGTGCTTGAACGCAAGCGAATGCTTCGGGAAGTATTCGTGGAGTTCCACCACGCGTTTCATCGCCTGGCAGACCGCTATTTCAAGGTCGAAGGTCTTGAGGTGGAGTTGGGGGCAGGCATCGCGCCCATGCGCAATTCGTACCCTGAAGTATTGGCGACGGACATTGTCGCCACCGAGCAACTGGACATGGCGCTCAATGCCGAGGCAATGAGCCTGGACGATCATTCGGCCAGAGTATTTTACGGCCAGAACTGTTTTCACCACTTCCCTCATCCCGATCGTTTCTTCACGGAGCTGGAAAGAACCCTCAAGGTCGGCGGCGGCGCCATATTGATCGAACCCTTCCACGGCCCCTTTGCCGCTTTTCTCTATAAGCGCCTGTTCAAGTCCGAAGGCTTCGATATGCACTTCCCGTCTTGGGAAACCCCGTCGACCGGGCCCATGAACGGCGCCAACCAGGCCCTCAGCTACATCGTCTTCGTTCGCGACAGGCAGGCGTTCGAGCGCAAGCACCCGGGCCTGGAAATCGTCCACCAGGAAATCTGCGGCAATTATCTGCGCTACCTGATTTCCGGTGGCTTGAACTTTCGCCAGTTGCTGCCCGACGCGCTGATCCCTGTGCTCAAGGTCGTTGAAAAACTGCTGTATCCGTTGAGACGGGTATTGGCGCTGCACCACATCGTGGTCATCCGGAGGAAGTCTTGACCTTTATCCGGTACGGCGCCATCCAACTCGTGGCTTATGCGTTGGACATGGGAACCTTTTTGCTGTTGATGGCCTTGTTCAACGATCAACCCGTCCTGGCCACCATCGCCGGTAAAGGCGTCGCCGGTGTGTTCGCGTTCTTTTTGCATAGGCACTTCACGTTCCAGTCGACCGGGGGCAGCAGCAAGGTTCAAGCGGTGCGCTATTTCTCATTGCTTGCCATCAATATTCCGCTCGCTTCGGCGCTGTTCAGCGTGGGGCTGTATTTCGTCAATAGCCCTGCCCCGGTGAAATTCGTCTCCGACGTGGTCTGTGTGGCCCTGACCTACTGGATCAGCAAACTGTTCGTGTTCCATTCCGCTGCGCGCCCGCCTGTTCCCGCTGACCGCGGCGAAGGCGCATGACGATGAAGCTACTGATTACCGGCGCGACAGGCTACATCGGACAACGCTTGTCTGCCCTCGCGGCGGCAAGCGGACACGAGGTCGTGTGCGCCACGCGCCAGCCGTGCCCCGCCACCTATACTTGGCTCCCTTATGACCTGCGGGGTCCGGCGCCCGAGTTTCCGGCGGGCACCCAGGTGTTGATCCATTTGGCGGCCGACACATCGACAAGCGCCGACGCCGACGCGGACGACGAAATAAAGGCGGCCCAGGCACTGATCCGTTGCGCCCAACAAGGCTCGGCCAGGTTCATCTTCATCTCCAGTCAAACCGCCGAGGCCACGGCCCCTGGCATTTATGGCCGGACAAAATGGCGTATCGAACAACACGTGCTGGCCGCCGGGGGCAGCGTGATCCGTCCCGGCCAAGTGTATGGTGGCCCCGAACGCGGGCTCTTTGGCCTGTTGTCAGGGCTGGTGCGCCGAAGCCCGTTTATTCCGATCCTGATGCCGGCGCCTGGCGTACAACCTATTCATGTCGACGACCTGGCAGCCTCGATACTGGCGGTCGTCGAGCGGGATGACCTTCACGCCGAAATCCTCAATCTGGGCGCCGTGCAGCCGATTGCCTTTGGCCGCTTCCTGATGTCGATTGCCGCGCACCGGGTGCGCGCCGCTCGCCTGCCTGTCCCTCTGCCGGTGGCATTGCTCAGGCTATTACGCCTGTCACTCGGACAATCCTTGAGCGCCAAACTGGGCCTTGAACGGATTTTTTCCCTCATCCACCTGCCGCCCATGGACAGCGAACGTTCCTTGCAGAAACTCGGCATCCAGTTGCGCCCCCTTGCCCACGGCATGCATCGCTCCGGCCATGGGCAACGTCGTGGGCTTCTGCAAGAAGCCACGGTGCTCTTGCACTACCTGCTCAAACGCCCGCCGCAAAAAAGCCTGGTCAGTCGCTACGCCAGGGCGTTGGAACGTGCGGGCAAAACCCGATCCATCATTCATTCACGCTTGCTGATGCGCTGGCCGATATTCCTGGCGCTCCTGGACAATCCCGGTGTCCTGTACAAGCCCGACGGCCAGGAACTGGCCTGGCGCCTGCAGATTGCACTCGGTATTGCCGAAGCCAGCCCCCAGGGGGCGCAGGTGTTTCTCGGCACCCAACAGCCGCGCAGCCTGATCGCCACGCTGGTTGCGCTGGGACTCACCTCGGTCAAAGCGCTGGCGTGGAAGATAGCGGCGCTGTTGGGCCGCCCCTTTGCCCGCCAGTTGTTGCTTGGAAGTGAAGCCCACCGTGAAGCCTGAATTTGATGTGATCATTGTCGGCAGCGGCCCGGCCGGGACTTCGGCGGCCTATCCGCTGGTCAAGGCGGGCCTGAACGTCCTGATGGTCGATGCCCAGGCCGATACAGGCTCAGCGACGCCGCCGACGCGTCCATTTCTCAGCGCCAGGGCAAACGATGAGCATCAGTGGAAATGGATGATCGGCGAACACTTCCACGCCTTGAACCAACTGGATGCGGTATCGCCCAAGCTGAAGACGCCGACCCACGCCCATGTCTTCGAAGGGTTCAGCGCCCGCAATCGCATCGAGACCGACAACTTTATCGGCATCGGTTCACTGGCCACCGGAGGCCTGTCCAATGCCTGGGGTTGCGGCGTGGCAACGCTCGGGGCCGGCGACTTTGCCGGGCTGCCCATCGATTGTTCCGAGATGCAGGCGTCCTATGAAACGGTAACTCGCCGAATCGGTATCAGTGGCCGGATCGACGACGATCTCTCAAGCTACTTCGGCCTCGATGAATGGTCGCAACCGCCCCTGCCATTGGACACACTGCACCAGCGCCTGCTCGATCAGTACACCCGGCACCGATCGGTGTTTCCCGAACTGGGGTTTCGCCTTGGCCGCTCCAGGGTCGCCGTCTTGAGCCAGCCACTGGACGAACGCAAGGCCTGCGACCTGTCTGGAAACTGCTTGTGGGGCTGTCAGAACCTGGCCTTGTACAGCGCCTCGCAAGAACTGCAAAAACTCAAGCAATACCCCGGGTTCCAGCACGTCCAGGACTTCCTCGTGGAGGATCTGCAGAAACTGGACGGTGCATGGGCGATCACCGACCATCGCTCCGCCCGGCGCTTCTGCGGTACGCGCCTGCTGCTGGCGGCGGGGACCCTGGCCACGACCCGGCTCGCCCTCAAGGGCTTGAACCATTCGGCCCCGATACCGCTGCTGTCATCACCGACGGCCGCCTTCCTGCTGTGGCTGCCAAAAATGCTCGGAACCCCAAGGGGGTCGACATTCGGCCTGGGCCAGCTATCGTTCGCCTTGGCGCTGACGGCCGGTACCACGGCTTTCGGTTCGACGTTCAGCACCACAGGTTTGCCGATGACCGAGTTTGTCAGCCGGATCCCCATGAGCAAACGCTACAGCATCGAACTGCTGAAAAACCTGCTCAGCGCTTGCCTCGTCGGGAACATCTTCCTTCCCGGGCACCTGTCCAACAACACCGCGGTCTTGCGCCCCGACGGTACGTTGCGCATCGACGGCCAAGTGCATTCCGAGCTTCCCGGGCTCATGAAAACTGCCGAGGCAACGCTGCGCCGGATCTACTGGAAAATGGGCGCGCTGTTGATGCCCATGAGCTTCACCGTCGGCAAGCCGGGGGCGGATATCCATTATGCGGGAACCCTGCCCATGCACTCGACGCCCAGGATCGGGCAGACCGATTGCCTTGGCGAAGTCGCGGGCCTTGGCGGTGTGCATATCGTCGACGGCGCCTGCTTGCCCAGCCTTACCGAGAAATCCCACACGCTGACCCTCATGGCCAACGCGGACCGGATAGCACGCTCACTCGTAACAATGATAGGAAATCAAAAGGCATGACCCGCAAGGTACTCTGCATCGTCGGTACGCGTCCGGAGGCCATCAAAATGGCACCGGTGATCAAGGCGCTCCAGGCCCAAGACAATATCGTTTGTCGGGTACTCGCCACTGCCCAGCACCGAGACCTGCTGGACCAGGTGCTTGAGGGCTTCGCAATCACCGCCGACCTGGACCTGGACATCATGCGCCCCAACCAGTCATTGGCGGCGCTGACCTCACGCTTGCTGCTTGGACTCGACGGCGTACTGCAAGCCGAGAAACCGGATGTCGTGCTGGCTCAAGGCGACACGACCACGGTCATGAGTGCTGCACTGGCGTGTTTCTACCTGCGGATTCCCTTTGGCCATGTCGAAGCGGGCCTGCGTACCGGGGACCTCGGCAATCCGTTCCCCGAAGAAGCCAACCGGGTGATCGCCGGCAAGCTGACCCGCTGGCATTTCGCGCCCACCCAGCAGGCCGTGGACAACTTGCTGCGTGAGGGTGTCGCCACCAGCGATATCACCCTGACCGGCAATACCGTAATCGATGCCTTGCTGATGACGGCCGCACAAGACTCCACTTTGGCTATCCCACTGGATGCCAGCAAACGCCTGGTGCTGGTGACCGCCCATCGCCGGGAAAACTTCGGCGAACCGTTCCAGAATATCTGCCAGGCACTCAAGCACCTGGCCGAACGGAATCCGGACATCCAGATCCTCTATCCCGTCCATCCCAACCCGAACGTCAAGGATGTCGCGCACCAACTGCTCGGGCGGACCCCGAACATCATCCTCTGCGCACCGCTGGATTACGCGCCGTTTATCGCGGCAATGAAGCGCTCGTACCTGATCATCAGTGACTCCGGGGGCGTGCAGGAAGAGGCCCCGGCCCTGGGCAAACCGGTGCTGGTCCTTCGAGAGGAAACTGAACGCCCGGAGGCGGTCGACCTCGGCGTGGTCAAGCTGGTCGGCACCAACCGGGACACCATCGTCGAAGCAGCACAGCGGCTGCTCGATGATCCACAGGCCTATCAGGCCATGGCACGTGGGGTTTCCCCCTATGGCGACGGCAAGGCCGCCGCGCGCATCGTCGACGTGTTAAGGCAGCACTTGCAGCCATGCGCATGATCTACCTGTCCCCGCTGCCATGGGCCAGCTTCAGCCAACGCCCCCATCACTTCGTCAATTGGTTCCACAACCAGACCGGGGCGCCGGTCCTCTGGATCGATCCTTACCCGACGCGTTTACCCACGCTGAACGATTTCAGGTGCCAGCCGCCTGTTGCCGACCAGCAAAGCGTCGCCGTTCCACCCTGGTTGCAGGTCTGCAAACCCCGGAGCTTACCCATCGAACCCCTTCCAGGCTCGGCCATGCTCCTCAAGCGACTGTGGCGCAACCTGTTCAAAGAGGCCGCGGCATTTTCCGCAGAAGGCCCATGCATGATCTGTGTCGGAAAACCTTCCGCACTGGCCCTGCAGCTGCTCACCCTCATCCCTGGAAGCCATGCTGTCTACGATGCCATGGATGATTTCCCGGCCTTTTATCAGGGCCTGTCACGCAGATCCATGGAGCGTCGCCAGGCGCAGCTCATTCGACGGGTGGACACAGTACTGGCATCCTCCAACCCGCTTCGCGACAAACTCCTGGGCATGACCGACCAGGTAGCGCTGGCCCTCAACGCCTGTGACATGCACGCACTGGCGCCGGTCGAAAGCCTGGACCTCGGTGCCAAACAACAGGTACTTGGCTACGTTGGCACGCTGGGGCGTTGGTTCGATTGGGATCTGGTCATCGCGCTGGCGCAGGCCAATCCTGGAAACCGCATCCGGCTGATCGGTCCCCTCTTCACACCGTCGCCCAGCATATTGCCCGCCAATATCGAGCTGCTCGCCGAATGCTCCCACGCCAGTGCAATCGCAGCCATGGCAACGTTTTCGGTGGGCTTGATCCCGTTCAAGCTCAACCGCCTGACCGCCTCGGTCGATCCGATCAAATACTACGAATACCGCGCCCTCGGCCTGCCCGTCATTTCCAGTCGCTTCGGTGAAATGGCCCTGCGCGACCGGGAAACGGGCGTCTGGATCGTGGATGAAGGCACTGATCTGCGTAAAACCGTCGTGCAAGCGCTCGCCAGCCAAAGCGACCGCTCGACTGTTCATCAATTTCGTCAGGCGCACCTTTGGGCTCAGCGTTTTTCTGCAATCAATCTCAAAAACGGCAAATAGCGGCCGATACCCAGGATAAGACCCCGCGACTGGGGCACAGGACAAAACGGTAGGCCAGTCATGACAGAGATTTATTTGCTAATAGCGCACGGCACGGATCAGGGCGAAGCTTATGTCCTGGGCTGGTTTGACGACCGGAGCAAAGCCCGGGAAGTGGCTGAGCAGAAAGAATGGGAAGCGTACCGCGCCAGCCTGAAGGCGGAGCATCCATGGTCGAGCCACAAACCGCTGGCGCCGGACCAGACGGACTATCGCCGTTACTGGATCAAGACCATTTCAAAATTCGAGCATGTGCCGGTGCCAAGGTCCTTTGCAGTTCATTGATCACCACGAATGAATATTCAACGAAACGAGCGTTATCGGTAGCGGTCTAGACGATTAATCCCATCCGATGAGAGCGTTCTTATGTTGAAATTCCTTGGCGGTACCGTAGGCATCATTTTCCTGATTGGCTTGATCGTGGTGATTGCGCTGTTCAAGTTCATTTTCTGAGCGTGGCGGCGGCGACCATTGGCTTGGTGTTCCACCTCCCTGGAGAGCAGATCGCAATAACATGACAATCACAGGGACGGATAAGGCTGACTGGGAGCTGCTGCAGCTTGAATGGCATCAAGGTTTCGCCTTCGTCGACGGTGTGCTGCTGGGCGACGGGCAAGTGCCTGATGTGTACATCATGCTCAACCCTCAAGGCGCACGACCCGACGAGTTAGCACAATCTGCCAGCGCCGGGCACTATCCGCCCTCGCCCTTGCTGGCGGATCAGCCGGTTTGGCGACATCGACGCAACCCTTGGATCTTGCGCGACACGCTGCGCGATTACTACCTGCTTCCAGTCTACCGGGAGCGCCATGGCTATCACGTGCTGCAGGCCCTGCCGTTTCGTTTCGACAAGGGCCTGGAAAGCCTCGGCCACCAGTACTGGCGTGACGCAACCGGCGCCTATTGGTTAGGCGACTACGCGATCACCCAAATCCCCGAGGCACGCCCCGACAGCCTGGCCCTGTTGCCGGCGTCGCCAGCCTCGGTGAAGTCAGCGTCTGCCCTGTTCAGCGATGGTGTGCATCTCTTCCTGCAAGGGCTATTTATCGCCAATGCCACGGCGCGAGTGCGGTATTGCAACCACTCGTCCTATCGAGTGATCAACGATCAGGTCTACAAGGGCTTCAAGCCCCTGCACCAGAAGGACGGCACGCCGCTGCCGATCGCAAACCCGGACGCCTTCCAGATGCTCGCCCATCGCTGGGGCACCGATGGGCAGTCGATCATCGTGCAAGCGCAGCAAGGTTCGAGCATTTCATATGAATACTTCTACCGCATCGACAATGCCGACCTGGCGACCTTCAGCGTGCTTAACGAGCGCTACGCCAAAGACCGACACCGCGCCTATTACCTGACCGGCAAGAGCATTCGCTACGTTGGCGATTTCCACCTGCTCAAATGCTGGCAGCCAGTGTTTGATGAGTGCGGCCGCGTGGTCAGCGCCAGCGAACGCGAGCATGATTATTTTGCCGTGGACGACACATTCGTCTACGCCGCCGGAACCCGCTTGCGTGATGCCCACGGTCCGAGCTTTCGCCACTTGGGGTTCGACTATTACCGTGATCATCAGCACGTCTACAGGCGCCAGAAACGCCTTGATGTCGACGTGGAAAGCTTCGTAGTAACCCAGCTCTATCGCAATGACCAGGATTACTCGCCCGTGCTGGTCGGTGACAAGCACGGCCCGCTGGGCTCAGGCGGGATCATTGATGCGGCCATGCAAGGAGCGTGGGCTCCTTACTTCAAGGCCCATCCGCAGTTGGAGGGATATTGGTGGCACCGTCTACAGGCGGCCTTGCCTGAAGCATCGCAAACGCCTGCAGAAACCCTGCCCTTGCGTGCCATCGGGCAGGGTTTCGAGCTGGGCCGCCAAGTGTATTTCCATGGACGCGTGATCAACGGACTGGACGCGGCGAGTTTCAAACTGCTGGACACGCACTTGTGCGGCGATGCCCAGGGCTTGTATCTGATCCCGTTTCATAACGCCGAATCCGAGGTGCCTGAACGGTTTTCCCAGGAGCCCGCGGAGCATTTCCGCTCACTGGGTGCGCCCTACCTGACTGACGGTAAGACGGTGTTCTGTCACCGGATTTTTTACCATCCCCCGGAGCCGATTCGTAAGGCGCAAGCGGCCACGTTCGAGTCCTGCGGTCATGGTTGGGCCAAGGATCGGGATTCGGTGTATTACTACGGCGAGGCGAAAAAGCGGCTACATCCCTCGGATACCCGCATTCTCGGCACTTATGCCATCAGCCCTACCCTGATCTTCTCGGAAGGCAAGCCGCTGGATGTGGCGTTCACCCCCGATGAAGTCCGCGTGCCCCATCCCGACTTCCTGCAACTGGGCACGCGCAAGTTGTTCTGCCACCGACGCCCGCTGAGCGCCAAGCGGATCGACCTGACGACCCTCCAATTCCTGAATGAGCGCTACGCCCGTGACCAACATCGCATCTATCACTACGACGGTTATGCAACCCTGACCGAGGTCGACGAAGCGCATTATCGGGAATCGCTCGGCCAGCCGACGGCGAACGCCTAGAACTGCGTCACGACCGTCACCCCTGCCGTGTCAAACCGATCCATGTTCATGAGCGCATCAATGGATTGTTCGAGGCTGATGGTCTTGCCGACCAGTTTTTCAGGCGCCAGTTTGCCGGACGTGATCATCTCCATCATCGCGCCGTAACGGTGGGCCTGCATGCCATGGCTGCCACAGATCTCCAGCTCGTAGGCTATGACCTTGCTCATGGGGATTGCCGGCGTGCTGTGGTCGGCCAGCATCAAACCGACCTGCACATGCCTGCCGCGCCGTCTCAGATTATTGATGGAGTTGAAGCAGGTCGTTGGATGGCCCAGGGCATCCAGCGAAACGTGAGCGCCGCCCTTCGTAATCTCGAGCACTGCCCCGGTGACATCCGCCACTCGGCGTGCGTTGACTGTCGCGACAGCACCGAGCGACTGGGCAAGCTTGAGCTTATCGTCGGAGATATCGATGGCGATAACGTTCGCCCCGATAGCGTTGGCGATCATCACCGCGGACAACCCCACCCCGCCACAGCCATGAACCGCCACCCACTGGCCCGCCGAAACCTTGCCTTGATCGACAACCGCGCGGAACGAGGTGACGAACCGACAGCCCAGGCTCGCCGCCGTGGCGAAATCCATGTTTTCAGACAGCGCGACCAGGTTCAAATCCGCCTTGTGAATCCCCACATACTCAGCGAAAGAGCCCCAATGGGTGAAGCCCGGCTGAAACTGGCTGTGGCACACCTGCTGGTTGCCGCTATTGCATTCCGGGCACCCCCCACAGCCACCGACAAAAGGCACGGTGACGCGATCGCCCACCTTCCACCGAGTGACATCCCGCCCCACCTCCGCCACGATCCCTGCCAATTCGTGACCGGGCACGTGGGGCAGCCGGATGTCAGGATCATGACCTTTCCAGCCATGCCAGTCGCTTCGGCATACGCCCGTGCCCAGCACTTGAACCACGACACCATGAGGCTCAGGCGTTGGGTCTTCGACCGTCATCAAACGTGGGGGTTGGGAAAAGGCTTCGTAAACTACGGCTTTCATGAGGTTCCCTCTACTTTAGAAAAGCGCTATGCCTGAATCCGGGTTCGCGGACGGGCCTGGCCGCGAACCAACGCCAACAGTAACCACAAATCCCCCGATACGTAAAAATCTCTGTCGCTTAGAGGTTGCAGCTGTACCGGTATTCGAAGGGGAAGAATACGGTATCGACCACTAATGAAAACGGCGCGTCGATAAGCAAGAATGGGATCAGCTTTCCCTTGGACGTGCCCACCAGCCACCAGTCAAACCGCAGGCCAATGTAGGGGCATCGGTGCTTGTCGTAATCCACCCGCATCGCGGTGGCCATGCAGCCGTTGCAATCCCCATTCATCAACCCAGCGATCATGGCCCGGGGTAATACACTGGTCGCCAACCTCACCGCCTATATAGAAGCCTGTCTGCCCCATCCTCCCAGCGTTCCGAGCCTTGCGGCGTACGTGGGCATGTCTGAGCGAACGCTGTCCCGGCACCTTCGAAAAGCAACCGGCCTTTCAACCCAATATTTGATCCAGCGTGTGCAGCTGAACAGGGCCCGCGTGCTACTGGAAACCAGCAGACACTCCGTTGAATCCATCGCCGAGCAGGTGGGATACCAGGATGCCACGGCCCTGCGGCGACTTATGCGCCGCCTGTTGAACGCATCCCCAAGACAACTGCGCCAGTAAGATCCAGTTTTAACTCTCAAAAGCGAAAACCGCAGACATGAAAAAGCCCGACGCAGAACGCTCGCCGGGCTTTTTCGTCATTGCTCGGCAATGACGGTGTATCGGGTTTAAGGCAAAGGATCGAACTTCAAGCCGCTGAGGCTCTGCACTTTATCCTCGCGAACCATTTTGTACTCGGTGTTCGGGCCGATCCAGCGATCCCAGATCGCGTCGATCTCCCCGGCTGTTTCCATTGCCGCCAATGACTCGTTGACCTTGGCGAGGAATGCTGGCTCATCCCTGCGCATGCCCGCGCCAATCGGTTCGAGCGCCATCGGCTCCTTGGCAAGCGCCAGTTCCACGCCACTGGCCTTGGCTTGATTGACCAGTTTCAAAGCGGTCATGGTGTTGGTCACCAGGCCCACGACCTTGTTTTGCTGCAAGGCCATATAGGCCGAGCCGGTGTCCTGGAATGTTACCGGCGTGGCCCCGGCGATACGGATCGACTGCTCGGACGTCGAGCCTTTGGTGGAGCTGATGCGCTTGTCCTTGAAGAAGCTTTTCGGTTGACCGGCGTTGACCGCGCGCACCACCAGGGTTTCCTTGGCGATGTAGTACGGATCGCTGAACTGGATCTGTTCGGCGCGGGTCTTGGTGTAGGCCAGGTTGGCGAAGATCACATCGACGCGGCCCATCTTCACTTCAGGAATCCGTGCTTCAACAGACAGCGGTTTGAGCTCCAGTTCCACCCCCATTGTCTTGGCCAGGGCCTTGCACAAATCGACGTCCATCCCCACCAGTTCGCGGGTTTTCGGATCGGGTGCGGAAAAAGGCGGCACGTCAGCATACACACCGCAGCTCATGGACTTCTTGGCCATGATGTCGCTCAATTGATCGGCCTGGGCAACCGCAACAGCCAAAGGACCTAACGCCAGCGTGACAAACAGATGCTTCATACGCATGGAAAAACTCCTGGGATTGAAAAGTCTGATGGCAGAGGTAACAAAACCGCTGTGGCTCAATGGGCGCGCAGATCGGCGATAAATCGTTGCGCTCGGGGGTGCGAGGGTTGGTTGAAGAAGCTCTCGGGCGTGCTCTTCTCCAGAATCTGACCCGCGTCCATGAACCAGATGGTGTCAGCCACTTCACGGGCAAAATTCATCTCGTGAGTCACGCACATCATGGTCATTCCATCCTTGGCCAAACTCTTCATGACGTTCAGCACCTCCCCGACCATTTCCGGGTCGAGTGCACTGGTGGGTTCATCGAACAGCATTACCGGCGGCTCCATCGCCAGTGCCCGAGCAATCGCCACCCGTTGCTGTTGACCGCCGGACAACTGCGCCGGATAGGCGCCAGCCTTGTGCGCCAGCCCTACCCGTTCAAGCAATGTCATGGCCTGCTGCTTCGCGGCCGAGCCTTTCAGACCGCGAATTTTGCTCGGCGCCAAAGTGATGTTTTCCAACACCGACAGGTGCGGAAAAAGGTTGAAACTCTGGAACACGAAACCCACCCGACTGCGCAGCCGGTTGATGTGCGCGTCAGTGCCATGCACGTCCTGACCGTCGAACAGGATCTGGCCCTTCTGAATGTCTTCCAGGCGGTTGACCGTGCGGATCAGCGTCGACTTGCCGGACCCTGACGGACCACACAACACCACCACCTCGCCGGGTTTCACCTCGGCGGTGATGTCGGTCAGTGCGTGGTACTCGCCGTACCATTTGTTGATGTTCGAAAACATGATCATTGGATGCATGGACGCAACCCTCTTCAATTATCGATGGCCAGCAAGGGGTCGGCAGCCACGGCCGGACCACCGTTGCCCAGACGCTTGCGAGCGATACGGCGCTCCACCCAGCCGGCCAGATGGGTCAGGCCAAAACAGAGCAGGTAGTAGATGATCGCCAGGATAAAAAACACCTGGAACGGCTTGGTCAGTAGCTGGTTATTGACCTGGTTGGCAGCGAAGGTCACTTCCTGGACGTTGATCACGTAGCCCAGCGAGGTTTCCTTGATGATCGAGATGAATTGGCTGATCAGGCTCGGCAGCGCGTTGTAGAGGGCTTGCGGCAGGATCACCCAGATCGTCGTACGCAGGTAACCAAGACCCAGTGCCCGGGACGCTTCGTACTGACCCGCCGGCAGCGCCTGAATGCCGCCACGAATGATTTCGCACAGGTAGGCGCTCTGGTAAATCACCAACGTGCAGAGCATGGTCACGAACCCGGTGATGTTGTGGCCGATCAACAACGGCACCAGGAAGTAGGTCCAGAAAATCACCATCAGCAGCGGAATACCGCGTAGTACATAGACCCACACCGTGGCCGTCCAACGCAGGCCCTTCCACGGCGAAACCCGTGCCAGCGCCAGCAGCAAACCGAACGGGAATGCCAACAACAGTGCCAGCGCCGCCAGGATCAAGGTGCTGGCCAAACCGCCCAAGGGGCCATGCGGGTATTGGCCGATCAGGAACAGCGTCCAGTTGTTTTGCACAATCGAGAAAAGATCGAACATGCTCATCTACCTCGCCAGCGCTTTGTTGAAGCGCCGCGCCAACAATGCGCCGAGCCCCATCAACAGCAGTGAAAAGACCAGGTAGAACACCGTGGCAACCAGGTAGGACTCGAACGTGCGGAAGGTGTAATTCTCGACTTCGCGGGTGGCGTAGGTCAGTTCGACCACGCCGATGGCCATGGCCAGGCTGGTGTTCTTGAACAACAGCACGGTGTGGTTGATCAGCGAGGGCAGGCAATTACGCACGCTCTGCGGCAGGATCACGTAGCGCATCGAACGCACATAACCCAGCCCCAGTGCTCGGGATGCTTCGGTCTGCCCCGCCGGAATGGCACGCAAGCCACTGCGGATGTCTTCACAAAAATACGCGGCCTGACACAACCCCAAGGCAATCACCGAGAACAGGTATTCAGTGCTGTAGTTGGCCAGCCACAACTGAGTGGATTCGCTCAGCAGCGTCGGCACACCGAAGTACCACAGCATCAATTGCACCAGCGTCGGCACGTTGCGGTGATAAGACACGTAACCGGCCACCAGACGATCAGCGAGCTTGTCGCCGGTCAGGCGAACGGTCACCAGCAACAGCGCCAGGGCCATTGCCAGCAGCCAGGCGAACAGCGCCAGTTGTAGAGTCGTTTCGATGCCCTTGACGATCAGCTCGGCATATTCGCCTTGCAGAACCGCGGCCAAATCGAAGTCATGCTTCATGATCAATCCCTACGGGCATTGGGCTAGGGCAGAATTGATAAGCGTCTGGCGAGCCATGACGTGAGTACCGCGTGACGGATTGATCCGTTCTTCTGGGGGGCGTCCGTTGCCAGGAAATCTCAGCCCTGGTAATCCTGTGGGCGAGCCGTGGACAGACCGCCGGGCACTTGCAGGGTCGGGGTGATTTCCATGTGCCCGACGTTCACCGCAACCGGGGCGGCGATGGCAAACGCGATGGCATCGGCGATGTCCTTGGCCTGGGGCAGCTCGAAGCCTTCGACGAAGCGCTTGTAGGTCTCTTCGGAGTCGCCATGGACATGGGCAAAAATGTCGGTGGCCACGCGGCCCGGGCAGATCTCGGTGACCCGCACCCGCTTGCCGAAGGCGTCGATACGCAGTTGCCGCGAGAGCATGCTCACGGCGGCTTTCGTCGCGTGGTACGTGGAGTTGCCGCCGAAGTTGTATGCGCCGGCAATCGAACTGATGTTGATGATATGGCCGCAATCACGCTCGACCATCCCCGGCAGCGCCAGGCGTGCCAGGTGCAGGACCGCCCGCAGGTTGACGTCGATCAGCAAGTCGATGCCTTCGGCGTCCGCCTTGAGAATCGAGCCCGGTTTATCGACACCGGCGTTGTTCACCAGAATGTCGAACTGCTGGGTTTCGAACAAACGGGTCAGCCCGGCCAGGTCAGTGACATCGATGGCGTGCGCGATACAGCCGGTCTTGGCCGCCAGTTCTTGCAGCTTGTCGGCGCTGCGGGCCAATGCGTGTACCTGCACGCCTTCCTGACACAGGCGTTCGACGACGGCGGCGCCGATCCCGGAAGAAGCACCGGTCACCAGCGCGGTTTTGTAATCTGAAAATGGCATGAAGTTGTCCTCGTATTACGTGTGCGGATCACTCGGTGATCGCGATGACTTCGACTCTATCCAGCCCTGAAGCCGTGGACCAAGACGGAATGACTGTGTGGCAATAAGCCCTGCTTATGACCGTGCAACCGTTACGCCAACAGCTGCGAAATGGGTGTGATGCAACCACCCGCCAGCTCGATTTCTCGACGGATGGTGCGGGCCAGTTCGACGGCGCCAGGCGTATCGCCGTGCAACAGGATCGAATGCGCCGTCACCGCGATGTGCTTGCCGTTGAGTGTGGTCACGGTACCCTCCTCCAGCAACTGTCGAACCCGCTGCAGCACGTCTGCCGGTTCCTTGATCACCGAGCCCGGCACCTTGCGCGGCACCAGCAGGCAGTCATCGTCATAGGCGCGGTCGGCCAGAAACGTGGTGGCGACCCGCAACCCACATTTGTCAGCAGCGTTTTCGATGGCCCGACTGCTCGATGAGCTGATAATCAGCGTCGGATCGAACGCCTCCACCGCACGGACCAGGGGCTCAGCCAGTGCCGCGTCGGCTGCGACCATATTGCCCAGCGCGCCGTGAAAGCTCATGTGGGTCATACGATGGCCATTGACCGCCGCCATCCCGGCCAGCGCGCCAAGCTGATAAACCACATAGGTCGCCAGCTCCTTGAGCTCGATGTTCATCTGCCGCCGGCCGAAGCCCATCAAATCGGGGAAGCCCACATGAGCCCCCAGATCGATGCCCCCGGCCTTCGCCAGACGCACGGTGTTGTCCATGATCAGCGGGTCGCCGGCATGGAAACCACACGCCACGTTGGCCGATGAGATCAGGCTCATCAACGCTTCATCTTCCCCCATGCGCCACGGACCGAAACCCTCGCCCAGGTCAGCGTTCAAATCGATTTTCATCACTTGCCCTCGCTCGTCATGCCGCATCCAGGCGCATGAAAGCCTCTCCATAACCGACGGTCGTGCCACACGCCGTCAACACCGCAGCCAGCCGTCCGGTCTTCTGGCTGCGGACCGGCAACAGCAGATCGCCGACTTGCAACAACGCCACCAGTTGCCCTTGCTCCACTCGACTGCCGACCGATACCAGCACCTCGTTCTGTTGCGGATGCGTTAGCAACAACTGGCCCAGGCCGGGGCTCTTCAACAACAATTCATCTGTAACCTTTGGCGCCATGGGTGTTGCGATTTGAATGGGCGCTACCACCTCGTCGACGCAGCGCTTGAGCAGTAGACGCAGCCCCGGACGGCGGATTTCTGCGCCGGCCAGGTGGGTCTCCTTGAGCCACACCGCCAACTGGCGGATTTCCTGATTTGTCATGGTCGAATGTCCTTAACGCGAGGCCATCCCGTGAAGATCGACCAAGCGGCTGACCTCCGCGAGATAGCGCGAATTATCTTCCAAGGCCGCAACGGCTTCGGCATAGCTGCACTCGATAAACCGCACCTTGCTGCCAATCGGCGCCTGACCCAAGCGCCACAGATCGGCCTCGATCACCGTGCCGAATTTCGGGTAACCGCCGCTCGGTTGCGCGTCACGCATCTGAATGATCGGCTGGCCACCGTGGGGCACCTGAATCACGCCGGGGACGATGCCGTGGGAACGGACTTCCATCGGCACCTTGGGCAAGATCGGCGCGCCTTCGAGCCGGTAGCCGTAGCGGTTGCTCTGGGTCGTGACCTTCCACTCGCCCGCCCAGAACGCCACACGGGATTCGTCCAGAAAACACTCGTATTCGGCCGCAGGCAGGACGCGCATGGCCGGTAATCCATCGAGTTGCAACGCCAGCGCCTGATTCGGGGACACGACGCCGAAATCCGTAGGCAGTGCACTCAGGCCTGGACGCAGCGCTGCAACCCGGTCGCCCTGCTGCAAGGCTCGCCCCTGTAGGCCTCCGAATTCACCGCGTAATTGAGTGCTGCGCGAACCCAGCACCTGCGGCACGTCGACACCGCCAGCCAGGCATAGATAAGCGCGGCTGCCGGAGGTCGGAAAGCCGAGGTTCAACACCTGGCCTTCCCGCGCCTGCGTCACCCAGGATGGCGGCAATGGCTGGCCGTCGAGGGAGGCCTCGCAAGCCGCGCCGGTCACCGCAAAGGCGCAGTCTTGAACAAACCGCACATCGAATGGGAACAGCGGGATTTCGATGGCCGCTGCGCCCTCGGGATTGCCCAGCAGCAGATTGCCCAACGCCAGCGCCAAATGGTCCATCGCACCGGAGGTTCCCACCCCGTAACCGAGGCTGCCAAAGCGGCCGAAGTCCTGCACCGTGGCCAGGGCGGTGGCCGATAAAATCTCGATCATCGAATGATCCTCTCGATGCGCAAGCGCAACATGTCGCCCGGCCTGAGCATCGCCGGAGGGTTTTGAGTCGGGTCAAAAAACACCATCTCGGTGCGGCCGATGGTGTTCCAGCCACTGGGGCCGGCGGAGGCGGAGACGCCGGTCTGCACCCCGCCAATCGATACCGAGCCGGCGGCTATGCTGATCACCGGCACTTGGCGTCGTGGCGTGGCCAGGCGCGAATCCATGCCGCCGAGGTAGCAGTAACCGGGATGGCTGCCCAAGGCATATACCGGGTACAACGGCTCGCAATGCAGATTGGCGATGGTCTCGATGTCCAGCCCGGTGTGCGCCACCACATCATTGATGTGCGGGCCGAACTCGCCACCGTAGACCACCGGCAATTCAACGATTCGACCTTCCAGTGGCAATGGCCGACTGGCCTCCCACGCCTCCTGCAATCGCTCGCACAACCCATTGATGTCGCGTGGCGGCTTGATGAAAGTCAGCATCAGGTTGTTCATGCCCGGAACCGCTTCATGGATCTCGGCCCACTCCCCGGCCTGCAAAGCCAAGCTCCAAATGCGTTGTTGCGGCGCTAGATCGAGTTCGCCCGGCGCCTCGAATAGCAAGGCCGTGGACCCCAGCAGGCTGATGTGCGGACGCGGCGATACAGATGCTGTGTTCATGTCGTACTCCGTTGTTGCAACCAGCGCTCCAGGTGATGAATGTCCACGCCGCCAGCACAGAAGGCCGGGTCGTCAAGAATGTCCCGGTGCAAGGGAACATTGGTCGAGATGCCCTCCACCACCAGCTCACTCAAGGCCAGGCGCATGCGGGCCATGGCCTCATCGCGCGTCGCGCCGTGGGTAATGACCTTGGCCACCATCGAGTCGTAATACGGTGGCACCCGATACCCGGTGGTGACGTGGGAGTCGACCCGCACACCGAAGCCACCGGGAACTTCCCAGCGCTGGATCAACCCCGGCGTGGGCATAAAGGTGATCGGGTCTTCAGCGTTGATCCGGCATTCCAGTGAGTGGCCATTGAGCTGGACGTCTTGCTGGCGCAGCTCCAGCACTTCGCCACGGGCCATGCGCAATTGCTGTTGGACAATATCGATGCCAGTGGTCATCTCCGTCACCGGGTGTTCGACTTGCAGCCGGGTGTTCATCTCGATGAAGAAGAACGCGCCGTCCTCGTACAAAAATTCGAAGGTGCCGACGCCGCGATAGCCGATCTGTCGGCACGCGGCGGCACAACGTTCACCGACCCTGGCGATCAGTTCCGGATCGATCCCGGGGGCCGGCGCTTCTTCCAGGACTTTCTGGTGCCGGCGCTGCAACGAACAATCGCGGCAACCCAGCCAGATCGCATGCCCATGGGCATCGCACAACACCTGGATTTCCACGTGCCGTGGATGGCCAAGGAACTTCTCGATGTAGAGTTCCGGATTGCCGAAGGCCAGCCGTGCTTCTTCGCGGGTCAGGGCGATGGCATCGAGCAGTTCGCCCTCTTCTTTCACCACGCGCATGCCGCGACCACCGCCACCGCCGGCCGCCTTGACGATAACCGGGTAACCGATTTCCCGAGCGATGGCGAGGATGCTCGCATCGTCGGTGGGCATCACTGAATCCGGTCCGGGGACGCAGGGAACACCGGCTTCACGCATCGCCCGTTTGGCCGCGACCTTGTCGCCCATCGTGCGAATGCACGCCGCGCCAGGGCCGATGAAAGTCAGTCCTGCGTTTTCTATACGCTCGGCGAACCCGGCGTTCTCTGACAGAAAACCGTAACCCGGATGAATCGCCTGAGCGCCGCTGACCTTGGCCGCGAACAGCAGCGCCGTCTGGTTCAGATAACTCTGGCTCGGTGACGCCGGTCCGATGCACAGGGCCTGGTCAGCGCTTTGCACATACTGGGCGTGACGATCAGCCTCAGAGTGCACGACCACGGTTTGTATCCCCAGGCCATGGCAGGCTCGCTGAATGCGCAGGGCGATTTCGCCACGGTTGGCGATCAGCACTTTGTCGAACATTGAATTCACCTGAAAGAGGATGGGCTTGGGATCAGTCGAGACGGAACAGCGACTGTCCGGCTTCGACTTCGTCGCCACTGTGGGCAAGGATCGCGGTGACCCGACCGCCGATTTTTGCCTTGACCGGATGGAACATTTTCATCGCTTCGAGGACCGCCAGGGTTTGCCCTGGTTCGACCTGATCGCCGACCGCGACAAACGGTGCCTCTCCTGCTGCGGGCGTCAGGTGCAGGACGCCATACAGGCTGGCCCTGATCTCGGTGGCGGCCATCGCCAGGGTGCCTGGTTTGGGCAAATCCGCGGTCGGTGTCGGCCAAGGCTCTGCCGTCGACTCGGTCGTCACGACCTTCCCTGCCTGTTTGAAAAGGCGAATCGTACTGTCGCCTTCAGTCAGACTCAGTTCGAGCAGATCGGATTCGGCGAGCAAATCGATCAACCCCTTGATGCGTTCTGAATCCATGCGTGAGCCCCTGCCTGTCGAGCATGTCTTAAGTGGATGGGGTCAATGTAGCGAGCCCTTCCAGCGGCGACCAAGACGCTTTGGCTTTGGGGTGATAAGCCGTCCTTATGACCGTTCAGATCAAGCTGCCGCGCATCTCCGCGACCAGTTCCAGCAGGATTGCCTTGACCGCTTGAGCCGGCACCGACAGCGGCAGATGCCCGGACAGACACAGCGCCAGGGGCGCCTCGATTTCAGGCTCGACAATTCGGCACATGTGCACCGACGTGGCCGCGACCATCACCCGCGCCGAGGATTCGGGCAGGATGGTCGAGCCAAAGTGCTCGGCGACGGCGGCGGTCAACGTGATCGATGATTCGATTTCCGCCACCACCCGCGCGCTCAGGCCAATGCGCTGGAAAGCTTCATCCGCCAGTCGCCGCATGACGTTGTAGGGACGCGGCAGGAGCATGTCCATGTCCGCCAGTTCGGCCAGTGGGATCTCTTCGAGAGAGCTGATCGAAGGATCGGCACTCACCAGATAGAGGTGCTCGCGCAGCAGCGAGACGAAGCTCAAGCCATGGACTTCGCGCCCGCCATAGAGCACGGCCATGTCCATCCGGCCGTTCATGATCAACTCGCTCAAGGTGGTGCCGAAGTTTTCGTTGAGGTACAGCAGAATGCCCGGATGGCGTTCGCGCACCCTGCGCAGCAGCGGCAGTGACAGCGTCGATGCCGCAGTGCCTGGCGCCAGGCCGACCGAGACCTGCCCGGACAACGCCTGCCCCGTGGCATTGATGTCACTCTGCGCCTGTTCGCATTGACGCAGAATGATCTGGGCATGCCCATAGAGCACCTTGCCTGCTTCAGTCGGGGTAACGCCGCGCTTGGTCCGAATCAGCAATTGTTGCTGCAGCTCCGCTTCCAGCGTGGCCAGTTGCTGACTGAGTGCCGGTTGCGCGACATGCAGCACGTCAGCGGCCTGGGTCATGCTGCCGATATCGACGAGTTTCACGAAATACTTCAAACGGCGCAGGTTCACGGTGGCGGTGCTCTTGCTCGAAAAAGGAAGACAGCCCATAGGCTTTAGCAAGAGCCAGGCCAGCCCCGACACGTCGCGCGCGGGGTTAACGGCAAGACCCGAACCATAAGCCTTTGCTATGGCTGGATCGTAGTGGCCGTGAATGACACCCGCCACGGGCAGCCAGGCTTGATCGCACCGCCTTGGTGCAACGGCTGTTCAGTTCCAACCATAAGCGATGCCTATCCGACCAGAACGATCTCATCTTATGGCTGCCCGTGTAGCGACTCGTACTGTAGGGCCTCGTCAACGTCATCAACGAGGAACGACACGTGACCGCCTCCCGCATCGCCGCCCGTGTGCTACGCATCAAGCCGTCCCCAAGCAGCGCCGCTTCCGACCGTGCAAACGAACTTCGCCGGCAGGGCAAATCCATCATCAATCTGGTGGTCGGCGAGCCGGATTTCGATACTCCGGCGAACATTCGGCAAGCGGCCAACGCCGCCATCGAACGTGGCGAAACCCGTTACACGCAAAATGCCGGAACCCCGGAACTGCGGCAGGCCATCGTCGGCAAGCTGGCACGGGAAAACGGCCTGACTTACGCGGCGAATCAAATCCTGGTCACCAGCGGCGCGAAGAGTGCGATCTTCAATGCCTTCGCCGCCACCCTTGGCGCGGGCGATGAAGTGCTGATTCCGGCACCGTACTGGGTGTCGTACCCGGATATGGTGCTGGCCTGCGAAGGTGAACCGGTCACCCTCGCCTGCCCGGAAGAGCACGCTTTCAAGCTGACCCCGGAGCAACTGCGCGGCGCGATCACCGAGCGTACTCGCTGGCTGCTGCTCAATTCACCGAGCAACCCGACCGGCGCCAGCTACAGCGCTGCCGAACTGCGCGCCCTGGCCGATGTGCTGCTCGACTATCCGCAAGTGTTGCTGATGACCGACGACATCTACGAACACATCCGCTACGAAGGCCTGGCCAATCCGCACATCCTTGCCGTCGAGCCGGCGTTGATCGAGCGCACCCTGGTGGTCAACGGTGTGTCCAAGACCTATGCCATGACCGGTTGGCGAATCGGCTACGCGGCTGGCCCGGCCGACCTGATCGGCGCCATGGCGACCCTGCAATCGCAATCGACCAGCAACGCTTGCTCGGTCAGCCAGGCCGCCGCGGTCGAAGCGCTCAATGGCGACCAGACTTTCGTCAAGTACAGCGTGGCGGTTTACCAGCAACGTCGGGATCGCTGCCTGGACCTGCTCAACGCCATCGATGGCCTGAGTTGCCGCAAACCCGATGGCGCGTTCTATCTCTATGTGAACTGCTCCGGGTTGCTGGGCAAATCAACCCCTCAAGGCAAGCGCCTGGACACCGATTACGACGTGGTCATGTACCTGCTGGAAAGCCAAGGTGTGGCGGTGGTGGCTGGTACCGCGTATGGCCTGGCACCGTTCTTCCGGATGTCGATTGCCACCGACATCAAGACCCTCGACGAAGGTTGCTCGCGCATTGCTGCTGCCGTTGCAGCGTTGAGCTGAGGACCGACGATGGCCGTGGCGACCCACCCTCCCCTGAGCTTCAAACAGGCCCTGCTGGCGATGCTCGGCATCTCGTTGGTGCTGATGCTCTCGGCGCTCGACCAGACGGTGATCGGCAACGCCTTGCCAAGCATCGTCGCCGAGCTCAAGGGCTTCGAGCTCTACGCCTGGGTTGCCACGGGCTACATGCTGGCATCAATCGTCACTATCCCGATCTTCGGTCGATTAGGGGATTACTACGGGCGCAAGCCCTTCGTGATCGCCGCCACGCTGATCTTCACCCTGGCGTCACTGGCCTGCGCGTTGGCCAGTGGCATGCTGTTGCTGGTGATCGGCCGCGCCTTGCAGGGTGTCGGGGGTGGCATGCTGATCGGCACGGCGTTCGCCTGCATCCCGGAACTGTTTCCCGACACCCGACAACGCCTGCGCTGGCAAATGTTGCTGAGTGCCCTGTTCAGTGTGGTCAACGCTATTGGCCCGGGATTGGGTGGCTATCTCACCGGAGCGTTTGGCTGGCGCTCGGTGTTCTACCTCAATCTGCCGCTGGGTTGTCTGGCGCTGTTCTTCGCCTGGCGCTACCTGCCTTACTACCGCCCTCAACAACCGACAAAAATCAGCCTCGACTGGCCCGGAGCATTGCTGATTGCCCTGGCGCTGGGAAGCCTGCAACTGTTCGTCGAATGGCTGGGGCATTCCAGCCTGATGTTGAGTGTGGCGCTGGGCTTGTCCTGCTTGGCTGCAATCGGTGCATTGTGGTTTTGGGAGCGACGCTGCCAGCACGCACTGCTGCCCTCGGCATTGCTCAGACTACCGAGCATGCGCCTGCTGTTTCTGCTGTCGGTGGCGGCCGGGGCGATCATGTTTTCGCTGCTGTTCTATCTGCCGTTGTTACTGCAAGGCAGCTATGGCTACTCGCCGCAGGATGCAGGGCTGTTGATCACCCCACTGGCACTGAGTATCACGCTGGGGGCGATCGTCAACAGTCGCATCGTCACTCGCCTGCACAATCCAAACTGGTTGCCGCTGGGAGGGTTCGTCGCGCTGTTGCTGGCTTGCCTCAGCCTTGCCATTGCCGGACGCGACGCATCTTTCAACCTGTTGCTCGGTTTGATCCTGCTGGCAGGTCTTGGCTTGGGTTTCATTCTGCTTAACCTGACCGTCTTCACCCAGACCCTCGCCGAGCGGCAGTTTCTGGGGATCGCCACGGCGCTGACGCAATCCTTGCGACTGGTGGGTGGACTGCTCGGAACCGCCTCGATGGGCGAGCTGGTCAACCTGCTTTACAGCACCAACCTGCAACGACTTTTTATCGCCCAAGGGCACGCTGACGGGCTGGCGTTGTATGCCGACCCGCAGGTCCTTTTACGCCCCAATGCCGCCCTGCTCGAACATCCGCAATGGCTGAACCTGGCCCGTGATGCCCTGGCCCAGTCGGTAGGCGTCGGCCTGCTGCTGTGCGCCGGCATCGGCGTGCTGGCGCTGTTCATTCTGTACCGCTTGCCGCCCGTGAGGCTGAACGTCTTGCCGGCCACCGTCGCTCCTGAAAAACAATAAAAACCTTTACTGCCGCCTTTGACTGCCTCTCACAACATTCGACAACTCATGGGGATGACTCCGATGGAGCTTTTCAATCGCGCACCTAAAGTAGTGGCCGGCATTTGTGGCCTGATCATCGCTCAACAGGGTTTTGCCGCAGGCCTGATAGAAGACAGCAAGCTGAGCGTGCTGGCCCGCAACTTTTTCAGTAATGCCGACAACCGCAGCGGCGCCGCCGACCCCAACTACACCCAGGAATGGGGCCAGGGTTTCATCGCCAACTTTCAGTCCGGCTACACCCAAGGCTCGGTCGGCTTCGGCGTAGATGCCATTGGCATGTTCGGGGTCCGCCTCGACTCCGGTAAAGGCCGGCACTACAACCCTGAAAGCAGCGCCTTCAACGGCAACATCTTCCCGACCGACAGCGATGGCCGTGCGGTCGATGAGTTCGGCAGCCTGGGCCTGACAGCCAAAGCCAAGTTCTCCAACACCGAACTGAAATACGGCACCCTGGTCCCGATGTTGCCGGTGGTGATGTCCACCGACCGCATGCTGCAACAAACCTTCAACGGCGGGCAGATCCAGTCCAAAGACCTGGAGAACTTCACCTTCATCCTCGGCCAGTTGGAGCATGTGAAAGGTCGCGGTTCAAGCAACCAGATGGGCATGTCCATCCCCGGTGCAAACAACGCGCAGACGGGCGAGTTCGTCAACAAGTTCTATTACGGCGGTGTGGACTACAAGCCAACCAAAGACCTGACCTTGCAGTACTACTACGGCAACCTGCAGGACTTCTACAAACAGAACTTTCTGGGCCTCAAATACGACTGGCAGGTCGGCCCCGGCACCCTGCGTACCGACCTGCGCCACTTCGACAACCGCTCCGATGGCGCCAACGGTCATGACCCTGACTTCTACACCTTCGGCTACTACGGCGACGGGGTCACCAAAGGCAAGGTCGACAGTCGCCTGAGCAGCGCGCAATTCACCTACCTGGTGAACGGTCATACCTTCGCTGCCGGCCTGCAGCAAGTCAGCGGCGACAGTGATGCAGTCTGGTTGAACCAGGGTGACGGTTCTACCGCCTACTTCATGACGGAGTCGATGATCGGTAAGTTCCAGCGCGCCGGAGAAACTACCTGGCAGGTTCGCTACGGCTATGATTTCGCCAAGGTTGGGGTTCCTGGCTTGAGTTTCCTGGGCATGTACGAAAGCGGCTCGAACATCCGTACCCCCACCGGCGACAAGAACGAGTGGGAGCGCAACCTGACGGTGAGTTATGTGATCCAGCAAGGACCGCTCAAGGATCTGAGTATTGCCTTGCGCCACGCCTCACTGCGCACCGAAGTGTCCACCCAGCGTGACAGCGACGAGCATCGGGTGATCATCAGCTACCCGATGAACATTCTGTAAAAGCCAACACGCTGGGTGATGCGCATCGTCACCCAGCGTAGTGCGACAGCGATTCCCGAGGCTATAGCATCAGACCGCAATCCGGTGCCGTCTCTTACGACAATGGAACAACCGTGAGCCTGTTTGATTCGACCGTCGCAGTCATCTGCATTGCCTGCGGATAAGCCAGCAAACACTCAGCGATGGCAGGCTCCAGCTCGACCCGCACTCGCCTTGTGAGGGCCCGAGCACCAAAGCGTGGGTCATGCTTTCGGCACAACCAGTCGCTTGCCGCAACGTCCAGGACCAGCGTACGGCGATGCTGACCGAGCCGTTGGTTGAGTTTGTTCAGTTCGATCTGCAACAACGCTTCCAGCCATTGGCTTTCGATGCGTTGGAAAACCAGGATGCGATCAATACGGTTTAGAAATTCCGGTTCGAACCAGGCATGCAATGCTAGCTCCAACATAGCCTGCTCACCTTGCGGGGCGATGCCGAGCCAGCGCCGCCAACCGCGTGAAAAACGTTCCCTGTAGGTGGTCGCTTGCCGGGCTCCAACGTTGCTGGTCATGAAGATCAGGCTATTGCGAAAATCCAGCGTTCGGCTACCGCCAGCCAAGGTCAGTTGGCCGTTCTCAAGAATGCCCAACAAGCTGCGCACCACTTCCTTGCTGGCCTTTTCCAATTCATCGAACAGCACGATGCCTGGGCGACTGAAGGTACCTTGAATCAATTCGCTATTGAACAGACTGACGCCCTCTTTACTCCCCACATAACCAGGTGGCGCTCCGGTGAGCGCCGCCGAGTAATGCTCCTGGGCCAAGGTGTGCATGTCGATGCGACAAAAAGCATCGGCGCGACCGTGTATGGCCAGTGCCAGCAGACGGACGATTTCGGTCTTGCCGACACCGGTCGGCCCCATGAACAGGCTCACCGTCAACGGTCTCTCACGCTCACCAATATCGACCTTAACCACGTTCAGCAACGCCTCGACCGCGCTCATGGCTTGTTCTTGGCCGACAATTCGACTGCGCAACAACGCCATGACTTGGGAGGGATTGAAGACGAAGCGTGAGGTCAACAAATCTGCTGCCGGTGATGCGCTGGTCAGGCTCGGCTGTGGGTGGTTTGGGTCGATGCGATCATTCACGAAAGGCATGGTTTAGCCTGCGTGTTTTTCTTTACCGTCGTGGGGAATCTCTCCCACCGGGCAATGAGCCACGCCGACGGTGCTACGGGTCAGTTTTTCGACGTTTTCCCGGGCTTTCTGCGCGTCCAGTACCCAGGTGCGGTAAAAGTCGAACGGGCAGTCAGCCACTCCCTTGTCGCCATCCCCGGAGTTGTAGACCCCGGTGTAACCGCGATGCAGCAGCTTGAACAAATGATTCTGTGATTGGTCGTTCGCTCGCGCATCGCGGATTTGCGAAACGGATAATTGTGCGTACTGAATGCCCATTTCCTCTTCACCGCATTCGCCCAGGGTGCGACCGTCGAAGCCAATGATCGCCGAGTGACCAAAGTAGGAATAAACCCCATCGAAGCCTGCCGCATTAGCCACTGCCACATAGCAATTATTGGCCCAGGCCATGCTTTTGGACATCATCACCTGCTGCTCTTTGGCCGGGTACATATAGCCCTGGCAACGGACGATCAACTCCGCTCCTTTCATTGCACAGTCGCGCCAGATCTCCGGGTAGTTGCCGTCATCACAAATGATCAAGCTGATTTGCAGGCCCTTGGGACCCTCGCAGACATAGGTCCGGTCACCCGGATACCAGCCTTCAATGGGGCACCAGGGAATGCACTTGCGGTACTTCTGGACGATTTCGCCCTGGTTATTGATCAACACCAACGTGTTGTACGGGGCTTTGTGGGGATGTTCCTCGTGCCGCTCACCGGTCAGTGAAAACACCCCCCACGTGTCAGCCGCACGGCACGCGGCGGAAAAGATCGCCGTCTCTTCGCCTGGAATGCTGGCGGCAGTCGCCATCATCTCATCGTGGTCGTACATGATGCCCATGGTGCTGTATTCAGGAAACACCACCAGGTCCATGCCGGGGAGACCGCTTTTCATACCGGTGATGATGTCGGCAATCTTGCGGGCGTTTTCAATGACCTCGGCTTTTGTATGCAGCCGCGGCATTTTGTAATTGACGACCGCGACACCCACGGTGTCCGGGCTGCTGGAAATATCACCATGACGCATGAAATTTACCTCTGTTAATGGCTGATCATCCAAGGTCTGGAGCCGGTTTTACTCTTGAGCCCCTGTGGATTCTCTTTGGTCGGGGCCAGCGGTTTGCTCGGTGCGCAACAACTGCACCCACTGGGATGACGACGGTTCTGCTGGTACTCGCCAAGCGTCTGCGGCACGTGGGCACTTCGCTCGTTGGTCGCCATGGCCTGGCGTTGACTGCTCGACAACGTCGTCAGTGCCGGCGCAGACAACAGCAACCGCCCTCCTGGGCCCGCACAAGACGGGCACTGGCACGACTCGTGCCGTTGGGCCATGGGCCGCAACATTGTGAAAGAGCCACAGGTTTGGCATTCGTACTCATAAGTCGGCATGGCACTCTCCAGACATTGATCGAGCTCGGGCGTGTCTCACAGGTCCGGGGCAATCGGCAGATCGATACTGCCGTCGAGGTGTTTGATGGGGCCGTTGGCGTTGGGGTTGATGTCGAACTCGAAGATTTCGGTGGGTAACCAGAGGGTCGCGCAGGCGTTGGGGATGTCGACCACGCCGCTGATATGCCCTTGCACCGGCGCAGAGCCCAACAGTGCATAGCCTTGGGCGGGCGAATAACCAAACTTGGTCAAGTAGTTGATCGCATTCAGACAGGCCTGGCGATACGCGATATTGACGTCCAGGTAGTGCTGTTTTCCGGCTTCATCCACCGAGATACCTTCAAAGATCAGGTAGTTCTGGTAGGTCGGGATAATCGGGCTGGGTTTGAACACCGGGTTCTTGATCCCGTACTTGGCCATGCCGCCCTTGATCAGCTCGACTTTCATATGCACCCAGCCGGCCATCTCGATAGCACCGCAAAAGGTGATCTCGCCGTCGCCCTGACTGAAGTGCAGATCCCCCACCGACAACCCGGCGCCTTTGACGTACACCGGGAAGAAAATCTTCGAGCCCCGGGACAGGTCCTTGATATCGCAGTTACCGCCATGTTCGCGCGGTGGCACGGTGCGTGCGCCGGTGGCCGCAGCATCATCCCGGGCCTGGCCCTTGAGCTTGCCCATGTGCGCGGTGGCGGCCAGCGGCGCGTTGGCCAAGGGCGGCACGCGAGTCGGGTGGGTGTCGATCAGCTCCTGCTCGCGGCGGTTCCAGTCGCCGAGCATTACCGGGTCGGGCAGGCAACCGATCAATCCGGGGTGGATCAGGCCGGCAAAGTTGACCCCGGGAATGTGCCGCGAGCTGGTGAACATGCCTTTGAAATCCCAGATGGCTTTCTGTGCGCTGGGAAAGTGATCCGTGAGGAATCCGCCACCGTTCTGCCGCGAGAAGAAACCGTTGAAACCCCACATCGATTCGGCCTTGGCGCCGATGTCCAGCAGGTCGACCACCAGCAGATCCCCCGGCTCGGCGCCACGCACGCCCACCGGACCGGACAGGTAGTGCACGGTGGACAGGTCGACGTCACGCACATCCGAGGCGTCGTCGTTGTTCTTGATCGCGCCGGCGGTCCAGTCATAGGTCTCGAGAATAAAATCATCCCCCGGCTTGACCCAGCAGGCCATGGGAATGTCCGGATGCCAGCGGTTGTGGATCTGTTCGTTCTCGGTGGCGGGCTGGTTGAGGTCGACTTTGATCAAGGTATCGGTCATGGCGAAGCTCCTGAACATTAGGGATGTACCGCGTTGGAACCAGTCTCGAATGGCGGCACGAATCGGCCAATACGTTGGATGACGTACCCCTTTGAGCTGGCTTTCCAGCTGCTACAAAAGGGGCCTATAAACCATCGCGCCGCCCGATCGCGCCTACACGGAGAGGTAGCGACTGATGGTGGCTTCGTCGACCTTGTCGCGGGTCTCCTCAATCACGAAGCGACCCTTCTCGATCACCAGGAAGCGGTCGGCGATTTCCAGGGTGAATGACAGCACCTGCTCGGAGACCACAATGGTCAGGTCGCGCAGGTGGCGGATCTCTTTCAAAGTGCGGGCGATGTCCTTGATGATCGACGGCTGGATGCCCTCAGTGGGTTCATCGAGCAACAACACCTTGGGATTGGTCGCCAGCGCCCGGGCAATGGCCAGTTGCTGCTGTTGCCCGCCTGAAAGGTTGCCACCCTTGCGCGAGCGCATGTCGTGGAGTACCGGAAACAACGCATAAAGGTCTTCGGGCACCTGGCCCCGGGCCGATGCCGGCAGGCCGGTCTGAATGTTTTCCAACACTGTCATGCTGGGAAAAATCATCCGCCCTTGAGGCACATAGGCGATGCCGTGCTCCACCCGCTCGTGGGTTTCCAGGTTCGAGACTTCCTGGCCATCGACGCTGACCTGCCCCCGCCACTGCGGAAGGATGCCCATCAAGCTCTTGAACAGCGTGGTCTTGCCCATACCGTTGCGTCCCATCACGGCGACGATTTCGCGTTTGGCCACGGCCAGGTCGAGGTCGTGGAGGATCTGGCTCTGGCCGTAACCACAGGACAGCTTGTCTACGTTGAACATGCCTGCTTCCTCAATGGCCTAAATAGACTTCGATGACTTTCGGGTTGTTCTGCACCGACTCCATGCTGCCCTCGGCCAGGACCTTGCCCTGGTGCAGCACCGTGACCTTATGGGCGATGCTCTTGACGAATTCCATGTCGTGTTCGATCACCAGCACCGAGCGTCCCTGGCTGATGCGCTTGAGCAGTTCCGCAGTCTGTACGCGCTCGTTGACGCTCATCCCTGCGACCGGTTCATCGAGCATCAACAGGTCAGGGTTCTGCATCAGCAGCATGCCGATCTCCAGCCACTGCTTCTGGCCGTGGGACAGCAGGTCGGCCTGTTGCTGCAACAGCTCGCCGAGAAAGATCTCCCGCGCCACCTCTTCAACCCGGGCAATCACTGCGGCACTGCGTTTGAAGAACAACGCGCCAAACACCTTGCGCCCCGCCGGGTAGGACATCTCCAGGTTCTCGAACACCGTGAGGTTTTCGTAGATCGACGGGTTCTGGAATTTGCGCCCGACGCCGGCACGGACGATGTTGTACTCGCGCATCTTGGTCAGTTCCTTTCCATCGAACTGGATGCTGCCGCTGGTGGCGCGGGTCTTGCCACAGATCAGGTCGAGTACCGTGGTCTTGCCTGCGCCGTTGGGCCCGATCACCACCCGCACTTCATTGCGGTCGATGTACAGGTTGAGGTTGTCCACGGCCTTGAAACCGTCGAAGGACACCGTCAGCCCCTCGATAACCAGCACCGGCTTGTTCATTTGAAAACCCACGGCGGTCATGGCTGCGTCTCCAGCGAAGGACGTTCAGGAGCCGGGGTCGGCGGCGCAGTGCGCGACGTCTCCGGCAGGGGCGCGGCAACGGCGGCTTGCTGCGGGGTACGCCGTAATAAACGGCCAAGGGTCTGGCGGCCATGGCTGTCCCAGAGTCCGGCCAAGCCATTGGGAAAGTACATGACCACGGCAATGAACAGCCCGCCCATCAGGTACAGCCATAGCTCGGGGAAGGACTCGGAGAAATAGGTCTTGCCGTAGTTCACCAACAAGGCCCCATACACCGCGCCGAGCAGCGACATGCGCCCGCCGACGGCGGCAAAGATCACCATCTCGATGGACGGCACGATGCCGACGAACGAAGGCGACATGAAGCCCACCTGCAAGGCGAACATGGCGCCGCCAATGGCCGAGAAGGCAGCGGCGATGCAGAACACGAAAATCTTGAAACTGGCCACGTCATAACCGGAGAAGCGCACCCGCTCCTCTTTGTCGCGCATCGCCATCAGCAGCCGCCCGAGCTTCGACGCGAGGACGAAACGGCCGATGAAAATGCAGCCGAACAGCAAAGCCGCGTTAATGAAGTACAAAAGCAACTTGGCGCTGTCGCTGCGCAGGTCCCAGCCGAGCAGCGTCTTGAGATCGGTGATGCCGTTGACCCCGCCAGTCAGGCCCTGCTGGCCGACGATCAGCACCGTGAGAATCAGCGCGATGGCTTGGCTGACGATGGAGAAATAAACATCCCCCACCCGCCGCTTGAACAGCGCCATGCCAATGATGAAGGCCAGCACTACCGGCACCAGGATCACCGCCAACAGGGTGAAGCTGAAGCTGTGGAACGGCACCCAGAGCCACGGCAGTTCGGTGATCTGGTTCCAATCCATGAAATCCGGAATGCCCGGCGTCGACTGGATTTTGGTGCTCTGCGGGTCGGAGGCTTCGAGCTTGAGGAACATCGCCATGCAGTAGCCGCCGACGCCGAAGAACACCCCCTGCCCGAGGCTGAGAATGCCGCCATAGCCCCAACACAACACTAGGCCGACAGCGACGAAGGCATAGGTCAGGTACTTGCCCACCATGTTCAGGCGAAAGGCATCCAGGGTCAGCGGGAAGACCACGAAGATCAGCAGCGCCAACAGGCCCACGCCCAACAGGTTCTGCTTGCCCGCCAGCATCTTGTCTAAAAGCTTCATTGGCTCGCCTCTACTTGCGCACTTTGATGGAGAACAACCCTTGAGGGCGCAACATCAGGATCAGGATCACCCCGGACAGGGTCAGTACCTTGGCCATCGAACCACTGAGGAAAAACTCCGAGATCGATTGGGTCTGGGCAATGACGAACGCCGACGCAATAGTGCCGAACAGGCTTTGTGCGCCGCCGAAGACCACCACCAGGAAGGTGTCGACTATGTACTGCGAGCCCGCGGTGGGCCCGGTGGAGCCAATGGTGGTAAAGGCCGCGCCGGCCACCCCCGCGACACCGCAACCGAGGGCAAAGGTCATGCGGTCGACCTTGCGCGTATTGATGCCCACGGCACGGCTCATCAGCCGGTTTTGCACCGTGGCCCGCACTTGCAGGCCCCAGCGTGAGCGGTAGAGCAAGAGAAAAATGGCCCCGGTGAGCAGCAGGGTCAGGGCCATCATGAACAAACCGTTGCGCGGAATCTCGATGGACTCGGTGAAGTTGAACGAGCCCATCAGCCACTCCGGCGGCGTGGCGCTGACTTCACGGGCGCCGAACACCGAACGGAAGGTCTGTTGCATCACCAGGGACAGCCCCCACGTCGCCAGCAGCGTGTCCAGCGGACGTTTGTAGAGCCGACTGATCATCGCCCACTCCACCAGCCAGCCAATGGCCCCAGCCACCAGAAACGACAGGGCGATGGCGATGAAAAAATAATAGGGTTGAAACCATGGGGCGAAATGACTGGTCAGGCTCGAACAGACATAGGTGGTGTAGGCGCCGATCGTGAGGAACTCGCCGTGGGCCATGTTGATGACCCCCATCTGGCCGAAAATGATCGCCAGCCCCAATGCCATCAACAGCAGCACGCAGAACACGGACAAGCCGTTGAACCCCTGCATCGCCGCGATGGCACCAAATTCCGATAGCCATTCCATGATGATGGACTCCTGCTTGGAGGGAGGATGTGGAAAACCGTTGGGCCCCCCATCGCCAGCAAGCCAGCTCCTACAGAGTGTTGGAGTCGGCTTGCCGCGATGGCCCAGCCCTTACTGGTAGCCTTTAGGGAAAGGATTCGGTTCGATCAGATCAGACTCGTAAACCACCTTGAACTGACCATCGGGCTGTACTTCACCGATGCGGGTCTTGCTCCACAGGTGATGGTTTTCATGCACTTTGACGTAGCCTTCAGGCGCGGTTTTCAGCTCGATGCCCGGCGAGGCTGCAACCACTTTGTCGACATCGAAACTGCCGGCTTTTTCCACCGCAGCCTTCCACAACCATGGGCCCAGATACGCGGCCTGAGTCACGTCGCCGATCACCGAATCTTTGCCGTACTTGGCCTTGAAGGCGTCGACGAAGGCCTTGTTGTTGGGGTTGTCCAGGCTCTGGAAGTACTTCATCGAGGCATAGAAACCGGCCATGTTCTCGCCGCCGATGCCCAGCAATTCATCTTCGGTGACCGAGAGCGTGAGCAAAGTCTGCTTGGCCGAATTGACGCCCGCCGCATTGAGTTGTTTGTAAAAGGCCACGTTGGAGCCACCCACCACTGCGGCGAACACGACGTCGGGTTTCTTCAGCTTGACCTTGTTGATCAGCGAACCGAACTGGGTGTTGCCCAAGGGGTAGTAGTCTTCGCCGACCACGGTACCGTGCAGCACGTTTTCAATGTGCTTGCGGGCGATCTTCATCGAGGTGCGTGGCCAGATATAGTCCGACCCCACCAGGTAGAAGGTTTTGGCGCCTTTGGTCTTGGCGATCCAGTCGAGGCTGGCGAGGATCTGCTGGGTGGCTTCCTGGCCCGTGTAGATCACGTTCTTCGACTGCTCCAGCCCCTCGTAGAAAGTCGGGTAGTACAGCAGACCGTTTTCCTTCTCGAAGATCGGCAGCACAGCCTTGCGCGAGGCCGAGGTCCAGCAGCCGAACACCGTGGCCACCTTGTCGTTGAGCAGGAGCTTCTTGGCCTTCTCGGCGAAGGTCGGCCAGTCGGAGGCGCCGTCTTCCTGGATCACCTTGATCTGCCGACCGAGGATGCCGCCTGAAGCGTTGATCTGCTCGATGGCCAAGCGTTCGGCCTGGATCGAACCGGTCTCGGAAATCGCCATGGTGCCGGTGGCCGAGTGCAACTGGCCGACCGTGACTTCAGTGGCGGTCACCGCCAGGCCGGTGCTGTTGGCCTCGTCCGCCCATACACCCTGGCTGAACACACTGGCAGCCAGTAACGACAGGGCCGCCGCCCCTAGCGCCAAGCGGCGCGGCAACAGGCCTTTAGTCCGGATCAATGGTGGTTGCATGCTGCTACTCCTCTGCGGTGACGCTGGTGGTACGCCCTATGGCGGCCAGCAACGGTGGTGGTTCAGCATGGAGGGGCGTCTCGACGACGGGTATACGCAGCCTGACGTAAGCGCATACGTCATTTGACGTAGGGAAAAATGCACCAAGGCGGCGCAGGCTATTGCTCCAGGTCCCGACCGACCGGCACTGCGCGGACGCGCGCGCAGGCACCAGCTGGCGCGGCAAGACGGCGTGGTGCAGGGCATGAAAATTGCTCGGCTATCCGCCACGGGCACACCCGCCAGGCACGGAGCGCCTTGACCCCAGGAGTCTTTCACCGTGCTTCCACCTGGCACCCAGCGCATCGCCAAGATCCGTCGCGACTACAACAGCTGGGTCGCCGACGAAACCATGGAAGACTACGCCCTGCGTTACACACCAAAGTCCTTTCGCAAGTGGTCGGAACTGCGCATCGCCAACACCGCCCTGGGTGCGGTGTCGTTCCTGGCCCTGGAGGCGATTGGCGGGGTGCTGGCCCTGAGCTACGGCTTCACCAACACCTTCTGGGCGATCCTCGCCGTGAGCCTGATCATCTTCCTCACCGGCCTGCCCGTCAGCTACTACGCAGCCCGCTACGGCGTCGATATGGATCTGTTGACCCGCGGTGCCGGCTTCGGCTACATCGGCTCGACCATCACCTCGCTGATCTACGCCAGCTTCACCTTTCTGTTCTTCGCCCTGGAAGCAGCGATCATGGCCCTGGCCTTGGAGCTGTACTTCCATATCCCATTGGCCTTTGCCTATGTGATCTGCTCTGTGCTGGTGATCCCCCTGGTGGCCTATGGGGTGACCCTGATCAGCCGCCTGCAACTCTGGACCCAACCGTTGTGGCTGGCGCTGCTGGTGCTGCCCTACCTGTTTGTACTGCTGAAAAACCCCGAGGCCTTCAGCGACTGGACCAGTTTTCAGGGCCGTGATACCGGCGGCGGCGATTTCAATCTACTGGCGTTTTGCGCGGCCTGTACCGTGGCCCTGTCCCTGGTGACGCAGATCGGCGAACAGGTCGACTACCTGCGCTTCCTGCCGGAAAAAACCGCGGCCAACCGCAGGCGCTGGTGGGCCGCCCTACTCTGCGCCGGCCCCGGCTGGATCCTGCCCGGCGCCCTGAAAATGTTCGCTGGCGCCTTCCTGGCGTTTCTCGCCCTGCAACACGAGATCCCCATCGAACGCGCTACAGAACCGACCCAGATGTACCTGGTGGCCTTCGGTTATGTGTTCGCCTCACCGGAATGGGCCCTGGCGGCCATGGTGCTGTTCGTCTTCGTCTCGCAGATGAAGATCAACCTGACCAACGCCTACGCCGGCTCCCTGGCCTGGTCGAACTTTTTCGCCCGGGTCACCCACAGTCACCCCGGCCGCGTAGTTTGGCTGGTGTTCAATGTGGCGATTGCCCTGATGCTGATGGAACTGGGGGTATTCGACGTCATCGACCAGGTGCTCGGTCTCTACGCCAACATCGCCATCGCCTGGATCGGCTCGGTGGTCGCCGACCTGGTGATCAACAAACCCTTGGGGTTGTCACCGAAACACATCGAGTTCAAGCGCGCTCACCTCTACGACATCAACCCGGTGGGCGTCGGCTCCATGCTGATTGCCTCGCTGCTGTCGGTCCTCGCCCACTTCGGTCTATTTGGTGCGCTGGCCCAGGCCGCCCCGCCCTTCGTCGCCCTCGGCACCTCGCTGGTCATGACCCCGCTGCTGGCCTGGGCCACCCGCAGCCGCTATTACATCGCCCGCACCAGCGATCCGCTACTGCTGCAACCGGTGGCACCGAGCACGCAGATCACCTGCGGCCTGTGCAGCAACCCGTTCGAAACCGCCGACATGGCTTTCTGTCCGGCCTACAGCACGCCCATCTGCTCACTTTGCTGTTCGCTGGACGCGCGTTGCGGCGATCGCTGCAAACCCCACGGGCGTCTGTCGGCGCAGTTCGAAGCGCTGTTGCATTGGTTGCTGCCCAATGCAACGGTGCCACGCCTGCACACCCGGCTAGTGCATTACTTGGGCCTGCTGCTCGCGCTGATCCTGATGCTCAGCGGCGCTCTGGCGCTGATCTATGGCCAGGCCTCCCAGGGACTGCCCCACTCGCCGCAAGCCCAGGCGACGCTGTACCAGGCATTTTTCAAGGCCTTCCTGACGCTCTCGGTACTGGCGGCCATCCTCGCCTGGTGGGTGGTTCTGACGCGGGAAAGCCGCCACGTGGCCCAGGAAGAATCGGACCGCCAGACCCAGCTGCTGATGCAGGAAATCGAAGCCCACCGCTTGACCGACCAGGCCCTGCAAGATGCCAAGGAGGCTTCCGAGGCGGCCAACGCGGCCAAGAGTCGCTACGTCACCGGACTGTCCCACGAACTGCGTACGCCGCTGAACAGCATCCTCGGTTTTACCCAGATCCTGCAGCGCGACGCGGCCATGCCGGAGCAGCATCAGGATGCCCTGGCGACCATCCTGCGCAGCGGCTCGCACTTGCTGTCACTGATCGACGGCCTGCTCGATGTGGCCAAGATCGAGGCCGGCAAACTGCGCCTGGAAGCGACGGAAATCCCCTTCCCGGAACTGATCCACGATCTGGAGCTGATGTTTACCCCACAAGCCCGGGACAAAGGGTTGCGCTTTCGCCTGGAGCTGATCGGCAAGATGCCGGCGGTGGTGCGAGGCGACGAAAAGCGCGTCCGGCAGATCCTCATCAACCTGTTGGGCAATGCGGTCAACTTCACCGACAGCGGCGAGGTCTGCCTGCGGGTCAGTTACATGCGCGAGACGGCAACCTTCGACATCATCGACACGGGTATCGGCATCGACCCCGAGCACATCGAGCGAATCTTCCAGCCTTTCGAACGCGGTGATCTGATGCGCCAGGACAAGGGCGTTGGCCTGGGCCTGACCATTACTCGCATGCTCACCTCGTTGATGGGCGGCGAGTTACAGGTCAAGAGTCAGCAGGACAAGGGCACCTGTTTCCAGGTGCGCCTGTTTCTCTCGCAAGTACGGGTGCCGCAGGCGGTGATCCATGTCGAACACGACATCATCGGCTACCGGGGGCCGCGGCGTCTGGTGCTGGTAGTGGACGACCATGTGGACCATCGCAAGGTCCTCAGCGGCATGCTCACGCCCCTGGGCTTTGAAGTGGTCCAGGCCAGCAACGGCCAGGAAGCGATTCGCCAGGTCGCCCTGCTGGGGCCGGACCTGATCCTCATGGACCTGTCGATGCCGACGATGGATGGTTGGGAAACCAGCCGGCTGATCCGCCGCAATGCGTTGTCCACGGCACCGATCATCGTGATATCGGCCAATGCCTTTAACGACGAGCGCGAGCGCAGCCTGGCCAGTGCCTGCAACGACTACCTTGCCAAGCCGGTACACACCCCGGAGCTGCTCGAACGGATCCAGAAGCAGCTGGATCTGCACTGGCTGCGCCGCGAAAAACCAGCCCCTGCGACATTCCCCGAACCGGGGATATTGCCCTCACAGCCTGACCTCATCGCCCTCGGCGAACTCAGCGCCATCGGCTACGTACGCGGTCTGCACGAAAAACTCGACGCCATCCAGGCCGAGACGCCAGCCACCGCCCCTTTCATCAGTTCGCTACGCAAGCTGCTGAAAAACTTTCGCCTGGACGAAATCAACCGCGCCCTCAAGGAGGCAGAAGATGAATGCACTGACCACAGTCGCTGAACCCGGTGTCGTGCTGATTGTGGACGACACCCCGGACAACCTCGCCATGCTCTCCGACGCCCTCAACGATGCCGGCTACATGGTGCTGGTGGCCCTCGACGGGCTCAGCGCCCTGAACCGCATCGAACGTCGGCGTCCGGACCTGATCCTGCTGGATGCGATGATGCCGGGCCTGGACGGCTTCGAGACCTGCCGGCGGATCAAGGAGCAACCGGCCAACGCCGATATTCCGGTGCTGTTCATGACCGCACTGACGGAAAGCAGGCATGTGGTCCAGGGCTTTGAAGTGGGTGGCAGCGACTACGTGACCAAGCCGATCCAGACCGACGAAGTGCTGGCCAGGGTCGCCGCGCACCTGCGCACCTCGCGCATCCTGCTGTCGGCCCGAGCGGCGTCACAGCCAGCCGCGCCGAGCCTGGACGACGAGCCGGCGCACAGGGTGCTGTCGGCACGCTTTCAGCTCACTGGTCGGGAAGTCGAGGTTCTGCGCTGGGTGGCCTGCGGCAAGACCAACCGCGACATTGGCACCATTCTCGATCTGAGCCCACGCACCGTGAACAAACATCTGGAACATGTGTATGTGAAGTTAGGTGTAGAGACGCGCACAGCAGCGACCTCCGTGGCGTTGTCGGCCATGACCGATTCTCGCAACAGTGCTTCAAGGTAAGCCGCGATAAACAGATGTATTGTTGGATGAGCACTAGGGCCGTTTCGTCCATGACAGAAGCTGTGGATGAGGCAGGAATGTTGGAAACGGCTTTGGATTTTCAGCTCAGCCACCCAGGCATTGTTGACGTCGCTGACATCACCCGGATTGTGCGGGCACCGGATGTTAGGCACCGTACGAAAAATAATGTCGCAAACACCGCACAGCACAAGCTAACGAGACCATCGCAGCATAACTTTTCGCGAGCTTGTCGAAGCGTGTGACGATGCGGCGGTTTTCTTTCAGCCAGCCGAACATGCGCTCGATGATGTTGCGCTGCCGGTATTCTGGCCGATCAAACAAGCGAGGCAAACCGGGCTTGGGTTTGCGTTTCATGGATCGCAGAGGGATTACCGGCTGCATTCGGTAACGGTCACAGTAGCGACGCAGAGCCTCAGCATCGTAGCCTTTGTCGGCCAAAAGCCAGCGACATCGTTTGCGAGGACGACCGCGCAAACTGGGGATATAGGCTTCATCGAGCAGTGGCTGGGCATACGAGATATCACTGGCCTGTCCGCCCGAAAGTAGAAAACGCAGCGGTATGCCGTTGGCGTCGCAAAGCATATGAATCTTGGTCGTCAGGCCTGCGCGACTGCGGCCTAGCGCATGGTCTGCAGGTTCATCAGGCCCCCTTTTTTTCCGGCGCCTGATGAAGCTCGGGTTGCGCGTACAGCTGTGGAATCGATCATCCATGTTTCCAGGTCGATCAATCCTTGCTCGTTCAGCTTAATGTGCAGCCGCCTGAGCATCAGGTCGAACGTTCCTTGGTGACGCCAATCCCGAAACCGTTGGTAGACCGTTGGCCAGGGCCCGAAGCGCTCGGGCATGTCGCGCCATGCGGTGCCTGAGCAAAGCACCCAGAGCACGCCATTGAGCATCAAACGATCATCGGCTCTCGGCCGACCATTGCGCCGGGGTTGTTCAAAGAGGTCAGCAACCAGCTCCCAGGCTGCATCGGGAATTTCGTACCGTTTCACCATCGTGGCCTCCTGCCTTCGATGGGCGCGAACTTTACCGAATATCAGTGTTCAAGTGCGGTGACGGCGGTTTCAAAGGATTTCGTACAGAACCTAGCACCCCATGCCGGGGACCATAGAGATTTAAGCCGTTGTTTTTAAATGAATATAGCTAAATTACCATCCCACAAAACATCAAGTTTTTTTGTGATTATGCAAACGTAAACTCGTGGCCTGCAGCGTAAGTTTTGCCCAAGGCTGGATGGAAGAACCTGACCTCCCCTGATTTATTCGGCGGTATGGTATGTTTGCGCCCCACACAAATCCCAATCAAGGATCGAACCATGCTGAATGACAAGGTGAAGCTCAACCCAGGCGAAGAGCTGAAATTCGAGAGCTCTCGTTCAAAGGGTTTCATGGCGGAAGAGGATATAAATGAATACTCCGTCGTAAACGCTGACGGGCAGGTTGTTGGAAAGGTGATACACACCGATCACACGGCGGTGAAAGGCTTCAGAAGAACACAGACGGTCCGCCAGACCGATATCAACGGTAAGGTGATCGTCGATGAACACTGGGAAGGCTCATAGCAACCCTTGCTCTTGCGTGCTGAGCATATAAGCATTTCCCCCTTTCAGCTGGCACGCAAGACTCCCACCATATCAGGGGTGACTATGGAACGAGCGTACCACTTGTTTTATAACGAAATAAAGTATTTTGATAGACATCCAAAACCAGCAATACGAGCTATAAGAGTCAATAACTTAGCGTTGTATATTCTTACAATAGTACCCATCTCCGGCGTCCTGCCGACCGATACCCTTCCCCTACCTGCTACGCTGATTCCATCGTTTGGGGAATCGTCCATGCCAAATTCTGACCTGCCTCTCCTCTCTGCTCTCCAAGATGTACGAAAACCAGCTCACCCTTGAAGCAGCTATCAAGGAGCTTTCGAACTAGGTTAAGGAGCATGGATCAACCGAGATTGACGCCAACGGCAGCGGAGCCTTGGACACGATCGACAGGAACGAGAAGTTCATCAAGATGACGCTCGCGGTCATGATGACGCCTTAGTGACATGGGCAGCTCGTCGACCCCAGCATCGTCCGAACGCATACAGCATTGATTGCTGGACGGCCCGCCATCCTTCACGAGAATGAGAGGCGGCTGACAGGTTATGCGGATGAGGTGACGGCAGGAGGATTGTGGGGGAAGCTGAGTAGCCTCCATTCTGAAGCCATGTGTTCTGGTAGGCGAAGCGACTTAGGTTAGCTAATACTCCTACCTTGATCACGACAGTCACACCTCGCCTCCTGCAAGCAAAATATACTTTTTGCTTGCATAATAATGTCATGCAAGTTTAAATTCATCCTAGATCGCCAACTAGGAGTTTCCGCTATGCCAAAGAAAATTGATAAGGAAGAGAAGAAAATCGCTGAAAAACCGACTGGGAAAGCTGTGGGCGGGAAAGCGAGAGCGGCCTCGCTAACCCCAGAACGTAGAACTGAGATAGCCAAGAATGCCGCCAAGGCGAAGGCAGAGATCAGAAATCTCCCAAAGGCAACACATGGCTCAACGGAGCATCCGCTCAAGATCGGCGACACAGAAATCCCCTGCTATGTCCTAGAGGACGGCACCCGAGTTTTATCCCAGCGAGGTCTCTTTACAGGCCTCGGAATGAGCCGAGGAAGTAGGACGGGGAGTGGTGGTGACCGAATGCTCTCTTTTCTTGAGTCAAAAGGCGTAAACCCCTTTGTTTCTGAGGGGTTACTGGCGGCGATCACAACCCCTATTCGCTTCCTATCAGGAACTAACGGGAGCGTTGTAACTTTTGGTTATCCCGCAACTGTCTTGGCAGATATCTGCGAGGCGGTGCTGTCAGCGAGAAAAGCAGCAACACTAAACTATCAACAAACGCACATTGCTCAGCAGTGTGAAGTACTGGTTCGTGGATTCGCTCGCGTCGGCATTATTGCCCTCGTCGACGAAGCCACTGGATATCAGAAAGATCGTGCCAAGGATGCCTTGGCACAGATCCTGGAAGCGTTTGTTGCGAAGGAACTCCAGCCGTATGTAAAGACCTTTCCTTCAGAATTCTATGAGTATATTTTCAAGCTTCGCGGGCTTGATTACCCACCAAAAAATGCAAATTATAGGCCGCAATATTTTGGCGTTCTTACAAACGATATAGTTTATAAGCGTCTCGCCCCCGGGCTGCTGGCTGAGTTGAAAAAGGAGAGCAGCAAAAATGCAAAAAAAGGGCATCTCCACAGACGGCTCACGGTTGACACTGGGCACCCAAAACTGAGAGAGCATCTGGCCTCAGCGGTGACCATCATGAAGCTAAGCAAAGATTATGAAGACTTTATCGACAAACTGAATCTGATCCACCCGCGTTACGGGAATACGATCCCTCTGGATCTTGAGGAGGGAGATAAATAAAGTTGTGAAATAATGGCTCTGCTCTCCACTATCCGTCATGCATCACAAATCTAGGCCCGGCCCAGCTCCGGGCTTTTTATTGTGCAGAATCCGGGCCCGACCTGATCAAGCCTATCGCTGATTCACTTCGCTGACATATGCCTGACACGCCTTCAGCGCGATCAGCCCCCGGTCGCCGGCGTCGGTGATGGCGACAATTCGTTGAGCATGCGCTGGGTCAAGTTGGGCTCTTGTTCTTCCATGAACCATTCCGACGGTTCCGATGGTGGCAGGCGCTGCGGAGTTGCATAAATGGCAGGCTTTAGCGCACACCGTATTTCCAATGCCAACGTCTACCTCGATGGCACCAACTTTTCGGCAAATGCGAAGAGATAGATCTGGGCACCATCAAAACCGTGACGAGTGACTTTCAGGGGCTGGGCATGGTTGGGCTGATCGAGCTGCCGGATGGCATCGATAAGCCGGAAGGCAAAATCACATGGAACAGCCTGTACTTTGAGGCGGCCAAGAAGCTGGTCACGCCGTTCAAGAGTGTGCAGTTGCAATGCCGCTCCAACGTTCAGGTGTTCAACAATGGGGGGCTGGTGAACGAGATACCGCTGGTCACGACCATGACCATTACCGGCAAGAAGTATCAGTTGGGGACGCATAAACCGCGTGACCCGACCAAGTACGACACACCGTTTTCGGCGGCCTATGCGCGGCAGATGATCAATGGGGATGAGGTGGTGTTGCTGGATTATCTGGCGAATATTTTTCGGGTAGGTGGGGAGGATCAGTTGGGGAGATATAACAAAAATCTTGGGATTTCTTGATGGCCCCAACGATGATGGCTATTCAGCTCTATGCTTGAGGCACAGCATAACGCTCACCTCCTTCCTCGCTCCATTTGCCAAGGATAGCCTCGTGATAAAAAATATCATTCTGCGCGGTGTTTCCAGCTACTCCCCCGACAAGAGCTCAACGATTGGGCCGCTTACCAAGGTGAACGTATTCTACGGGCACAACGGAACCGGGAAGACCACGATTGGTAATTTTTTGCAGGATCCGGCGGATGTGATCTATTACCAATGCAGCACTCAGCCTGCTGACGCAGAACGTGAAGTCCTGGTGTACAACCACACCTTCACGGAGAAAAATTTTCACGCGAGCTCCCAACCTGGCGTGTTCACGCTGAACGAAGGCAACATTGAGGCTGAGAAAGCACTGGAGGCTGCGGAGGCTGCGCTCAAGAAGCTCGCAGAAGAACGACAGATCGAAGTGAACACGGGACTTGCACTCGCAGCGGCTCACAAAGCGAATGAGGAAAAATTGCGAGAGCAGCTTTGGGCCCTTAAGAAACCGTTCGACAACTCCGCATTGAAGTATTGTTTTACCTCTTTCCATACCAAAGAAAAGCTGGCCGAAAAAGTCCTCCAGCTGAAGCTCTTACCGGCATCCAACACAGTTGAAACTCTGATGGCTGAGGCTGCGCAGCTGCAATCTGCGAGTGACATTGAATTGCCGGGCATCTCGGTTTTCCGATTTCCGGAGGGCGACATTGAGCAAGATGCGGTGCTACAGGAAGTCATTACCGGCTCCGGCGACTCTTATCTTTCAGCGCTGATTCGCGAATTGGGTAATTCAGATTGGGTCAAGCAAGCGTTAGGGCTCGTGAACAAGGAAGACCAACGCTGCCCATTTTGTCAGCAGACGCTTCCGGAGGGATTTTACAATGAGATCAGCAAGGTATTTGATAAGACCTATGATGAGAGAATAAAACTACTGACTGCATTGAAGGCCCGATATGAAACAGGGGCTGGACGCCTCCAACTTCAATATCGTCGAACGGAATATCAGCTACCTATTTTTCAAGCCCCCATCGCGGAGCTGGAAGTTAATCTGCAAAAAAATATCCAAAGCCTCTCAGCCAAATTAGCGAGTCCCTCCGTATCTATTACCCTTCATCCTACAGGCAATATCCTAGCTAAGCTCAATACCTTGGTCGCGGCAGAACAAGCTAAGATTGATGCATTCAATCTGAAAGTGAAAGACAAAAAAAATCACTTAGAGAAAATAAAGGTACAGTTCTGGAACTGTTTTAGAATCAACTGCGACCCCCTGATAGCCTCTGCAAAAAAGGCTTACGAGGAGCACGAAAAGAAAAGCAATGAAAAACGTAAGGTGATCGAAGATATCCGCCAAAAAGCACAAGTTCACCGGGACGTCATTATCGCAAGCAAAGCAAAAATTACGAATATTGACCAGTCCATCGACAGCATCAACGTCTCACTCAATATGCTAGGGCTCAAGGGTTTTACCGTCGTCAGAGAGGATGGCGAGCTTCCCCAGTACAAGCTTCAACGCCCCAATCAAGCGACAGGTGTCTTCAAGACCCTCAGTGAGGGCGAGAAAACTCTGATTTCCTTTTTATATTTTTTGGAAGTCTGCAATGGAGAGCTGGACAGCAAAGGCGGCAAGCTAAAAAGCAATCGCGCCATCGTCATTGACGACCCTATATCGAGCCTTTCGCACAATTATATCTATGATATAGCGTCACTAATTTATCGTCGCGTGCTCAGCCCCAAAGACCGCTTTAAACAGATATTCATCCTTACGCACAATCTGTTTTTTTTTCACGAAATGCTGAAGCATTTGAAAAGGTCGGACGAATTTTCGCTATTCCGGATCACTAAAGCGGTCTATAGCACCATCACACCAATGAAGTCCAATGAAATACAGAATGACTATCAATCCTTCTGGCAGACCATCAAGGATGCACAGGAAGGGCGTACATCCGTAAACGTGATCCCAAACATGATGCGTAACATTCTTGAGTATTACTTTGCCTTTGTTCATCGGCAAGATGAGTTGCAACAAACCTTGCTGGCACTGGAGGAAGAAGACACTGAATTTCGTGCCCTCTATCGATACGTAAATAGAGAGTCTCACTCCGACGCAATCAACCTAACTGATTTCGGGGAAGTATCTCCAGAGAATTATATAGCGCGCTTCAAGCAGGTTTTTGTAAAGACCGGCTTTGGAGGGCACTACGAAAAAATGATGAGCTAAAAGTCACCAATCTTATAGAAGCATCATCATATTGCGCCATGTGGTGCCTACAACAACTCCTTTCGTAGGATGCGTCTATTGACGCAGCCAACGCTGCGAGCTTATTGCGATAAACTGTCGAATCCCTAACGAACCCCGTTCATTGCGAGCTCTTGACCCCGGCTTAGTCAGGGCAGTAACCACCGCATCACGACTGACCTCGTACATAGCAAAAGCATTGAAATCAGAGTCAAGCAACACTAACAGCACAGCGTCGAAGGGTTGCCCCAAATCAATAGAGCCCAATCGGCCGACTATCCTGGCCGGGTTCACCACGCACCGACCTTTGATCTGGATATGCACAGGGCAGCCATTTCTGATTTCGGTAGCGTCGTAGCCAGCCTTTCTGGCGCAATGCAGATCCAAGCCAAGCTTTGTCGCCGCTTCGAATTCAGCCACCTCACCAGTGATGCCCAACGGCTTGCCCGTTAACCGGTAGTAACGCCGGGCGAGCACCTTCGCATCACGTAAAACTTCAAATATCTCAGCATTGATAGAATCGACACTGGCTTGGATATCAATCACATGTGGGAGCCTAGCCAAATCTGAGCCTCTTTGATGGTCAGCAGGGTGTCTCAGGGTTTGCGCCCGCGGGACAACACATTAAGGGCGATCGCGTATGCAGTGCCAAGGCGATACGTCAGATTGGGTTGCTACCACCTGACCTCACTCAGCCTCGCCATTGCCAAACGACAATTCATTCATGCCCCTCCACAGATTCGAATATCCGGCCAGCCAATTATCAGGGTCTACCCCACTGAATAGCTTGTCCAACCAATCAGCTTGGCTAGCTAAGCGTAGGTAATACAGAGGATGATGGGCGCCTTGCTGCGTATTCATCTCGGTTTCGTCGTAGTTGTAAGCTTTCAGGGTGCGGTTGCCACAGCTCGTTTTCAGAAAGCGAATAAAACTATTGAGATTGCCGCTCCCCCCTGAGC
>NZ_JAHBCZ010000035.1:0-53173 GCF_019956035.1 Pseudomonas sp. A-RE-22
GGATTACAGAATTGTCAGGTTGCAGGGGTGAATAAAGTCCTGTGGGCGCGAGCTTGCTCGCGAAGGCATCAGCCCATTCGACACCCATGGAGGCTGACCCACCGCCATCGCGAGCAAGCTTTGCTCCCACAGGTCCTGCTCAAACAGGTCTGATGGGGGTACGACCGCAAGAGCCAGGCCGGCTGTCAGGCCGCCATCGCGAGCAAGCCCGCTCCCACAGGAGAATGGAGACGCCTCAGCGCACCTTGAACCGCCCCATGATCGCATTCACACGCGTGTTGGCCTCCAGCAGTTGCCGGGTATTGGCCTCGCTGGCCAGGCCGCCCTCCACCAACTCCTCCACCATGTGACGGATTTGCACCATGCTGCGATTGATCTCCTCGGTCACCGCGCTCTGTTGCTCGGCGGCGGTGGCGATCTGGGTGCTCAGGCTGTTGATCTGACTGACGGAGCCGGCCATTTCGTCCAGGCCCGAGTTGACTCGAGAGGTGGCATCGGCGGCTGACTGGCAACTGGCCTGGGTATTTTCCATGGCTGCGACCGACGAACTCACGCCTTGGGTCAGGCGGGCCAGCATTTCGTTGATTTCCGATGTGCTGGCCTGGGTGCGGGCAGCGAGGGCGCGTACTTCGTCGGCCACCACGGCAAAACCACGGCCTTGCTCACCGGCCCGGGCGGCTTCAATGGCCGCGTTGAGGGCCAGCAGATTGGTCTGCCCGGCGATGGCGCCGATGACGCCGAGGATCTCGGTGATGCGCTGGGCATCCTGTTGCATGCTTTCGACCTTGCGGGTGGCGCTGGCCACTTCATCGATCAGAGCCACCACACTGTTGGACGCCTCACCAACCACCACGCGGGAGCGATCGGCATGCTCATTGGCGCGTTGGGTGAACGCCGCGGTCTCGGCCGCGTTTTGCGCGACGCTTTCAGCCGTGGAGCTCATCTGGGTAATGGCAGTCACGGTCTGGTCGGTTTCCGAGGCGTGGCGCATCAGGATTTCGCTGGTGTGGGCCGAGGTCCGCTGCAGATCGCCCAGGCTCGACGCCATGGCGCCCGTGGCCTGGGTGACTTCGCCGATCATGCTTTGCAGGTAAGCGATGAAGCGGTTGACCGAATGGCCGATCGCTCCCAGCTCGTCCTCGGCCCGGATGGTGATGCGTCGGGTCAGGTCGGCATCGCCAGTGGACAAGGCGTCGATGTTGCCTTTGAGGACCTTCATGCGGTGGGTCAACTGACGGATAGCGTAAAGCTGTATCAACACCAGCAGGATCACCATCGGGATCTGCAGCAGGCTAAGCGTGTTCAGTACATCGTCGCGCTGGGCCGTGATCAGGCGGGTTGGCAAGGCGGTCGCCAGGAACCACGGCGAACCTTCGATAGGGCGCATGAAGAACGTGCTGGCCTCGCCCTTGTTGTCGAACTCGACCCGTTGCAGGGGCTGGTCGCGCTTGGCCAGGCCCGCCTTGACCTGGGTGGCGAATGGCGAGGTGGTCGCCAGTTCGCTGATGTTCTTCAGTACGATCGGCCCACTGATGCGCGAACTGTTGCTGATGATTTTGCCGTCGCCCTCGACGATCAGCATCTCGGCGCCCAGGTCGGCTTCCTTGCGCGCTACCAGGTCATTGAAGAAGCCCAGGGTCACGTCAATGGTGGAAACACCGTAAGGCACGCCGTTTTTCTGGATGGCCATGGCGCAGTTGGTGCGTGGTTCGGCGCTGGCGTCATCTTTATAGGCCGCGGCCCAGGCACATTTGCCAGGAGGGGTGGCCATGCCGCCTTTGTGCCAGGGTTGTTCGTAATAGTTGGGCGCGGCGTCACTGTTCCAGAAGGTATTGACCGCCAGCTTGCCGGACGCGTCGCGGTGCCAGAACGTGCTGAATTTGTTGCGCCCCTCGGCCCGCTGGTTGGGCAACGGCCAGATCCCGCCGCCGAAGACTTTCAGCTCGCCATACTGATCCACCAGCCCCGGCAACACTTTGTCGATGGCATCGCTGTCGAGCAGCGGGATGGTCTGGGTGATGCTGCGTTGCTGGGCCTGGACTTTGTTCAGTTCGCCCTGGATCTGCTCGGCGACCTCGGCAATGCGGTTCAGCGCCACTTGCTCCTCGGTGTGACGCAATTTCGGTGCGACCAAGTAGCTGATGCCGACAACGGTCAGGATAGATAACACCAGGATGAACAGAACCAGGAACAGCGTGTAGCGGGCCTGAATGGTGCGCAGTGATGGCATGTTGGTGTGTTCCTTGCGCGAGGGCGACGTTCAGAAACAGTTGGGATGGGCGTACCAAGTTGTATCGGCGTCCATGCCGATAGCTTGAGCGAAGCGGGGGGACGTCGCGTCAGACGGCCGAGCTGGCTTGCGCGTCTTTCGAGGCTTGGGCGTGGACCTGCCATTCATCGTGGAGACGTTGCATGGAGGCGGACTCCAGATTGAGCTTGCGCGGCTGTGACACACGGTGGAACAACGCCTGCCAACCTTGCGCAGTGTCGCAGGGCATTATTCCTGTGAAGAAGAAGCCAGCGGAGCGCAGCAGGTGGTAGTCAGTGCAAAAGTGCCGACCGAGTCCGAGTCGGATTGAAAGCGGCCAATGGGCCGGCAGCTGTCGCAACTGCCCGACGAGGCCGACATCCATGCGTTCGGCAAAGATGTCGACTCGTCCGGGCAAATGATTTATCCGTAACGGTTGAATCCCCGGTGGCGTGTCGTCGTGGAGGGTCCCGAACTGCGAAGCCAGTGGAGTCATTAGCCATTGGCAGGGTGCGGGCCACTGGACACGCGGCAACGGTCGAAAGTCCCCGCCGATGGCCTGACAGCCGATCACGATGGTTTCGGCCTGGTCCGTGGCAAACGGCGAGGGCACGAAGTCGGGCAGCAGGCCGACATCATGAAAACCAAGCCGTTGGGACAGTCGTTGGCTGTAGGGATGGCTCGTAACCTGTTTGATCGACAGCCTGGCAATCCCGAGCGCCTGACAACGGTCCAGGAGTTGCTGCCCCAGCTGCGTGGCAATCTGTCCGCCCTGCGAGTCGGGATCCACCGCCACCAGCGCCAGCTCGGCATCTTGGGGCGCCAACAGTTGGCGGCACAGCGCAGCATGACCGACCACGCGGTCGTCGATCATGGCGACCAACGAGTGCCACCGCCCCTGCAGATTATGCTGGCAGATCATCTGCGGCATGTAGACGTCCGGCGAGACGTAGTGATCGCCATAGACTCGGCGGAACAGCTCGCAGGTGCCGGCACTGTCCGAGGGCCTGAACGGCCTGATGACCACGTGGCTCATCCGATGCTCCTTGCTGGCAGCGCACCGTAGACCCGACGATCAATGATCGACAGATGCTTGCCGGAGCGGGGATGACGTTCCAGGTCCTGCGCAGCACAAGCCTGGACACTCAGGTCGAGTTTATCGATGCCTGGGTATTGCTCGATCAAGGCGTCCTTCAGCGCTCGCGAGTGTGTTTGGTCAGCGTCAGCCTGTGCATCGGGCAGCCACTTGAGTAGCAGGCGATCATTATCCTGGACGTGCTCGATAATCAGCTGCCATTGAAGATTGCCGCCCACGCGCCGGACGATGCCGCTGATTTCTTCGGGGAATAGCGATAACACGCCAACCCGTACTCGACGGCTTTGTGCGCTGCGCCCTTGGAGGGCGAACTTGCGCTGTGGCGTACCGACAGGTTCGCACCAACTGGCCCGGTCTCCCACCGGGTACCTGACGATGGGCATCAGGGTCCGGGTGAAATTGGTCACCACCAGGTTTCCGGTTTGACCGCAGGCATCGATGACCTCACCGCTCAGGTCGTCGATAATCTCCACCCGTGTCTGTTCGTCGAACACGCGATGCTCGCCCAAGTCGCAATCGGTTGTGCTGGCGCCAACCAGGCCGGCATCCACGCTGGCGTATCCGATCGACGCAAAGCGTGCCCGCGGAAATGCCCGCTTCAAGGTCGGCATCTGGCTTTCGAACAGGTTCTCGCCGCCGAACAGGACGGTGGTGATCTGTGGCTGCGTTCGCCCCTGTCCATTGACATGGCTGGCGAATGCCAACAAGTGGGCAGGCACGCCGACCAGCACATTGATGCGGTGGTCGGCGATGGCCTCGGCCAAGGGATCAAGTTTTACCGACCCGGTGAAGGGGAACTCGGTGATAGGTACATTCAAGCTGCAAAGGGCGCCGTGAATAAACAGGAAACTGGCGTACAGGTCGCCGGAAAAAAACAGATTGGCGATTCGATCCCCTGCAACCAGTTGGGCTGACAGGCCGCGACCGAAGCAGTCGAGCATCATCTGCCATTCAGCGTGGGTATACACCGACATTTTGCCTTGGCTGGTCGTGCCGCCGGTTTTGAAAACCAGCGCATCCCTGACTTTATCGGTCAGTACTCGCCAGGTATCCAGGTCATGGCTGCCTTTCCAGTATTCATTTACATCGACAATCGGCCATTGTCCGAAGTCGCATCCCTGGACGGGCAAGTGGCTTAGCTGAGTGTTATAGAACGCTGAGTGCGTGCGGATATGGTTGAACCATTGCTCATAGGCTAATGAAGCGCTCATCAGGATTTTCTCAAGGCTTGAAGGTTTGCTTATCGAAAATGGGCGAGATCAACTGGCCAGGATTCGACGGTCAATCACCAGCGGGACTTTGCCGCTGTGTTTATTACGTTCGAAGTGCTCCACCGGACAGCAATGGACTTCCAGGACCAGCAGCGTGGCATCGACGGATAGGCGCAGCGGTGCTAGCTCCAGCACTTGGCGTCGAACCGTTTCGGCGTCGCCATCGGTGCGAATCAGCAAGCGTTCACAGCCGCCACTCCCATGGTCGAGCACGATTTGAATGGCGGCTTGCGCCCGTTCGGCCAGTTCCTGGGTGTTGATGAGCTCCGTGGCGATGCGTACCAGGCGACCGTGGCGCTCGCGTAACTCGAATCTCGGCGACTCCAGGCCACAAGCGCAGGGGCCGGGTAACCAGCGTCCCAGATCGCCGACTTCATATCGCAGGAGGGGGCGCGCCTGGCGTATGCGAGAGGTGAACAGCATGCGTCCGGTTTCCCCGGGAGCGACCGGCTTATCCTGTTCAAGATGGACGATTTCCAAGGACTGAATGCCGTCCATGAGGTGGAACACGCCATTGTCGCTGGCGATGCAGGCATGACCGAGGGGGCCTGCGTCGACGGTGCCGTAGATGGCTGAGCAAATGCGTGCGACGCCACACTGCTGCAATAACCTGTGGCTGTCTTGCCCAAGGTGCTCGCCACCCAGCATGACTTTGCGGACGCCGCCGTACGCTTGCAGCACCGGCTGCTGGCTGGAGAACAGGCGATGCAAGGTACTCGGCATGCCGACCACCGTGTTGATTCGCTGAGCGACAATCAGCTTCGCAATCTCGTCGAAGGTGTCATCCGATGGTGCGCTCATGGGGTAATGCACGACCTTCATCTGTTCCAGGATTTTCGTGAAACTGAGGAATCCGCCGTACAGGCTGCCGCCATAAAAAAGATTGATGACCCGATCCTGCGCAGGGTCCAGGCCCGCCGCGCGCAGTCCGTCGGCGGCGGCGCGCATGTGGTGTTCGAAATCCCGGTAACTGTAGGGGGACAGCACGGGGGCGCCGCTGCTGCCGCCGGAGCGGAAGAACAGTTGCGCTTGAGGGGCCGCAGGCAAGGCCATGAACGCGGTCTTGTCCAGGATCGGCGTCGAGGGGCAAAGCGATAACGCGCCAGGGGAAGCATCCAGCGTCACGCGGTGACTGGCAACTTCCGCTTCGAGGCCGACCGATACCCGGCGACTCAATCGTTGTAACGCATAGACGCCATCGTGGGGCTCACCGTCATAGCCCTGCTGGATCTGCGCGGTGGAGGTCACGCGAGTTACGCCGGCGGTTATCAGGCGGCGCGCCAGTGCGGGTACTCGTTCCGGTTCGCAGATGAGGGCACAGCTCTGCAGCACATTGCGCCATGGCAGTAAAGTTTCAGCGAGCATTCCTTCAGGCACTGGCCGTAGCAACAGCGTGCGAAACAGTGGTGAAGGTTGGAGTTCGCGGTGATGTTCCCAGAGGATGCGCCAGCCGTTACCTGCCCAGACCTGACCGGGTTGACCTGCGAAACTGTAATCCAGGCGGGCCAGTGCCGTTCGGGTGGTGATTTCACATGCTTCGGCCGCGGTGGTTTCCAGGGCGGGCCAGTGTCCGGCGCGCCGTTCGAAAGCGGCGGCCAGAGCGTCGCCCAATGCTTGTATCCGGGCAGGCTCGTCGTTGTCCACCAGCAGCCATTGCGGGCTGGAGCATGCCTGCTGATCGAGGCGGCAGATTTCGTCCACCAGGTTGTCCAGCGCCTGCGCGCTTGCCGCAAGAGGCGTGATATAGGCGAAGCTGATGCGATGTCCCCAATCAATCCAGCGACAGCCACTTGGAACCTGTTCGCGTAACGCTGTCAGGGCTGTTTCGCCGCCCCAGGCGCTCATGCCCTGTGCCAGAGCGAAAAGGCGACCGGTTTCGTGGGAGGGCACGGGCAATACAGCCAAGTAGTCGCGCAACCGGCCACTTGAGTCGCACCCCAGGAACGCAGCCAGCAGCCGCGCCGTGAGGTCGCCGTCACGAGTACTGGGGCGCAGCCAGTTCACGTTACCCGCCAACAGGCCTTCAAGCGCCGCGCAGAATCCCAACAAGGGTGAGTTGCCCGGCGTCACATGCACCACAAGCCCCAGGGGCTGCCAACTTTCGAACGGGCCATCGCCGTAATCGATCCGCCGCAACGAGCGTGGGGCCGAACCCAGTTCCCGCTCAAGCTTGAGGCCCAGGTGGGTGCGGCCACAGAAGGCAATCAGCGCCTGACGCTGTTCCTCGTCGAGCATTGGGTTTTGGTCGGACATCTGCAGCATTTGTACGAACGCGTCTGCGCAATCGAGCACCTCTTCGATGCGCGGCGGGCAGTCCAGGAGGGCGGGCAGTTGCGCCTGCAGGCGTTCAAGTGCTGCATCGAGCGTCAATTCGGCGCTCAGTTGACCGTTGATGAGATACATATCAGTTTTCCTTGATCAATTCGGCGGCGGCCATGGCGCAGCTTCGGCTGGCACTGGTGCCGGCGCGCCCGTGCAATTCGAACCACTCGGTTGGCAGGCCGCACTCGCAATCGGCCGGATGCAGCGTCGCCAGGTCGCTCATCACCACGGCGTGCGCCGGACTGGATGAGATGTAGGGCGAGACGAACGACAGCAACCCTGGCTCGCCCAGCGGCTGGACACTGAAGTCCTTGGGGTGGCGCACGAAGATTTTCGAGTAGACCGGTACGTGGAACCGATGCTGTTCACATTCGATGTAAGGCACCGCGTGCTCGACCGCGCCGTAGCCGTCGCGGCACCGATGGGCCTCGATGCCCAACTGCCGGGTGATGCGTGCGTAGACCTGATGGCGAGGGATTTCCTGGGCAGCCTGCTTCTTCCAACCGCCCCCCAGGAAGACGAGTGATCCTTGGGCAAGCTTCAGGTCCTGTACAGCGGTTTGCTGCATGCGTTCAAGTACGTGCCATAACAATGCCGGAAAACCGAAGATCCGCACCGGCAGGCCTTCTTCGGCGAAGGATTGCAGGGCGCTGATCACGCCGAACACATCGAATTCATGACCTTTTCCGGTGCGACGCAAGGCGTAGGCAACGCGATTGGCCGGCGCGAAGCGACACAGGAATTGATCGGTGTATGCCGTGCCGAGTTGGTTGGCCGCTTCGGGCTCGTGGCTGAAGAGAAGATAATTGCAGGGCGAATCAGGCGTGGACCAGCCGTAGTGTTCGAAGATTTTCGCCACCATGCCTTGGGCCGCCATCATGCTGCGCTCGTCATAGCGCATACGACTTTTCTGGCCGCTGGTGCCGGAGGAGGTGAGTTCGAGTGCGTTTTCAGCGGTAGGGCTGAGCAGCAATCTTTGCTTGAAATAGCTGGCGTAGATGGGCGGCAGTCGCGCCCAGTCAGTCAGATGCTCCAAGTCATTGACGCATAACCCGTTGGCGTTGAGCCAATGTTCATAACCGGGCGTGTGCTGACAATGAAACCGGCTGATTTCAGCCATGGCTTTATCGAACAGTCCCGGCGGCACCGAATCGTAGCCATAGGGCTGGGGCAATGCGCACAGCGCATCGGCATGGGGAAAGTGAGTCATCAGGTAGTCCTCAGGGCAGGCAAATTCAGACGTGAGCGGCGGGTTGTGCCGAAAACAGGCGCAATGCAATCAAGCAACCGAGGCCGGCGATGCCGACCATCAACGCGAAGGATTCCAGGCTCGCCCCGGCGCCCAGCAGCGCCAGCAGCGAGCTCGCCGCGCTCATCACCGCGATCGAAATCATTCCGACCATGGCCGAGACCAGCCCTTTACTGTCGTCGCTGGTGAACAGCGCCAGTCGGTAAAGCGCGGCGTTGCCCATGCCGAGCCCGATCGCGTACAGCGACAGGGCACTGACCAGTACGGCAAGCGATAGATCGAATTGACTGGCAACGACCAAAGCGATCAGGCCGGTACAGAAGGGCAGCAGGCTGTAGCCGACCACCCGACGCACGCCGACTCGCTCCACCAGGGCGTTGAGCAGCAGATTGCCGAGGATGACTGCCGAGAAAACCGGAATCTGCCAGATACCGTAGAGCAATGGAGAAAGGCCCTGGCCCTGGATCAACAGCAGCGGAGACAGGCCGATCCAGGCAATCAGCGGCAGGCTCATCAACCCTAGCGCGACGCTGGCCGACATGAACCCCACATGGCCCAGTAGCGCGCCGTATCGCCGGACCAGCGAACGCATGTCGAGTGGTTGGGTAGTCGGAGTGTTATCGGGGAGTCGAGCCGCGTCGCTATTTCTCGGCATGAACCACCACAAGGCTAGCCAGCTCAATATCCCGAGGCCGGTCAGCAACATGAACAGCTCACGCCAGGACAGCCATTGCAGCAGCATCCCCCCAGCCAACGGTCCCAAAAGGGGCGAGAGAAGGGCCAGGTTGCCCAACAACGCCATGACTTTCACCGCAGTAGACTCGCAAAAGACCTCTTGAATGGCCGGATAGCTGACCGCGATCACAAAACCCAACCCCATCCCCTGGATCAAGCGCAGCCCATTGAAACCTTGCATGCTGGTGACCTGGGTGATCGCCGCGCAAGCCAGCACGAATCCGGCGCACCCGACCAGCATGAATGGGCGCCGTCCATGGCGATCCGACAGTGGGCCGATCAGCCATGGCAACAGGATGCCGCCCAACAGGTACAAGTTGAATGCGTAGGGAATTTGATCGGCGGATGCATCCAGATCCCGGGTCACCATGAGCATGGCGGGCATGACCAGGTCGCTGGCCATATAGGTAAGGAGTTCAAAGACGGCGATTGCCAGGCAGAAGCCTGCCAGGCGAGTGGACGAAAAAATGATCGGCTGATTTTGCATGGGTTTCCAACGCTGGCTTTCGGAAAGAAGAAATCACTTCTTTTTCGAGATTACGTTGGTGACGTCCACGGTCGTAAGGCGACTTCCCCTGTATGAGCGAGGGAAAACGGAACTTTTTTTGTAGGATGAATCCTTCAGAAGGTATTTACGGCGGCTGCTTAATAATCCGGTGCCCGATGAAAGCAGGTCATCAATGCCTACGACTACAGTCGCGCGAAAATGCGCGAGGGCTGTACCATAGGGTCCTGCTTGCATCGCGCAACGAAAAAGGTGAAGCAGTGCCGAGATGCAAATGCGATGCAGAGGGGAATCACTTCAGGAAGCTGGCAAATGACTCATTCGCAACGTTTGAAATACTCGATTCTGATCGTCCTCGTCGTCCTGGCAATCATGCTTGGACTGTCGTGGATGCAGGGCAAGGGCATGATCAGCGAGCAGCTGTTTCAATACATCGCCATTGCCGTGGCGGTCATCGTGGTGGTGATCAACGGCATGATGCGGCGCAAGGTCAAGTCCTGAGCGACGGCTTCAATCCTCGGCCTGGAGCACGGCCATCGCACTGGGGTGCAGGCAGTAGCTTTTATCCGGATTGAGGGTGACGACGCCCTCGCTGCACAGGCGCTTCAACACCTCGCGCACGCTGAGAAAGGACAATGGAATGTCCAGCCCCAACAACTGGCTGTGCACCCCGCGCACGCCCAGGCTGCGGTTTTCGTGGGCGGCCTTGAGCAGCGCGTCGATGACTTTGAGACGAATCAGGCTGGTCCTGAGCCCGAAGCTCTTGAGCAAGCGCCTGATGTGGTCATTGCCGCCTCGTTCCGCCGGCCTGTCGAATACACGGTGGGGGGCGTTCAGCGAGACGCCGGTCGCCCTTGGCTTGCCCTCCATGGGCAGTTGCGCGTTACGCATGCAAAAACTCCTTACCAGCCTGATCAGAAAAGGTCACGGATACTCTCCTGTAATAGGACGAACGAGGACGCACAATCATGAGGGCCGTGATGTGAAAAAAATGCCCTTGCTGCGTCAAACCCTCGCTTTCAAAAGGCCGCCAGCCATTAATTTTTTTTCATCCGGTTCGTTTTCAAGGTAGGCACATTCCGGTTCAGCACGCGGCATGTGATTTCCCAGGCGGGCCGAGTGTTTGTCTTCTGTCGCACCGGTAGCCGTCCTGGTTTCTGAAGTTTTCATCAGGAGTGAACGTGAGAATGTCCGGGCAGTTATCGAGGGTTGGCCTCGCAGGCGCTTTTCTGGGGATCGCCCTCGGGCTCAGCCCCGTGGTCAATGCGCAGGACGATGGGCAGCAGGCCAGTGCCGAGATCCGTCGCACCCGTTTTGGCGTACCGCATATCCGGGCGCAGGATGAACGTGGGCTGGGTTATGGCATCGGCTACGCCTACGCCCAGGACAACCTGTGCCTGCTGGCCAATGAGATCGTCACGGTCAACGCCCAGCGCTCGCGCTATTTCGGGCCGGAGCAGGTCACGCTCGAGCAGCGGGAGAACCGCGTCAGCGATCTGTTCTTCAGTTGGCTCAACACGCCACAAGCGGTTTCCGGTTTCTGGCAGGCCCAGACGCCCCAGGTGCAACAACTGGTCGAAGGCTACGTGGCGGGTTACAACCGTGCGCTGGTCGAACGCAAGGCCAAAGGCCTGCCCGAACAATGTACCAGCGAATGGGTACGGCCGATCACGGCGCTGGACCTGGTCAAGTTGACCCGCCGGCTGTTGGTGGAAGGGGGCGTCGGCCAGTTCGCCGAGGCCCTGGCCGGCGCGCAACCGCCCCAGGCGACCGCACTCGCGGGCACCCCGGTCACCGGTTTCGCGGCCGCCGCAACCCGGCAGCAGCGTTTTGCCCTGGAGCGCGGCAGCAATGCGTTGGCCATCGGCAGCGAGCGCTCGTTCAATGGCCGTGGGATGTTGCTGGCGAACCCGCATTTTCCGTGGGTAGGCGGCATGCGTTTCTACCAGATGCACCTGACCATTCCCGGCAAGCTGGACGTCATGGGCGCGGCGCTGCCAGGTCTGCCGATGATCAACATCGGTTTCAGCCAGCACCTGGCCTGGACCCACACCGTCGACAGCTCAAAACACTTCACCCTGTACCGCCTGCAACTCGATCCGAAGGACCCGACCCGCTATCTGCTCGACGGCAAGTCTGTGCCGATGAGCCAGCAAACGGTCGTGGTAGACGTCAAGCAACCTGACGGCCAGGTGCAGACGGTCTCCCGAGTGGTCTATGGCTCACAGTTCGGCCCGATCGTGCAATGGCCTGGCCGGCTGGACTGGGATAACCGGTTCGCCTACAGCCTGCGGGACGCGAACCTGGAAAACGATCGCGTGCTGGCCCAGTGGTACGCCATGAACAAGGCGGTCACGCTCAAGGATCTGCAGGACGCCGTCCATAAGATCCAGGGCATTCCCTGGGTCAATACCCTGGCGGTGGACGACCAGGGGCAAAGCCTTTACATGAACGTGTCGGTGGTGCCGAACGTCGACGCCGACAAACTGGCCCGGTGCAGCGATCCCCGGGCCGGGTTGCGACTGATCGTGCTGGATGGCTCTCGCAGCGAGTGTGCCTGGGGCATCGATTCCAAAGCGGTGCAAAAAGGCACCTATGCCGCCGACAGGCTTCCGCAGTTGCTGCGCCGTGATTATGTGCAGAACTCCAACGATTCGGCCTGGATGGTCAACCCTGCGCAGCCGCTGTCCGGTTACTCCCCGTTGATCAGCCAGCAAGGTCAGCCGCTGGGACTGCGGGCGCGTTTTGCGCTGGACCGGATGGGCCAGTTGGCCAAGGACGGGCCGGTGAAGGTGGAGGATTTGCAGCGCATGGTCATGGACGACCAGGTTTACCTGGCTGACCAGGTGATGCCGGACCTGCTCGGCGTGTGCGCCGGTGACCTGGGGGCCGATGCTTCGGCATTGGTCGAGGCTTGTGCCAGCCTCAAGGCCTGGGATCGCAAGGCCGGCCTGAATAGCGGCCTGGGGTTCGTGCATTTCCAGCACATCATGGACCGGTTGCAGGCGGTGCCTGATTCATGGCGCGTCGCCTTCGATCCCAGAGATCCGCAACACACCCCGCGTGGCCTGGCGGTCGAGCGGCCGGCAGTACTCAAGGCCGTGCGCGATGCCATGCTGGCTTCGGTGGAGGCGGTGAAGGCTGCCGGGTTGTCGAAGAACAGCCAATGGCAAGCCGTCCAGGTGGCCAGCAGCGGCAGCCGCCAGACACCGATTCACGGCGGTCCCGGGGAGCTGGGCATCTACAACGCGATCCAGAGTGTGCCCGGGGCGAACGGCAAGCGGGAAGTGGTCAGCGGGACCAGCTATCTGCAAGTGGTGACGTTTGACGGCAAAGGTCCGCAGGCCCTGGGATTGTTGGCATTCTCCCTCTCCAGCGACCCGGCATCGCCGTATTCGACGGACCAGACCCAGGCCTTTTCGCAGAAGCAGTGGAGTGTGCTGCCATTCACTGAACAGCAGATCAAGGCCGATCCGCACTATCAGGCGCTGATTATCCGCGAGCGTGATGAGACGGGCAGGGTGGCGACGCAATAGCCGCTTGTGTGCGGTCACATTCAAACTGGATGTAGACTGATCCACCGCCTTCGCGAGCAAGCTTTGCTCCCACAGGGGATTTGTGTTGGCCGGGAAATCGCAGGCTGGCACCGATCAAAATTGTGGGAGCAAAGCTTGCTCGCGATGACGGCGGCACATTCAACATCAAGGCAGACTGACCCACCGCTATCGCGAGCAAGCTTTGCTCCCACAGGGGATTTGTGTTGGCCGGGAAATCGCAGGCTGGCACTGATCCAAATTGTGGGAGCGAGCCTGCTCGCGATGACGGCGGCACATTCAACATCGAGGCAAACTGTCCCTCTGCTATCGCGAGCAAGCTTTGCTCCCACAGAGAAAAGCTTTCAGTTCGTGGCCGGTCGTTGCCCGATGGAGTTGAGGACCGGGTTGCCGTCCTTGTTCCGGGTCAGATAGACCGGCAGGACTTTGGGCAGCGAAGGCACCAGGTTCTGCACTTCGCTGATGTTGTAGACACCACCGATACGCAAGCCACCGGTGCTGTTGTCGGCCAGCATGACGGGCCGGTCGAGGTAGCGGTTGATCAGCGGCAGTGCATCGCTCAGGGCGAGGTTATCCAACACCAGCTTGCCGTTGCGCCACGCCAGCGAACTGTCGTTGGGGTCTGTCTCACGAACTTGCGGTTGCTGGTCGCCGGCCTTGTAGCTTGCCTGCATGCCCGGGGAAAGCGGCAGGCCGTCACGGGGGTTCGCCTGGTTGCTGGTCACCCTCACCGAGCCCTCCAGTAGCGTGATCCGGACCTGGTCCTGGTACATCCATACGTTGAAGCGAGTACCGGTCACGCGCACCTGGCCTTGGCCGGCCCGAACGACAAACGGGTGCTGTTTGTCGTGGCTGACGTCAAAAAACGCCTCACCCTTTTTCAGCGTCACCCTGCGTTCGTTTTTGTAGTTGGCAAATACCAGCTCACTGCCCAGGTTGAGTTCGACCTGGCTGCCGTCACCCAGGGTGACATGGCGTACGCTTGCGCCGGCTTCGAAGCGCTGGTAGGAATTGGCAACCCAGCCCAGGTTCCAACCGGTGTAAACGGCCAGCGGCATGCCGACTACGAACACCGCAGCGGCGACCGCCAACCGACTCCAGCGCGACCGGCTGCGGCGTGCTGGGGCGGCTGGCGCCGACTCGACGCGCGGCAGATGATCGGCAACAGCCCAGATCTCCAGCATGGCTTCGTATTCGAAAGCATGCAGGGGATCGGCATCGTGCCATTGCTTGAACGCCTGCCGTTCGGCATCGGTGCAATCGACGGCATGCAAACGCATGCACCAATGGGCCGCGGCATCGGTAATGGCGTCGTATTCGGCTTCCGAGAGGGGATGTTCGGTCATTGACTCTTCCTGGTTTGCCGCATTCTAACCTTCGGCATGAGCTGCCGAGAACAGCCGTCATGGCGTTTACGCATCAATGAGCCTTTTTTTCTCAAACATTCGTCGTGGCCTACCGTCGCATACATTGCGTGAAAAAAAGATCAACCACTCAAACCCTTCACGGCACGGCAATTTGCCGTGATGGAGTGGAGTCGAGTTGGCGTCCCAATTCACAAATCAAGAGCGTGAGCGAGTCGGCGTTGCGAAGTATGACGTCGATGCGCTTGTCCGGCAAAATCGGATCGAGAAAATCATCACGCGCGTTATCCATGGTTCTGGCGCCGGTTATCTTCAGGATTTCCCGGGTGGTTTGCCGGTATCCAGGCAACAGCTCCAGCTTCTTGTAGGTGTTATCCGTGCTGTCCCATTGCGTGAACAGTTTTGACTTTGGCGTGGTCAATGAAAGCCCGTTGAGTTGCAGGTCCTTTTGCTTGTCGTATTGCAACTTTCCGGCGTAAGTCACTGTTGAAATCAAATCGAGAAATGGCAGTGCGGCGTCCAGGTAGATGATGTCGAACGTATTGAACAACTGATGGGAAATTTCGTGAATGAAGGTCGCTCCCTGGGCATGTGCATCGACATTGAAGAACTCGGGTACGACGGCCTTGTACCAGTCCAAGCCCATGTCGAAAAAAAACTGCGTGATATAGATTCTTCCGACGGCTGCCGGCTCGAGTACGAAGGCGGTTGCTCGATCTTCCAGGTGCTTGAGGTTGCCGATCACGATGCGGTCGGCATTCTGGAGCGCCCAGGATGGATCGGCCAACGCCCGGCATATAGGCGAGATCGCCGCCTCTATCTTGCCGATAAGACTCGCATCGACGCTGTTGACCCCAAAAAACAATCTCAGGAAATTATCCAGCCGAGAGCCCACAAGTGGTTGTCGCTTGAATTGATCAAAGTTGTGAAGGGCGTTGAATGAATAGAACCTCGCGGTCTCCAGTGCCTGCATAATTGCATTTGCACGATACGGATATTTCCTGCGTATCTCAGCCATGCCCCTTGCTTCGATATTCAGTGAACCCTTGGCCTTGAAGTCGCTGTAGGTGACGGCCATCTTCGAGCCGGCTTTACCGAAGCGGATGGTCTGGCGTTGTGGATCGAGTGCCCATGTCCGGCCGTCAGGCGACTTTCTCAATAACGGCCCCTCTGCGTGCTCATGCACGATTCGCCAGGTTTGGCCGGCTTTCGCTACTTGGAAGACTTTGCCGGCGAGGGGGATGTACAGCCTGCCGTTTTCCAGTGCCTTGTAGGTTCCGTCGATCAGGTCCAGTTGCAGGTCCGACAGGCTGATGCCCATGGCCTCGAAAACCCTCAAGTCGGTTCGGATCTGGGCGGTGGAAGCGATGTCCTTCCAGCGATAGGCCAACGTAGCGCCTTGGGAGAGAGGTTCAACGGGATCGAGCAGGCCGAATGTGTCTTCGCGGTTCATCAGGCCCAGCGACACCATCTCCGCGGCGCCAGCGATAAAGTCGTGCAGGCCTGTTCTCCAGTCATGTTGCTGCAAGGCTTCGGCTGAAGCCTTGAAGTCCTGGTAGCTTTCCCAAAGCGTTTCGATAAAAGTCAGTTTGCCCGACAACTGTCCCCCGACCAACTTGATGCCGGAGCTGAGCAGGTGCAGGACCGTTCCCCAGTCAAACTGTCGATTTTCATTGGTTTGTGCGGTCAGCATGTCCGATAACAATGCTGCGTTGTCGTCGAACAATGTGTCGAGCAGGTTGGTCTGGATAGGGTTCGAGGCCAGGGTGATTTCCGATCGCTGCCCGAGCGTGGCGGCGAACAGGTGCTTGAATGTGGACTGCTGGTGCTCGGGAAGCCGGCGAATCAGCAGGTCCTGAAGTATCCCTGGCGTATTGAATGCGGCAATGACGCTCTTTTCATCCTTGAATTCGGTGAGGTGATCCCCCTCATGGTAGGGCGAATACAGGACTTGAGGACTTGTCGCATCGACGCTCGAACCGATCAAGTAGAGCCCCTGCACTTTGACCGGTACGGCACCGTCGGTCTTGATCAACTCCAGCGGGCGAATAAACGCGTTGGCGCCGTCAACGGCTTTGCGAGCGACGGCATCGGGCATGTCCACCACCTGACGGATCAAATCAAAGGCCAGGGGGGAAAGGTGTTGTTGCAGATAGCGTGCGTGAGCGTATTGCAGCAACTGCCAGGGCATTTGTTGGCGGAAGGCCGCTTTCCTTTGCCGGGCCTGCGCAGTGGTGCCGGACAGTTTCTGCGCCACCTGATTTTTAAAGTCGGTGGAGATATCCAACGAAGACAGCATCTGCCGGACGGTGATCTCGTTCAGGCCGTCCGGCAGTTTCTGCGTGGACGTTGAAGAAACCTTGAATCCTTCCCGGGTCACTTCGATGTGATGCATGGCGAAGTCGGTTAGCGAACTGGCCGGCCCGACGATGGCAAGGTTCGGTGTGATCTGGATGGTGTCGGGGTCAAGGTTGTTTGCGGCGAAGCGTGCGCTCAGCAGCGCTTTCAGTTTATTACGCACATAGGTGCGCAGCGGCTCGATACCGTCCAGATAGTCCTTGCCATCGACCACGCTGTTTTTATATTGCTCAAGCAACTCGACGTGCAGGCGTTGATCGTCAAGTGCCGCTGTACCGAGCCAGGCGGGGAGTTGCTGTTGCTGCTTGTTGGCCTGGGCAATGTGTGAGGCGCGCTCGAGGTTGGTGGGCGCGCCTTTGTTCAGCAATGCCTGAAGGCTTCTCGACAGTGCCTTGCCGGTCAGTTGCCAGCTCCCGGCCTTCAAGGTGCTCAGATAAGCATGCTCGGCCTCAAAGTGTTTGATGAACGAATTCATCCGATTCACCAGCACGTTGCCCTCGATCAGCTCATACGCCTGGAGTTGATAATGCCCATGAGGTTGGCGTTGTGCCGGCGTGAGATTAGCGAGCAAACCAAAGCGTTTCCGGGAGTCGAGCAGGTGTCGATTCAATTGCTGGGTGGCAACTTCAACAGACGAAAACGCCTGCAAGCCATCGGCGGGCGTCCAGAGGATTGCCATGCCCGAATAGGGGGTGTCGAGGCCTCCGCGTTCAGTTAATAAAAAGCAGTTGGCAAGGGGTAGATAAACCGTTCGACCATCTTCGCTACAAGCCAGCGTCAATGAATAGACATCCGGCCGAAAGCCCCTGACGCCTATCCGTTGTGCGCGGTCCGGGTATTCTGAATCGTAGGCAAAAACCGCTCTGATCAGGTCATTCGCAATCGACGGCAGGCTCGCGTTAAGTTCCCTGAGTTCGGCCTCGGCACGTATCCCCAAGGAAAAAACATTGGTCAGTTCAGCCAGTAATTGCTTGAGCCCATTGCGCAGCGAAACGTTGTGGGAGGTCGGCAACCGGGTAAAGAGGTTATCGAAAGCCGCTTCGACATCGGTGTAACTCTTGACCTTTCTTTGCATCTGATCAGCCATGAAGTTGGACGGGCGCAGACTTCCATGAAAAGCGGGATGAGTGCCCCAGTGTCCGGCAGTAGGCTGGTCCAACAGGCTTTTGTTGATGAAGGTGCGTATATCCAACGCCTTGTCGATGAGCGGGTGGATATCGACATCGCCCTGGCGAGACATTTCCAGTGCGTAATGAAGATTATTCTTCTGTTTTTCGATGATGGTATTCGCCAGGGATTCGGCCACTGGCAAATCCAGTGGCTTGCCCGAAAGCTGTGGCTCGTCAAACCGCAGGAAACGGTTGCGCTCTTCCAGGCTCAGCAGGCTATAGAGCGCTTCCTTTTGTGCGATGCTTGCGGGGTTACCGAACAGCGCAGCCTTGAAACCGAGATGGTTGTCTATTTTCTGAAGACCATGCATGGGCGTGTAGAGATAGTTGCCTTTGGCGCTGATCATCATGGAGCCTGCAAGTTCTACGAAGTGCGGCTCATATTCCCAGAGGCGAATCGTTTCGATGAACAGCAGTGTCTCGTCTCGACGGGAAGGTCTGAACAGCCGGAGCAGCTCACGACTTTGTTCCTCCGTCAGTTGTCTTTTTTCCCGCTCGACCAGGATGGTTGCCCAGAGTCCATCGTGGATGACTTGGGAAAGCAGTTTGCGTCGAGACATATAGAAGTGAGTCGTCGTGTTCTCCCAAAAGGCATCGAGGCAGCCGATGAGCGTCGGAATCAGTTTCCTGGCAACGTCCTTTATGATGTTTTCCCATTGCTGCGGGCTGTAGGACGATGCAAGTGTCCCCGGATGAGTCAGATCGATGTCATGCCCGACAGGCCAGCCCTGATGATGGAAATAGCCCAGGATGGCATCGCTCAGTGGGATGCTTTCGGTCACCTGGATGGCCCTTGGATTTCCCGGGCGAGCCCCCTTGCCGAAGGCCACGCGGATCTGTCGATGATCCAGGTCCGGCAGCGCCTCGTTCAAGATCTGGTCAAGCATTGATCTCAAGGAGGGCAACTTGATCAGTTCATTCACCATGGCCAGGGCGTTGAGGCTCTGGGCGTACTCGATGGATTCGAGCTGGGTCTTGAAAACATCCTCTTCGATGAGTTGCCGGGTCAGCCTGATGTTGGTGGTGCTGTTCAGTTCGCTGCGCTGGGAAATCGACAAGAGGCGGAACAGGTCGTCGCGTTGCGCGGTGTTCCGGCGCATGTGGTCAATCTGTTCTTCGAGGGAGGCCAGGTTGTCGAACTTTTTTATGCCACCTCTTGGCGTGTAGAGGAACACCGGGTGGGTGCTGGTTTCGGCGCTGTTCGACGAGGTGCTGAGGACAAAGCAGCCGGCCAGTGCAATGGGCGGTTTTTCATCGGCTTGCAACAGAATGGTTTCGGCGAACATCGGGGGTGTCTGCGCTGCGCGCTGGGTGTGGTCGGGCAGGGCGATGTGCTGCAACCAGTCGAGGTCTGCCTGCGTCAGACCGTGGGTGGCGGTCAATTCGTCCAGGCGATGGGGGGGCAATACCTCGGGAAATAAAAGTGGCGTGGTTTCAGTGAGCATCGTTGCTTCTCGATCAGGGCGCCTCAGAGCGGCGCGAACATGGAGGAAGCCGCCAGACTAGGCAACGATGAATGAGCAAAGGTGGTACATAGTTACCGCACGCTGGTTTCGACCTGCCAGGCCGGGCAAATGCCGCGGACAAGGATTGACAGTGCGCGCCTGAAACGGTGTTTAATCACCCGGCGGGTCCCTTTACGCTGTTGCTACCTCCAACAATCATTCTGGAGCTTCAGATGTCTGCGCCATCCGATCATGCCGCTTCTTGCACCTTGTCTTTCGATGCTCTGGTGAGCTTGCTGGAGAAAATTTTCCTGCGTCATGGCACGTCGACCGAAGTCGCTCGGTGCCTGGCTGAAAACTGCGCCGGGGCCGAGCGCGACGGTGCCCACAGCCATGGGGTATTTCGCATTCCCGGTTATGTCTCGACACTCGACAGCGGTTGGGTCAACGGCAAGGCCGTGCCAGTGGTCGAGGACGTCGCGTCAGGGTTTGTCGCCGTGGACGCCGGCAACGGGTTTGCCCAGCCCGCCCTGGCCGCAGCGCGTCCATTGCTGGTGGCGAAGGCCCGCAGCGCCGGCATTGCCATCCTGGCCATTCGCAACTCCCATCACTTTGCCGCCCTCTGGCCGGATGTCGAGCCGTTCGCCTATGAAGGCCTGGTGGCGTTGAGTGTGGTCAACAGCATGACGTGTGTGGTGCCCCATGGCGCGGACCGCCCATTGTTCGGCACCAATCCCATTGCCTTCGCCGCACCACGGGCTGACGGTGAGCCGATTGTTTTCGACCTCGCCACCAGCGCCATTGCCCACGGCGACGTACAGATTGCTGCACGCAAGGGCGAGTTGTTGCCGCCAGGAATGGGCGTGGACAGCCTTGGCCAGCCGACCCGCGACCCCAAGGCGATTCTCGAAGGTGGCGCGCTCCTGCCTTTTGGTGGGCACAAGGGCTCGGCGCTGTCGATGATGGTCGAATTGCTGGCGGCAGCCCTGACTGGCGGCAATTTTTCCTTCGAATTCGACTGGCACGACCACCCGGGCGCCAAGACCCCGTGGACCGGACAGTTGCTGATCGTGATCGACCCGAGCAAGACCGCCGGGCAAAACTTCGCCGAGCGCAGCCAGGAGTTGGTCAGGCAGATGCATGGCGTTGGGTTGCGGCGCTTGCCGGGAGACCGTCGCCATCGCGAACGCAGCAAATCCAATGAGCATGGGATTAGCCTGGACGAGCAGACCCTGGCGCAATTGCGCGAGTTGGCAGGGATTTGAACAACCCGCTGTGGCGGCCAGCCTGGCTGCCACTGCCTTGCCGTGACACGCTGCGCCAAGCCTTCTACTATGACGGCTTCTTTTCTGTGGAATCGCCTGGATGAGTAAGCCCGGCCAAACGGTGCTGGTTGCGCTGCGCAAGATGATCGCCTCGGGCGAGTTGGCCGCTGGCGAGCGCTTGATGGAAATACCTACGGCCGAGCTGTTCGGCGTTTCGCGCATGCCGGTGCGCATGGCGTTCCGAACCCTGGAGCAGGAAGGGTTGCTGGTGCGCTTCGGCGGACGAGGTTTCCAGGTGCGTTCGGTCAGTGCCGAGCAGATCGCCGGGGCGGTGGAGGTGCGTGGCGTGCTGGAAGGCCTGGCGGCACGGCAGACAGCCGAGCACGGCTTGTCTGAAGAAGCCCGCGCGATACTCGAGCAATGCCTGGTGCAGGGCGATGAACTGTTCGCCAAGGGCTATGTGACCGAGGACGACCTGGAGGTCTATCACGACCTCAACATGCGTTTTCACCAAGTGATCGTCGAAGGCAGCCACAACCCGGCGATTGCCGATGCCCTGGCCCGCAACGATCATTTGCCATTCGCCTCAGTCACCGCCCTGGCGGTGGATCGCCAGAACATGGCCGGCGAATTTCGCCGCTTCAACTATGCCCATATGCAACACCACTCGGTGTTCGACGCCCTGATCAACCGCCAGAGCGGCCGCGCCGAGGCAATCATGCGCGAGCATGCCAACGCGACCCTGCGCTACGCCGAAGTGTTCGGCTCGACGCTGGCTGACGAGCGGATGACGGTGATTCTGCGCTCGGAGTAACCCGCCCGGTTGCAGGTAACAGCTGGATTGCCATTCACCACAAATCCCCCTGTGGGAGCGAGCTTGCTCGCGATAGCGGGTTTGTCAGTCACCATCAATGCTGCAGAACCGACGCCATCGCGAGCAGGCTCGCTCCCACAATGTCCGGTGTTAGAGGTCCAGTACTAAGACGGGTGTCTTGGACCTGGAGCAACACGGCGTGAACTGGTCGTTGCTGGCCTGTTCAGCCTCGGTCAGGAACATGTCCCGATGCTCCGGCACACCTTCCAGTACACGCGTCAGGCAGGTGCCACAGACACCTTGTTCGCACGAGATCGGAATCTCGATGCCATGGCTTTCCAACACCTGCACCACACTGCGGTCCGTCGGCACGTCGAACACTTGGCCGCTGCGGGCCAGTTTGACCGAAAAGCTGCCATCGGCGCGGGTGTCGGTAGGGGCGGCGGCGAAGTATTCGCGGTGCAGGCAGGCTTCCTGCCAGCCCTGGTTCTTGGCGGTGTCGAGGACGTGTTGCATGAATCCGCCAGGGCCGCAGACGTAGAGGTGCACGTCGTCACCGGGCGCGGCCAGCACCCTGGCGGCGTCCAGCAGGGTTTCAGGTTCTTCATCGAAATGCAGGAAGACCCGGTCGGCATAAGGAGACTGGCGCAGGCGCTCGACAAAGGCCGCGCGGTCGCGGGCGCGGGCGCAGTAATGCAGCTCGAACGCTGCACCGCTCTGGGCCAGGTGCTCGGCCATGCACAGGATCGGCGTAATGCCGATGCCGCCGGCAAACAGCAGGCTGCGGCGGGCTTGCGGGGCGAGAGCGAACAGGTTGCGCGGCTCGCTGATGTGCAAGCGCATACCTGGTTGGATCAGCTCATGCAGGCTGCGCGAACCACCGCGGGATGTCGGGTCCTTGAGCACGCCGATGAGATAGCGATGCCGCTCCTCGGGGTGGTTGCACAGCGAGTACTGGCGAATCAGCCCGCCGGGCAAGTGCACATCGATATGGGCGCCGGCGGTGAAGGCCGGCAGCGGCTCACCATCGACACGCGTCAATTCGTAGCTGCAGATATCGAGGGCTTCGTTGTGTCGCGCCGCGACCTGAACTTCGATCATGGCCGTTGCTCCGCCAGCTGTGGTTGATGGCTGCTGGCGATCAACCCGGCCTGTGCTTCCCGTTCCCGTGCAATCCAGCGCTCCAGTACCCGGCGAGACTGTACGCCGCCCGCGTCGATGTTGAGCTTGAGCAGGTTGCGTTGCGGATGGTCCAGCAGGTTTCGCTGTTGGCGTTCGAGCATTTCCAGGTCTTCGCTGAAAATCTTGCCTTGGCCTTCGCGAATGGACGCGGTAAGTGCTTCATCCTGTGGTTGGAAGTGCCGGGCCATGCCCCAGAAGTACCAGATCGACGTCTCGGTTTCGGGCGTGATGAAATCCACCACGATGCTCGACGCCTTGAATTGCGGCGCGGCGTGATAACCGCCGTTGCCGGCATGGGCCACGCCGACTTCGATCAGCACATGGCTGGGCGGGGTGAAACGGCAGATCTGCCAGCGATCCACCGGCACGTCATCGGCCAGGTTGTTGCCGCGCAAGGCCATGCGCCAGAATGGCGGGGCCATGATGTTTTCCATGTGCCGGGCGGTGACCACTTCATCGCCGTCGACCGTGGTCACCGGCGGCGCCTCGTCGATTTCCTTCTGGCCGATGCTCGAGGCGTGGACGTAGGTTTCGTGGGTCAGGTCCATCAGGTTGTCGATCATCAGGCGATAGTCGCACTGGATATGGAACAGGCCGCCACCGTAGGCCCATTCATCGCTTTCGGCCCATTCCAGATGATGGATCAGCGCCGGGTCGGCCAGCGCCTGGTCACCGGGCCAGACCCAGATGAACCCATGCCGTTCCTGTACCGCAAAGGTCTTGTTGCAGGGGAAGCCTCGTACCCGTTGCCCCGGCATCTCGACAGTCTTGCCGTCGCAGCCCATCACCAAGCCGTGATAGCCGCACACCAGGTTGCCGTTTTCGACATAACCCAAGGAGAGCGGGGCGCCGCGATGGGGGCAGAAGTCTTCCACCGCCGCGACCTTGCCTTCATGCCCCCGGTAAAAAACCATCTTCTCACCACAGATCTGGCGACCCAGGGGTTTGTCGGCGATTTCATCGGGGGTGCAGGCAACGTACCAGGCATTTTTGGGGTACATGAGGGATCTCCAGGCGGATGTTGTTCTTGTCTGTGGATCCATTAACTCTCTTAACTAATTTATTTGTCAACGGTATTGCCGGAAAAATGGCCGATTTATCTGATCAGTGGATCCATTGGTGGGCGATTGGCGGTCACATCAGAACCGATAGGCCGCCGGCACCTGTGCTTCGATGAACCGCTGCATGTGCTCCAGAAAGCTGGCGTGCAGCCTGGAAACCGGCCCTTGGATGGGCAGGAGCATGCTGAAATCCATTTCTATCGCCGGTTCGAAGGCCCGGAAGACGATGCCCTGGCCGCGGTACTCGACGGCACTGATGGCATCCACAAGTGCCACGCCCTGGGCCTGTTCGACAAACGCGCACATGGGCAGCGAGAGTTGGGTTTCCAGGCGCAGTTCGCGGTCCACACCATGGGCGGCGAAGATCGCATCGATGTGCTGGCGCGAGGCAATCGACTGCGGGTAGGAAATGAACGGTTCGCCCTGCAAGTCTTCCGGGCGGATCGTCGCCTGGTTCTGCAAGCGATGGCCGGCGGGAAGGGCGCAGAGCATGCGCGTGGCCAGCAATTTTTCCGCGCGAGGGCTGGGGTACGTATTGGGCAGCACGATCAGGCCCAGGTCGCAGCGCTGGCCCACCACCAGGTCCACGACTTCCCGGGACGAATGCACCACCAGCGATATCTGCACTTGATCGTGTTCGGCCATGAACGCGGCAATTGCCCGGGGCACGAACGACAAACCCATGGCCGGTGCGCAGGCAATGTGCAGTGAACCGCGCTTGAGCGTGCGGATGTCCTGGGCGGTACGCGCAATGCGCTCCACGCCCAACAACGAACGCTGCACTTCCTGATACAGGGTCATGGCCTCGGCAGTGGGTTGCAGTCGCCCCTTGACCCGGTCGAACAGGCTGAAGCCGATGTCCTCTTCCAGGCTGGCGATCAGCCGTGTCGCCGCCGGCTGCGAGATGTGCAGCATTTCGGCGGCCCGGGTCACGGTCTGGCCCAGGATCACGGCGCGAAAGGCTTCCAACTGACGGAGGTTCATAGGCCAATCCAATCCATAACAAAAAGACATGAGGTTGCCAAAATAAAGCATTTTTCAAGGCGTTGTCATGGCCCTAGGATCGAGCGCAACCACTTAATCCAGCCATGGGCCGGCTCTTGATTGAATGAGAAGCGCCGAAAACAGCGATAAGAAAGCCATGCAAAAAACTGATGTCATTGTCGTAGGAGGTGGCCTGGTGGGGATGTCCATCGCCTTTGGGCTGGCCTTGCTCGGGCGCCAGGTGAGCGTGCTCGACGAAGGCGACGACGCCATCCGCGCTGCCCGGGGCAACTTTGGGTTGCTTTGGGTCCAGGGCAAGGGCTACCGGATGAGCCCTTATGCGCAATGGACGCGGGAATCGGTGGCGCTCTGGCCTCGATTCGCTGCGGCGTTGCAAGCCGATACCGGCATCGACGTCCACCTGCGCCAACAGGGTGGCTTCCAGTTGTGCCTGAGCGACGTGGAAATGGCCGAGGAAAGTCATCGGCTGGGTTGGCTGCGTGACGCCTTTGCTGGCGACTACCCCTTTGAACTGCTGGACGCCACGCAACTGCGCGCCCGCTTGCCCGGCATTGGGCCTGATGTAGTGGGCGGCTGTTTTTCGCCCATGGACGGCCACGTCAACCCGCTCAAGCTGCTGCGCTCGCTCTACGCCGCCTGCCAGGCTCGCGGGGTCAAGCTCATCAACGGTCATCACGTCGAGGCTATCGACACGGGCACCAAGGGCTTCGAACTGCGGGCAGGAGAGCAGCGCTGGGCTGCCCGCCAGGTGGTCCTGGCCGCTGGCCTCGGCAATCGGACGCTGGGGGCCAGGGTAGGGTTGGACGTGCCGGTGCAGCCGAACCGTGGGCAGATTCTGGTCACCGAGCGGCTTGAGCCATTTCTGCAGTACCCCACTACGTATGTCCGCCAGACCGACGAGGGCACGCTGCAACTGGGTGATTCCCACGAGTCAACGGGCTTCGATGACGGCACCGGCAGCCAGGTCATGGCGGCTATTGCCCGGCGCGCGGTGCAGTGTTTTCCGCGGTTGGGCCAGGTACGACTGGTGCGGGCCTGGGGGGCGTTGCGGGTGATGAGCGCCGATGGCTTTCCGATCTACGAAATGCCCCAGGGCTGCCCGGGGCTGTCGATTGTCAGTTGCCACAGTGGTGTGACGCTGGCCGCCGCCCACGCCTTGCGCCTGGCGCCCTGGATCGCCGGCGAATTCGATGACCCGGCGGTGAAGCCATTCGGGCTGCACCGTTTCAACCTGCAAACAGAGGTGCGCCATGTCGGCTGACAGTCTGTTCCGGCCACTGGCTTCGGAAGATCACACCGTGCATATCGAATTCGAAGGCAGACTGCTCACGGTACCTGCCGAGGTATCCCTGGCGGCGGCGCTGTTGGCCTGTGGCATTCGCCACACCCGCGAAAGCGCGATCAACGGTCGCCCCGGTGCCCCTTATTGCATGATGGGCGCGTGCTTCGAATGCCTGGTCGAGGTGGACGGACAAGCCAATGCCCAGGCTTGCCTGGTGCCGGTGCGCTCCGGCATGCGCGTGCGTCGCCAACGCGGAGCCGCTTGCCTTGCACCGTGGCAGGAGGGCGGCGATGAGTAATGCAGTCATCGACCTGATCATCATCGGCGCGGGTCCGGCGGGAATGAGCGCTGCGCTCGAAGCCAGGGCCCACGGCCTGTCGGTCGTCGTGCTGGATGAACAGGCCAGCCCGGGTGGGCAGATTTATCGCCAGGTGCTCCAGGCTGACGCGCGCCTACGCGCCGTGTTGGGTGACGACTACGTGGCCGGGGCGAAATTGGCCGCCGACTTTTTGCAATGCGGTGCCCGCTATCTGCCCAACGCAGCCATCTGGCAGGTGACGCCGCAGCGTCAGGTGCACTACCTGTTCGAGGGGCGTGCCGAAGTCTTGCAAGGGCGCCATCTGTTGATTGCCACGGGGGCCTTCGAACGGCCGATGCCGATTCCCGGTTGGACCTTGCCGGGCGTCATGACCGCAGGGGCCGGGCAGATCCTGCTCAAGAGCGCTGCCATGGTGCCGGCCACTCCAGTGGTGCTGGCCGGGTGTGGTCCATTGCTCTACTTGCTGGCGGTGCAATACCTGCGCGCCGGGATCGCGCTTGAAGCCCTGGTGGATACGAGCCATCGAAGCGATCTGCTGCGGGCCTGGCGGCAAGTGCCCAGTGCGCTGCGCGGCTGGCGCGACCTGCTCAAAGGACTGGGGCTGCTGACGGAGCTCAAGCGTGCCGGCATCCAGCATTTTCGCGGTGCTTGCAACCTGCAGGTTGACGGCACGGATCGGGCCTGCGCCTTGAGCTTCGACAGTCAAGGCCGCTCGCAGCGCATTCGCGCCGATTTGATTCTGTTGCATCAAGGCGTGGTGCCGAACACCCAGGTCAGTTGGTCGTTGCGTCTGGAGCATGACTGGAATGAACAGCAACTGTGCTGGATTACGCGCCGCAATCAATGGGGTGAAAGCAGTGTGCCGGGCATTTTTATCGCCGGTGACGGTGGCGCCATCGGCGGGGCCCAGGTGGCGCAATTGGAGGGGCGCCTGGTCGCGTTGGCCATCGCCGGCCAGCCGGCGCACGCGCGCGCTCTGCAGCGGCTGTTACGCCGCGCCCGCGCCGCACGGCCTCTGCTCGACACCCTGTATCGCCCCCGGTCCCAGAATCGCATCCCCGCTGATGACGTCACGGTGTGCCGCTGCGAAGAGGTCAGTGCTGGCGACATTCGCCGTTACGTCGATTTGGGTTGCCTGGGTCCCAACCAGACCAAGGCCTTCGGCCGTTGCGGCATGGGCCCGTGCCAGGGGCGCCAATGCGGTCTGAGCGTCACTGAAATCATCGCCGAACGCCGCCACGTGCCACCAGCCGAGGTGGGCTATTACCGCATCCGTTCGCCCCTCAAACCCATCACGCTCGCCCAATTGGCCGGCGAGCGTCTTTTCGTCGAGGAACCTTCATGAGTATTCAACGCATCGAAAGCAACCCACGCCTGAGCCGCAGTGTCGTGCACAACGGCGTGGCCTGGCTCAGCGGCGTCGTGGCCACCGATTGCAGTCAGGACATCCAGGGCCAGACCCGTCAGGTGCTGCAGCGGATCGATGAGCTGCTGGCCGCGTCTGGCAGCGACAAGCACAGGCTGCTCAGTGTGCAGATCTGGATGAAGGACATGGGCCGGGATTTCGCCGCGATGAACGCGCTGTGGAGCGAGTGGGTCGATGTCTCGCAGACGCCAGCGCGGGCCACGGCCCAGGTGGCATTCGACGACCCGGAAATTTTGCTGGAGCTGATTGTCACGGCGGCGGTCTGAGGCCGTCGGCCGGATCACCGTTGTGCTGTCACCGGGCAGGCGACCACCAGAGTGACCGCTCGGGCTTGTTCACATTGCTGCTGCCATAACGGACGACTTCTGTGGAGCGTCCGAAATCAATAACATCGCATCTGGAGCAAATGAATGAACGTTAAACGCATCGCCTTGAAACTGGGCCTCGTCTCGCTGCTGGCTTTCGGTACGAGCCTGCAAGCCGCCGAGTCATCGTTGCGCATCGGCATTGAGGCGGCTTATCCGCCTTTTGCCTCGAAAACCCCGGACAACGCCATCGTCGGTTTCGACTACGACATCGGCCAGGCACTTTGTGCCGAGATGAAGGTCCGTTGTGTCTGGCAGGAACAGGAATTCGACGGTTTGATTCCAGCGCTCAAGGTGAAGAAGGTCGACGCGGTGATTTCCTCCATGTCCATCACCCCCGAGCGGTTGAAGTCGGTGGACTTCACCGATCGCTACTACCGCATCCCGGCGCGCCTGGTGTTTCGCAAGGGCAGTGGCATCAACGATATTCCGGCACAACTCAAAGGAAAGCGGATCGGGGTGCAGCGGGCGACCAACTTCGATCGCTATGTCACTGATCGCTTTGCCCCGGCGGGCGCCGAGGTAGTGCGCTATGGTTCGCAAAACGAAATATTCCTCGACCTGCTGGGCGGGCGCCTGGACGCGACCATGGCCAGTTCGGTAGTGATCGACGAGAGCCTGCTCAAGCGTCCAGAGGGCAAGGATTTCGAGTTTGTCGGTCCCAATTTCACCGAGGAACAATACTTCGGCACGGGCATCGGCATTGCGGTACGCAAGAACGATACGCTGGCGAGCCGCTTCAATCAGGCGCTGGCGACCATTCGCGCCAACGGCACTTACGACCGGATTCGCCAGAAGTACTTTGACTTCGATATCTACGGCGAATAATCCTCGGCCCGTGGGTTTTGTCTCGCGGGCTTGCTGTTGTACAACACGGAGTGATTCATGAAGACCAAAGCGGTACTCACTGAGCAGGACGTTGCGCAATTGCTAGTGGCGGCCAAGGAGCTGGCTCACCAGCGTCAATGGGCAGTGTCGGTCTGTGTGGTGGACGACGGTGGTCATCCCCTGGGGCTGCTGCGCCTGGACGATGCCTCGCCGTTGTCGGCCTACATCGCTACCGAAAAAGCCCGCACGGCCGCCATGGGGCGGCGTGATAGCAAGGTTTTCGAAGACATGATCAATGGTGGTCGTTACGCGTTTCTCAGCGCTCCGCACCTGCAGGGCATGCTTGAAGGAGGGGTGACCATTCGTCATGACGGCCAGTGCATTGGTGCCATCGGGGTGTCTGGGGTCAAGGCTGAGCAGGATGCTGAATTGGCTCGTTTGGCGGTGGAGACGGTGTTGCCAGCGATCACTCCGGATGCCTGAGGCGGCTATAAACCTGTGGGAGCGAGCTTGCTCGCGATGGCGGTGGATCAGTCACAGATGCATCTACATACCGAACGCCATCGCGAGCAGACCCAAACTCCACAAGGTGTGCACAAATCTTCCAGACACGCTCCTCATCGGCAGTTAATCTGCCAAGAGCACATTCACCAAGCGGGATAGGGCATGACAGCGCGCAACTGGATCGATCTCAAGCAGGACGCCACGTCCGGTATCGAGACCGTGCGCGCGCATTTCGAGGGGCATGCCTATGATCCCCACTGGCATGACACCTATCTGGTGGGCGTGACCGAGCAGGGCGTGCAGCAGTTTCATTGCCGCCGCCAGCAGCACAACAGCACGCCGGGCAAAGTGTTCTTGCTCGAGCCCGGCGAGCTGCATGACGGCAACGCCCCTCACGACCACGGGTTTACCTATCGCACGTTGTACCTGGAGCCTCAATGGCTGGAGCGCGAGTTGCGTTCCTTGTTCGACGTGGCGCCGGACAACGCCCAACTGGGGTTTGCCGCGACCCTGACTGACGATGCGCGGCTGGCGAGTGCCACGGCCATGGCCTTCCGGAGCCTGCACGAGCAGGAGATCCGCATCGTGCGCCAGACGGCCCTCGATACGCTGTTGGCCAACCTGACCCAACACCTGCACTGGCGGACGCGGATCAACCCGGATCCGCGGCTGCCATTGGTGGCGCAGCAGGCCCGGGATTATCTGCACAGTCACCTGAGCGAAGACATCGGGCTGGACGACTTGGCGCAGGTCACCGGCGTGGATCGTTTCCGCCTGACCCGTGCGTTCAAGGCGGCTTTCGGCCTGGCGCCCCATGCCTATCTGATCCAGTTGCGCCTGGCCCGCGCCCGGCGCTTGCTGGCCGGTGGCGAGAGCGTCGTGGCGGTGGCGGCCATGCTCGGTTTTGCCGATCAAAGCCACCTGGGCCGCTGGTTCCAGCGCGCCTATCGCCTGAGCCCGGCGGACTACCGCAAGCGCTGCTCAATTGTTCCAGACTGACCACGGTTTAGTGGGGATGATCAAGCCATCGATCATTCACCGAGATGTTGCTCCATGGACCAGTTACTGCCGTTTGCCTTGTTCGCGTTTGTCGCCTCCATCACCCCGGGCCCGACCAATATCCTGGTGCTGAGCCATAGCTCGCGCTTCGGCCTGGCAACCACCGTGCCGATCATCCTCGGTGCCTGCGCGGCGGCGGCCTTGCTGGTGCTTTTGGTCGGCACCGGGTTGGGAGACGTGCTGGCGCGCCATGCCACGATTCAGACCCTGCTCTCATGGGCGGGCATCGCCTGGTTGAGTTGGATGGCCTGGCAGATTTTCAGCGCACCGGCCCAGGCCATCGACCCGGACCGTCCCGTCGAAGGCCCGCGGCTGGGCTTGGCGGGGGCTGCCGGGTTGCAGTTGGTGAACCCGAAAACCTGGATGATGGCGTTGGCGGTGGTCAGCGTCTTCGCGGGGGCGGAGGCCGACCGCACCGTGCGGGTTCTCTGGCTGTCCCTGGCATTCTTCGCCATTTCGATCCCGTGCATGACCGCCTGGGCCTACCTGGGCCGCGGCGCCGCACGGTTCTGCCGCTCCGCCGTGGCGATGGGACGGTTCAATCGGGTCATGGCGGTGATGCTGCTGGTATCGGCGTGGTTGACCTTGGTGGTCTGAGTCTCGAGGGCGCTGGCTCCCGCAGGGGGCGAAGTTCCCCCTGAAGGGCAATCGCCGGTCAGCTTTGCAAGTACACCGCATGGGTATGGGTGTACTCATACAAGCCATGCTTGCCATCGGCCCCGCCAACCCCGGACTTGCGCACTCCGGCATGGAACCCCTGCATGGCTTCGAAGTTTTCGCGGTTGACGTAGGTCTCGCCAAAGTCCAGGCCCCGAATGGCGTGCATGGCGCGTCCCAGGTCCCGGGTATAGACCGAAGAGGTCAGGCCATAGTCGCAGTCGTTGGCCAGGGCGATCGCTTCGTCCAGGTCGTCGACGATCTGGATGGGCAGTACCGGACCGAAGATTTCCTCGCGCATGATGTCCATCGAGGCGTTGCAACCGGCGAGCACGGTGGGTTCGAAGTGGAAACCGTCGGGGCGGTCTGCCACGCGGCCTCCGCTGATCAGGCTGGCACCTTGCTGCAGGGCGATCCGCACTTTGCGCTCGACGCTGTCCAGGCCCTGGCGGTTGATCAAGGGGCCCATCTCGACATCGGGCTCGGCCAGCGGGTCGCCGTAACGGGTGGCGGACATGGCCGCGCTGATGCGTTCGATGAATTGATCGGCGACCTTGCGCTCCACGTAGACCCGCTCGGCACAGTTGCAGACCTGACCGGTGTTGATGATCCGTGAGTCGCGAATTGCCTTGACCGCCAACGCCAGGTCAGCGTCCGCCAAGACAATGGCCGGGGCCTTGCCGCCCAGCTCCAGGTTGAGTTTGGTAATGTTCGTCGCAGCCGCCGTCATGATCCGCGAGCCGGTATCAACGCTGCCGGTAAAGCTGATCATGTCCACGCCTTTGTGGCCGCTCAGGGCCGCGCCCACCTGGCCGTCGCCACACACCACGTTGAATACGCCGGGAGGCAAGTCGGTTTCGGCCACCAACCGGGCGAATTCGAAGCAGTTGTTCGGGGTTTCTTCGCTGGGCTTGATGACGATGGTGTTGCCGGTCAGCAGGGCCGGCGCCATCTTGCGGGCGATCAAAAAGAACGGGAAGTTCCACGGCAGGATGCCCGCGACCACGCCCAAGGGCTTGCGGAACAGGAAGATGTTTTCCCCGGGCCGGTCGCTGGTGATGATTTCGCCTTCGATGCGCCGGGCCCACTCGGCCATGTAGTCGAGGTAGTCGGCGGTGAAGTTCACCTCCACTTCGGCCAGGGCGCTGATCTTGCCTTGTTCCAGGGTGATGGTGCGCGCCAGGTGCGCAACGTTCTCCCGCAGTTTGCTGGCGATGCGCCGCAGGTAACCGGCGCGCTCGATGGCCGGTTTCGCCGACCAGGCTTTCTGCGCAGCGCGGGCGCCAGCCAAGGCCTGATCGACATCGGCGCAAGTGGAGGCCGGGACCCGGGACAGCAATGCGCCGGTGGCCGGGTTGTACACGTCCAGGTGCGCTTCGCTGTGGGTGAACTGGCCGTTGATGAAGTTCTGGAACACAGGAACGGATGACATGACAGGCTCCTTCAGTAAGTGCGCGACGGCACTTGGACGGTGGCAGGTTCGCGATAGCGGGCGAGGGTGGCCTGGGCGCTCTGGCGCAGCAGACTGATGTCGATGGCCACCGCAATGAACTGGCAGCCCCAAGCCTGATAGCGACGCGCATCGGCTTCGTTGGGCGCCAGGATGCCGCAGGCCTTGCCCGCTGCGAGGGTGGCGTCGACCGCGTGCCGGATGCGCTCCTGTACCTCGGGATGTCCCGGGTTGCCTGCATGGCCGAGTCCGATGGACAGGTCGGCGGGGCCGATGAACACCGCGTCCACGCCCTCGACGGCAGCGATCGCTTCGACGTTTTCCACGCCCGTGCGCGATTCCACCTGGACGATCAGGCACAGTTCTTCATGGGCGGTTGTGAGGTAGTTCGCCACACCGTCCCAACGAGTGGCGCGGGTCAGGCCGCCGCCCACACCACGAATACCATGGGGCGGATAACGCATGGCGCGCACCAGGGCCTGGACCTGCTCGGCGGTTTCGACCATGGGAACCATCAGGGTCTGGGCGCCGACATCCAGCAACTGCTTGATCAGGTTGGCGTCGCCAGTCACCGCGCGCACCACCGGCGCGGTGGCATAGGGCGCCACGGCCTGGAGCTGGCCGAGTACGCTGGGTACGGTGTTGGGCGCGTGTTCGCCATCGATCAGCATCCAGTCGTAACCGGTGCCGGCGATGATCTCGGCGGCATAGCCGGTGGCGAAACCGGCCCAGATACCGTACTGGGTTTGCGTTGAGCTGAGCGCGGCCTTGAAGGCGTTGCGGGGCATGTTCATGGCGTGCTCCTTTCGCGGTGATAAGGTCGGTGCAACTGGCAATCCGGATTGAGCGTCACGCCGAAGCCAGGCTGATCAAGGACCGACAGGCGCATGCGGCCTTCCACCGGCACCGGTTCGCCCAGCAGTTGCGGATGGAACATCGGCACCACTTCGTCGGCCTTGGGCGCCATCATCAGGAATTCGGCGAATGGGCTGTTATGCCGGGTGGCGACGAAGTGATAGCTGTAGACCGAGGAGCCGTGGGGAATCACCAGCGCGTTGTGGGCGTCGGCCAGGGCCGAGATCTTCACCAGTTCGGTGAGGCCGCCACACCAGCCAACGTCCGGCTGGATGATGTCGCAGCAACCCATCTCCAGCAGCATGCGAAAGCCCCAACGGGTGGCCTCATGCTCACCGGTGGTCACCAGCATGCCCTTGGGCACGTTGTTGCGCAGCGCGGCGTAGCCCCAATAGTCGTCGGGCGGCAACGCCTCTTCGATCCACTTCAAACCGTGCTCGTGGGCGCCGATCGCGAGCCGGGTGGCGTAGTTGAGGTCCAGGCTCATCCAGCAATCAAGCATCAGCCAGAAATCGGGGCCGACCCGCTCGCGCATGGTTGCCAGGGCTTCGAGATTCTTGCGCAGGCCTTCCTCGCCTTCGGCCGGGCCATGATGCAAAGGCATCTTGCCGCCGATGAAACCCATTTTCTGCGCCAGGTCCGGCCGTGCGCCGGTGGCATAGAACTGCAATTCATCACGCACCGCGCCGCCGAGCAGTTGATGCACCGGCTCCTGGCGGATCTTGCCGAGCAAGTCCCAGAGCGCCAGGTCCACGCCGGAAATCGTGTTGATCACCAGACCCTTGCGGCCGTAGTAGAGCGTCGACTGGTACATCTGGTCCCAGATCTTCTCGATGTCGGTCACCCGGGCGCCTTCGACGAATCGTGCCAAGTGCTTTTCAACGATGTACGCCGCGGGCTCGCCACCGGTGGTCACGGCGAACCCGACGGTGCCATCGCTGGCTTCGATTTCCACCACCAGGGTACCGAGCACATTGATGCCGAAACTGCGGCGGCTCTGGCGGTAGTCCGGGTACTTGCTCATGGGCGTGGCGATGTGATCGTCGATCCAGTGGCCATCGGCCTGATCGTGATAATCGGCGCCGCCGCCTCGAAGCACGAAGGCGCGAACGTGTTTGATTGTGGGAATACCCATGTGTGCAGCTCCTTGAGTTAAACAGTGGCGGGCGTCTTCGAAGCACGTTGGCCGGGCGAGTGGATACCCAGCACCAGCAACGCGGCGATAACGGTGGTAACAGAGAGCAGGTAGAGGCCCGCGGCGGGGGAGTGGAAGGCGCCTTCGGCCCAATTCTTCAGCACCGGGGCGATAAAGCCGCCGAGGGCGCCAAAGGAATTGATCAACGCGATACCCGCTGCTGCCGCGCTGCCGGCCAGGTAGCTGGACGGAAAGGTCCAGAACACCGGCTGCACGGCGATGAAGCCGGAAGCGGCGAAGCACAGGGCGATGATTCCCAGCAATGGGCTGGACACACTCACCGAGCAGGCGATCCCGACGGCCGCCATCAGCAGGGTCAGCGCGGCGGTACGGCGGCGCTGGCCGGTGCGGTCGCTGTAACCGGGAATCAGGTAGGCCGCGCACAGGGCGCAGATCCACGGAATTGCCGTGACCAGCCCCACCATCAGCCCGACCTTGCTGCCCAACAGACCGCCGACCTGGGTCGGCAGGTAAAACACCACGCCATAGACGCTGGCCTGGATGAGCAGGTAAATCAGGCACAGGTACAACACAGAAGGCTGGCACAGCACGCTGAGCAGGCTGCGGCCGTGGGATTGTTTGTGCTGGTCCTCGGCATCGAGCAACGCCTGGACCTGCCGGCGTTCTTCGACCGTCAGCCATTTCGCATCGGCGGGGCGGTTGTCCAGATACCAATAGGCCCAGATGCCCACAGCCGAAGCCATCAGGCCTTCAACGGCGAACAACCACTGCCAGCCGTGGACACCGACAAAACCGTCCAGCTCCAACAACAGGCCCGACAGCGGGCTGCCGAAGATGAACGCCAGCGGCGCGCCGAAGTAGAAGAAGCCCATGGCCTTGCCCCGGGCCGCCGAGGGGAACCAATAGGTGAGGTAGAGGATGACACCGGGAAAGAACCCGGCTTCGGCCACGCCCAGCAAGAAGCGCAGCACGTAGAAACTCGTTTCGTTGTGGGCAAAGACCATGGCCGCCGACACCAGGCCCCAGGTCACCATGATCCGGCACATCCACAACCGGGCACCGACGCGGTGCAGGATCAGGTTGCTCGGCACCTCCAACAAGGCGTAGCCGGCAAAGAACACCCCGGCGCCAAAGGCGAACGCTGCATCGCCGATACCGGTGTCGGCCTGGAAGGCTTGCTTGGCGAACCCGACGTTGGCGCGGTCGAGAAAGGCCATGATGTACATCAGCAACAGGAAGGGCAGCAGGCGCCAGGAAATCTTGGCCAGCACAGACGCAGGAAGAGTCTTCATCGCGGGGTTCCTTTAGCAGGTATTTGTTCTTATGGGCTGGACTGTACGGCCGGCTAACGATGCGTTACAAATCGAATCTCGCTAACAAGCGATACCCTCAAGGTATCGATAAAGAGGCCCTCGATGACCCATCCCGTGCTGTCCCGCAGCCTGTTCAACCGCCTGCGCTATAAACATCTGCACATGCTGGTGGCCCTGAGTGCCAGCCAGAACCTGCATCGCGCCTCCCAGAGCCTGAACATGTCGCAACCGGCGGCGACCCGGATGTTGCACGAGATCGAGGACATGTTCGGTTGCGACCTGTTCGAGCGCCTGCCCCGGGGCATGCGCCCGACTGCCTTGGGCCAGGAACTGATCCGCTTCGCCGAGTTGGCCCTCAGTGGCCTGGACCGCTGCGCCGAAGACCTGCTGGCGCGTCAGCAGGGCGGTTACGGCTATCTGTCGATCGGCACCATCATGGGCGCCGCACCGGACCTGGTGATGGACTCCATCGCCCGCATCAAGGCCCTCAACCCACAACTGCGGATCCGCATCATGGGCGACACCAGCGACCAGGTGATCCAGTTGTTGGAACAGGGCCGTATCGACCTGGCCATCGCCCGACGCAACGCGGCCACCGACAGCAAGCACTACGAGTTCGAACAGTTGGGCAACGAACGCTTGCTGGTAGTGGTTCACGCCGGGCATCCCCTGGCGCGACGCAAGAAACTGGCGCTGGCTGAACTGGTCAGCGACTGGCCGTGGATCCTGCAACCGGAAACCAGTCCGGCACGCATCGGCCTCGATCAGGCCCTGCAACGCCTGGCGCTGCCAACGCCAGCGGACATCATCGAGTGCAGCTCGGTGTATTCCATGCAGCAACTGATTCAACTGACCGACGCGATCATGGTGCTCTCGGAAACCGCCTTGCGCGATTACCTGAAGATGGGCCTGGTGGTGGCGTTGCCGGTGGCGCTCGACGTGCAACTGGCGCCGTTCGGGTTACTGCGCCGCAAGGGTGAACCGGTGAGCCGGGAGTTGGGACTGTTCATCGATTTGCTGCGCAGCAAGGCAAACGGGCGAGCGGGGGACTGATTGGGGTCGCAACCCCTTGCAACGGTTGGGCGGTTTCAAAAAGCGCTTGTTTTCGCGAGCATCGCAGGCACATCAATTCAGTTTGCCTCAGCATCTCGAATGCTCAATCGACCCCAAGGAAGGAGGTCCATCATGTCCACTCAAGATACCCATGTCGATTTTATCCAGGCCCGGTTGCCCACCTGGCTGAAACGCGCGTCACGGGCCGACCAGGAGCGTTTCAAGGTCCTTGCCCAGCAACTGCAGCGTGACAGTGATGCGCTCAATGCACTGCTTGTCGACCTGCCGGCGCCGGAGACCTTCACGCGCAACTTGCTGCAAGCCCAGCCGGAAATACAGGCCTGGCCAGCGGTGAATGGCACCGGCGGTGCTGCCGATGCCATACGCCGGGCAAGGGTCAGGCGCGGCGCCTTCCGCTATGAGCCCTCGCTGTCAGTGGTGGAAGCGGCCATGCGCAATTACGCGCCCACCGAGGCAGTCACCGGCAGCGATTTCGACAACACGGGCCAGCTGTTCATTCAGGGAAAGCCGCAAGAGTTCCGCCCATGGAACGTGCCGTCGGATACCGTCTTATTACCCATGACCCCGGCTGAATTCGCCCGCCTGTGTCGGCGCATGGATGCCGGTGGCGCCTACCGCACGGTGCTTGAACGGCGGTTGCCGCGCATCGGCGCCGAGGTGCCTGCCGTTGCCAGCGCCTACATGGCGTACGCACGCAGCCTGCTCACCCATGACGCCTACGAGGCAAAGTTGGACGGGCGCCTCGATGAAGCCGGTGAGCGCCTGCTGGCCTACGCCGGCATTCAACTCCAAGCCCGGTCCATTGCGCCTCTGGCCTGCGAGGTCAAGTCGCTGGAGTTGCTGTCCGTGCCGCTGTTCGGTGCGCGGGTGTATTGGGGCGTGCAAGGGGACGCCAGAGGTGTGCGCCCGATCGTTCTGCACATGCCCCATGATGCGGTGGCACCGCTCAAGCAATTCACCAGTTTGCAGGCCATGTCTGCGGAGTTGACCGAGCGGGTACGTAGACGCAGCTATCGAGAAAGCCTGATGCGCTACCTGCCGCTGCGTTTGCAGGCCTGGCTGGGGACGGCCCTGCATGATCAAGTGGAGTGGCGGCTGGAGACCCACCCAAATGTGCTACAGGAAATCCATGCCCGTATCACGGGGTGGCGCGAGGGCGAACGGGGCGAGGACGGCAGCCGGATTCGGATACCCCTGCCCAAGGTGGCCTGGGGCTTGAGTGATTTGCGTGAGCCACCTTGGCCAGCCGGCTATCACGAATGGCGTGGCCATGCCTTGGCCAACGCCGCGGCGCTGATGGTCCCGACCCGGGACCAGGACTGGCAGGCGCTGCAGGCTCGCTTCGCGTATTGGGAAAGCCTTGTCGAGCGCACGCTCATGCTCGCGGCGACCTTCTTCCCGTTCTGCGCGCCCCTCGGCATGACGGCGGCAGCGGTCGGGGGCGTGCGGCTGGTGTATGAAATCTTCGAAGGTATCCAGGCCTTCAACGAAGGTCACGCCCAGGAAGGCATCGAACATATCTTCAACGTGTTGTTCGGCGTTGCTCAAGGTGCCTACCTGGGTTTCGTCGGTGGGACGGTGGAACCCATGCCCGTGAGTGACGGCACCACGCGCCTGTGGAATGGCGATGTCAGGCCTTTTGAAGCGAGACACTTGCCGCCTGTGGAAGCGGAGCAGGACGCCTGGGGTGTCTGGCGCACGCCAAACGAGGCGTGGGTGCGAATCGAGGACCGCTACTTCCAAGTCCAAGGCACGGGCGATGCCTTGGACCTGCGCCTGCCTGCGGGACATAAAGGCGTGCGCCCACCCCTGGAGTGGAGTCGTGCCCGTGGCTGGCGATGGGCGCATCGCAACCCCTTGCAACGGGGCCGCCTGGAGCTGTTGCGCAACTTCGCCGAGACGCCGGCCGAGCTGGACGACAGGACGATCCTCGTTATGCAGCGACAGGTCGGCATCAGCGACGCGCATCTGCGCTACTTGCAAGTAGAGGGGCAGCCGATGCCGGCGATACTCGCCAATACCCTGGACGAGGTCAGGTGTTGGCAGCAGGTGCGGTACACCATTGAACGGTTGCTGCGTAATGAAACGCCGCAAAGCGGGCACTTTCGCATCGTCCAGACGATTGTGGAGTTGCCGGGTTGGCCAAGCGACCTGACGTTGCGCTACCACGACGGCGTGGCCCTTCATCCCATTGGTGACCTGGCCGACACGCGCTCGCTCTATCTGCGCAAAGCGGACCTGGAACACGACGCGTGGGCCGAGCGTGTCCTGGCCGGCCTGAGCACGGCTGAACAGACCTCGCTGCTGGGCCAAGGCAGTCTCGGCTTGCCGCCCGTGGAGCGCAGTCGGCTGTTGGCCGGGCACTGGGCCAGGCATCTGCAGCGCAATACACGGCGGGTGATCGACGCCATGCTCCGTACCATCGGGCTAGATTCCCTGGCCGTCCCGCTGGTCCGGGCTTTTCCGGGCTTGCCGCAATCCATGGCCAACGAGCTTGCCAGCCAGGCTATCGGCCAGGACCGCGTGCGCCTGACTGAGGGCCGGGTGGGAGAAGACTTGGGCAGTCAATGCGCCGAAGCCCTGCGCGAGCTGCGCCTGAGCCGTGCCTTGCGTGCCCTGGAACGCGGTGAGAGCAGCGTTGATCGGGATCGCATCATCATGGGGCTGGTGGGTAGCGCTCCCCAATTGCAAGGCCGGGTGCGCCTGCGCCTGTTTCTGCGCGAGCTTGCGAATCCGCTGGAGGTGGGGGAAACCGGGCCGTTGAAAATCATCCGCCAGGAAGGCGAACAGTACCGCTCCTTTGACGAAGAGGGGCATGAACTGGCCGATGCCCTGGATCTGGAAGCGGCGTTGCTCAGAGCGCTGCCGGACGACGCTCGCCGGGCGCTTGGCTTGAACATCTGGCAGGGCGACACCCTGCGGACCTGGTTGCTCGCACAAGCCCTTGACGATCGGCCAGGCCTGCGTCCCTATTTGCTGATAAAACCCTTGGGCACCCGTGGCGCCCGTCCGCAATGGCTGAACGGGCGCTTGGGTTATCCGTTCAGCGGGCGTGGACGGCTTCCCTTGCAGGTTTGGAGTGGAAGCCTGGAAGCGCGTCTTGAGCGACTCTATCCAAGCTATGCCGGGAGTGAACTGGCGCGGCTTCAAGAGACCCTGGCCAGACAAGCCAGTCGCCAGCGCCTGAGCCTGGAGAACCTGGTCGCCCAACTGGAAAACCAATGGACCGCACTGGATCATGAGCTGCGTCAGTGGGAGGTCCATGAGGGCGCTCATCATCCGGCCGAGAACAGCCTCGACACCGAGACACGGCTCTCGCTGCGCCGGGCCGTAGCCGCGGAAATTCGCCGCGCCTGGCGACGCGCACCGGATCCAGGTCAAGAGGGCAGTGAGCTGGCATTGCGGCTGGTGGGGTACAACATCGGTCGTCTGCCGCCGATCAGCACGAGTTTTGAACATATAGAAGAGTTGTTTCTGGTGAACATGGGCCTGAGCGAGGACCCTTCGACGTTCCTGCGGCTGTTCCCCAACATGGACACGCTGCACCTGCAAGGCAACAACCTCACCGCGGTGCCCATGGCCGCGGGCGAGCTGCCCGGGCTGATAGAGCTGTCACTGAGCAACAATCCGCTCATGATGGACGAGGATGTCTTTGCGCCCCTGCTCGGTGCCGGTTCTGCGCTTCATTTACGGACGCTGCACCTGTCTGGAATCAGCAGCGGCGGGGAGGCGGGGGCCAGTGCAGCCATGGTCGCCGCTATCGATCGCCTGGACGGATTGATCTCCCTGCGTGAGCTGGTATGGGCTGACAACTTGCATTTCACCCGCCAGGAGCTGCAGGCCATCACCGCGTTACCCGGGTTGCGTACATTGGACCTGGCGCGCTGTGGTCTGCGCCTGGATCAGCAGGGCAGTGCGTTCCTGCGCACGGCCGTCGGCCTGGAGGAACTGCGCCTGAGCGGTAACAACTGCCGGGACCTGCCGGATTTGTCGGAGCTTGTGAACCTGCAGGAACTGGAGCTTTCCAGTACCGGGCTTGATCGAGTGCCGGCACTGGTTTTGACGGTGTTATCGAGACCTTCATCCGACATGCTCATTCTCGACCTCAGGGAAAACCGTATCGCCAACATCCAGGATGACCTACTGCCTGCCCTGGTCCAGTGGCCGAGGGAAGATCCCGTTGGGCTGTGGCTGGAGGATAATCCGTTGCCAAGCGCACAAATCCAGGCCCTTCGCGCAATGGTGCCCGAGGCTTTTCGCTACACCATCGACGATTGGCTGTATATCTCCCCCAGCCTTCAGCGGGCCTTGGAAGTTGCCCGCGATAACGCCGGAAACCGACGGTTCATCGATTGGTTCTCCGGCGCTATGCAGGAAGCCGATGCCCGTTCGTCTCTCGGGCTGAGCTTTGGCGATCGCCAGAGGGCGGCGGCTATTTTGCAGCACTATATCGGCTACCAGAACGCTCATGCGCCCTTGCCGGACTTGATCGCGGATTTCGATCAGCAACTGGGGCAACTGCGCGTGCGGCTGCAAGCGCGCAGTCTGGACCGGCAACAGCCAGACCTTGCTGAGCTGGAACTGCATTTCACGATGTTCGAAGCACTCCAGCGTGCTCGCCTCGAACGGCAGGGCGTACCTTTTGGAGGCTTCCTTATCGAGCACTACGCCTTTTGGAACCACATGCTGGCGGAGCGTTATCCGAACATCGAGCTGCGCCAGGCGCATATGACGCGGGCGGCGTTCATCGACTGGCTCTGCGACGCGCAGGACACTTTCAACAACAATGATCAATCCCCCCGTACCGGAGAAATGACCTGGCGTCCCTACCTGGGGTTGATGTCTCGCGACTGGTCCGAAGGGTTGGCGGTCTGGGAAACGGTCGATGACGATTTGGTGGACGCGTTCAGTGAACCGGTGAATCCATCCCGTTGGCCCCGGGTGCTGCTGGATAACCTGGCGCGACCGGATGCCGACCTGCCCAGCCCACTGGAGTCCTTCACGCAGGGCGACCGTACTGTCTGGCGCCGCACAGGACTCGAGGCCGTCGCGGATGTGAATTGGACTGCGGGCCAGCCGGTGACGCTCACCGAAGATCAGTTGCGACGTACCATGGCGATCTATCGCTCGCTCAAGAGCCGGGAGGTCGAGGCGCTGGTGCGTCGGATAACGACTGAGCTGGTCAGCGCCTGGTGGACGTCGGGAACGTTGTAGGAGCTGCCGGAGGCTGTGATCTTTTGATCTTTCGCTTGGGACTCAGGTGTCTGGGGAAGGATCGCAGCCTCGTTTCACTCGACAGCTCCTACACAGCTCCTACACAGGTGCTGTGGGCATGGTGGCGTCGCAGGTCAGTGGCCAGGCGTCGTCTTGAAGATCAGGGCCTTGAGGCCACACTCCAGATCGATGTCGGGAAATTCCGGCGGATTTTCCAGGCGTTTCTCGAAGACCAGCCCCGGCGCTTGCTGGGTAACGCCGTCGATGAGGAAATCCGCGCCGGTGGCCGGGTCGTTGCTGCAGGCCAGGACTGTGCCGTGGGCCGTCAGCAGTTCCGGCAGACGGCGCAATACCCGTTGATAGTCCTTGGTCAGCAGGAAGCTGCCTTTCTGGAAGGTCGGCGGATCGATGATCACCAGGTCGTACGGGCCACTGTTGATCACCTTGCCCCAGGATTTGAACAAGTCGTGGCCGAGGAAACTCACCTGGCTCAGGTCGTGGCCGTTCAGTCGATGGTTGTCGCGACCTCGGCTCAGGGCCGCACGGGACATGTCCAGATTGACCACATGCCGGGCGCCGCCGGCGATGGCCGCCACCGAGAAGCCACAGGTGTAGGCGAACAGGTTCAGTACCCGTTTGCCCTCGGCGTTGGCCCGGACCCAGTCGCGGCCATAGCGCATGTCGAGGAACAGGCCGTTGTTCTGCTTCTTGCCCAGGTCGATCCGGTAACGCAGGCCACCTTCGGTCAGGGTCCATTCGTCAATGGGCTCGCCCACCAGCCATTGGGTGAGGCTTTGCGGCAGGTAGCGGTGCTGTACCGCCAGCGTATGGGCCTTGCTGTGTTGCCAGGCCGGCGACGCAGTGAGCGCCAGCAGTGTCGCGATCAAATCGTCCAGGTACGTGGGTTCCGGCTCCTTGAACAGCGAGACCAGCACCACCCCTTGCAACCAGTCGACAGTGATTTGCTCCAGGCCCGGCCAGCAGCGACCGCGGCCATGGAACAGGCGCCGGGTTTCTTCTGGCGTTGACTCCAGGGCTGTCAGCAAATGGGCGTGAAGGGTTTGAAGGGCTACGCAATTCATTCAGGCAACGCCAGGGATTTGAAAGGCCGGCATTTTAACCGCAGGCTACCCCGGCGCAATCCCTGCCACCTTAACTGCCACTGCTGCCAAGAATGCTGGCAACCTGTTGCGGCTGGCAGTTGAGGTACGCCGAACGCTTGAGCCAACTGGGGTCCGGGTACCAGGAAAACATGAATTGACCGCCCTTGAGCTTGTCGATCACCTGGCGCGCTACCTGGGGACGTACGGCAGGGCAGCCCTGGCTGCGCCCGATGCGTCCCTGGCGCACGCTCCACAACGGGTTCACGTAATCGGCGGCATGGATCACGATTGCCCGATCACGGGCCTGGTCATTGAAACCGGGCTCCAGGCCGTCCATGCGCAGCGAATAGCCGTGGGTGCCCTGGTAGCTTTCCTGGGTGCGAAACAGACCCAGGCTGGATTGGTAGCTGCCCAGGCGATTGGAGAATTGCGTCGCGAAGTTTTCCCCGGATTTTTGCCCGTGGGCCACCAGGTCGCGCAATACCAGCTTCTGCTGACGCAGGTCGAAGATCCACAGGCGACGGGCCGTGGAGGGTTGCGAGTAGTCGATGACCGCCAGGTGGCGGGCTTGGCTGGCGCCATTGGCGACTGCGCATTGCATGGCGCTCAAGGCACTTTTGAGCGCCAGGGGATTGAGTTCCGGCGCTGCGTGGGCGAGGCTGTTGTAGAGCGTTTGCGAATTCGTCTTCTTTTCGGCCAGTGCCGGGCTGCAAATCACGCCCAGGCCCAGCATGACCAGACAGAATCGGCGCAAAAAGCCCTGTACAGGCGAAGCGTTTCCAGCGTGGTGTTCGTTCGCGGCATCCCGTCCGATTTCGTTTGTTTGCATGATGGCGGGTCGTACCTGTCGCAAAATTTACCGTCAGCGAGACGGCCATGGAGTGGAGTAAAGCAGTTGTTCAAAAAGTCCGCATGTTACCTGAGCCTTTTATTGCTCACTGCGCCATTGGTCGCGACAGCCGAAGACAGCGATCCGGCGCTCGTGCAGACGACACTGGCGCAATTGGCGGTCGCGTGTCCAAAAGTAGCGGCAAGTGTCGACTTTCAGGCGTTGCTCGACTTGCAGGCGTTCTATCAGCAAAACGCAGGCCAGGAAGCCTGGGCGGACGACGAACGACGGAGGGCGTTGCAGGTCCAGTTGCAACAACTGGCCGACGACGGCCTGGATCCAACCCGCTATAACCTACCGGCCCAGGGGGCAGACCAGGGTGCTCATTGTGTCGACATCGCCATCAGCCAACGCTACCTGAAAGCCTTGCATGACCTGCGTTTCGGCTATTTGCCCCAAGAGCGTCTGGAACCGGTATGGAAGGCCAACCCGCCGCCACAGGATCACCAGGCCGTGGTTCTGGCCATCGCCGGGGTAGGCCTGCAGAACGTCGCCAGTGCCTTTGAACAGGCCCGGCCGAACCTTGACCTTTATCGCAACCTGCGCGGGCTTTATGCCCGGCTGCGGCAACAGCCTTTATCCGACTGGCAACCCGTGCCCGGCGGGCCGCTGCTGCAACCGGACAAGCAGGACGCTCGCGTACCCGCCCTGGCCCAGCGACTGTTCAACGAAGGTTACTTGAGTACACCACCGTTGGTGACAGACGAGCACTACAGTCCCACGCTGGTGGAGGCGATGAAGAGCTTCCAGCTCCAGCATTCGCTGCAGGCCGATGGGGTGGTGGGGCCGTGGACCGTGACCGAGCTGAACATCAGCCCGGCCATGCGTCGCGAGCAGTTGCGCATCAATCTGGAACGCATGCGCTGGCTGGCCCAGGACGTGGAGAACGACAGCGTCCTGGTCAACGTGGCGGCGGCCCAGTTGACGGTTTATCGAGGCGGCGAGCCAATCTGGCAAACCCGCACCCAGGTGGGCCGTGCGCAACGGCAGACACCGTTGCTCAAGTCCCACGTCACCCGACTGACGCTCAACCCGACCTGGACCATCCCCCCCACCATCATGCGCGAAGACAAACTGCCCGAGATCCGCCGTGATCCGGAGTTTCTCGCCCGTCATAACTTGCGGATCCTCGACAGTGAAGGCCTGCCGTTGCTGGCAGAGGATATCGACTGGGAGCACCCGGGCAGCCTCATGCTGCGCCAGGATCCAGGCCCGAAGAATCCGTTGGGCAAAATGGCGATCCGCTTTCCCAATCCGTTCTCGGTGTACCTGCATGACACCCCGAGCCAGGCGCTGTTCAGCAAAGGTCCGCGAGCCTTCAGTTCAGGCTGCGTGCGGATCGAGCAAGTGATGCACTTGCGCGACTTGCTGGTAAGCCCGGCCGAACGCGCACGCACCGATACACTGCTGGCCAGCGAGACGACCCATGAGTTCCGGTTGGCCCGGCCCGTGCCGATCCTGCTGGGGTACTGGACAGCACAAGCGGACAGCCAGGGCCAGCCGTTGTACATCCCGGATATCTATGCTCGTGACGCGACATTGTCTGCTGCCCAGGGGCGGGCACTCTGAGGTCAAGCGCAGGCGGTGGCGGCGTGTGTGGTCTCGTCGAGCGTCGTGAACAGCCGCTGGCCGATAACGCTAGCGGCCTGCAAATGCTGGTGCGGATCGGCGGTTTCCGATTCGAGCAAACGTTGGGAACTCACCACGCGGGCGCCGCAGTAATCGAAAATGCCATGGTCGATCTGCGTGGTCATCGCCTCGCCATAGCCGTGGCGCTGGAAGCTGTCGGCATCGGCGCCACCGACCGCCACCAGGTGCACCCGCAAGTGCTGCAGTTGTTGGACAAACGGCTTGTCGAGGCTGAAATCGAATGCCCAGCCGTTGGAAAACACCCGGTCGATCCAGCCCTTGAGCAGCGCCGGCATGGACCACCAGTAAATCGGATAGACCAGCACCAACGTATCGGCACGATCGATCCTGGCTTGTTCGGCCAGCACATCCGCGGGCGGCGAGGCTTCGCGGTGGTGGACGGCATGGTCGGCAAAGCTGAAGCGCGGATCGAAGCCTTCGGCGGCCAGGTCGGCGATCTCGAACGTATCGGCGGGGTTGGCGCGGGTGATGCCCTCGGCGATTTTTCCGGCCAGGCTGTGGGTGAGGGAACGAGGGTCGTGGTGAGCCACAACGATCAATGCATGCATGGCGAAACTCCTTCTGGTCACGCAGTCTGGAAGACAGGTATGCTGGGTTAAGTTACGGTTAGTAAGTTACGGTTGGTAAAGTTAGCATGTCAAGCACTGATGAAAATCCGCAGTCTTCACCTCGTCGTCGTTTATCCCGGCATGACCGGCAGCGACAATTGCTGGATGTCGCCTGGCGACTGGTGCGGGAGGAGGGCAGCGACGCCCTGACGCTGGCGCGGCTGGCAGATCAGGCGGGGGTGACCAAGCCCATCGTCTACGACCACTTCATCACCCGGTCCGGGTTGCTGGCGGCGCTGTACCAGGATTTCGACGCCCGCCAGACCGCGTTGATGGACGCGGCCCTGGACGCCAGCGACGCGACCCTGCAAAGCCGGGCGGCGGTAATTGCTTCTTCCTACGTCGAATGCGTGCTGTTGCAAGGCCGGGAGATTCCCGGGGTGATCGCGGCATTGACCAGCACGCCGGAGCTGGAACGCATCAAGCGCGAATACGAGGGGATTTTCCTCGACAAGTGCCGCGCCGTGCTGGAACCGTTCGCCGGCACGAAAGGCATCACCCAGGCCGGTTTACGAGCGATGCTGGGGGCTGCGGAGGCACTGTCCAATGCCGCTGCCACCGGGGAAATCAGCGCTGGCGAGGCGAAGGAAGAGCTGCTGGTCAGTATCGTTGCAATGGTGAACAGGACCGTCGACACCCCTTCAAGCTGAACTACCGCTATCGCGAGCAAGCTCGCTCCCACAGGAAATTTGTACCGCCCCCAACCCCACGACCACCACTTACCCCTGTGGGAGCGAGCTTGCTCGCGATGACGGCGGCATATTCAGCCTCTTTGCCAACTGACCGACGGATATCGAGAGCAAGCCCCTCTTGAGGGCTGGCTGCACTTTTATGAAGCCGCAGGCGAGGTGTTCGCACCATCGCAAGGCAGTTGGCGGTGCTTGCGCAGCGGCGGCGGACGCCACTCAGCTTGCGGTGACAGAGCTGGCGTCTTCGCGGGCAGGCCCGCTCTCACTGGGGATTAGCGGTGCATGCGCGACCGTGAATAGGGGCTGGACGAGGTTTGGCACGCTCGCTGCAAGAGGCTATCCAGGCCCACCGCGAATACAGTCGAGTGGGCAACCCCGTCGGTCAACGAAGATCGAGTGCCAGCAGGCCGGGGGACAACGGTAGGTCAGGGCGCAGTCGCCGGGCCGATACCGCACAGAACAGGCAAAGACGCCTGGAACCGCAAGGTTTCAGGCGTCTTTTTTTTTGCTTTCAAAATCGTGATGGGCTTTTGCCGGGTGCTTTTTATGAATTCCAACGTTGCTTCTCTGAACAAGCTGCAAACGCTGATCGTGATCGGCAATGGCATGGTCGGCCATCACTGCGTCGAGCAACTGATCGAGCGCGGTGCCCTCAATCATTACCGTGTGCATGTGTTCAGCGAAGAGCCGATGCGTGCCTACGACCGTGTGCACCTGTCCGAGTACTTCTCGGGCCGCGATGCCGAGTCCCTGGCCCTTGGCGAAGCGTCGTTGTACCAGACCCCCGGCGTCACGTTGCACCTGGGTGTGCCGGTACTGGAAATCGACCGTGACGCGCATCAAGTGGTGACCGCCCATGATCGCCTTCACTACGACAAGCTGGTGCTCGCCACCGGTTCCTACCCGTTCGTGCCACCGATTGAAGGTGCCGAAGGCGATTCGTGCCTGGTCTATCGCACCCTGGAGGACTTGGACGCGATCCGCGCCGCCGCCAGCAATGCCCGTCGGGGCGTGGTGGTCGGTGGCGGTCTGCTGGGCCTGGAAGCGGCCAACGCCCTCAAGACCCTGGGCCTGGAAGCCCACGTGGTGGAATTCGCCCCCCGACTGATGCCGGTGCAATTGGATCCCCAGGGCGGCTTGGCCCTCAAGGCCCGTATCGAGAAGCTGGGCGTCGGCGTGCACCTGTCCAAGGGCACCCAGTCCATCAGCGTCGGTGAGCAATACCGTTATCGGATGAACTTCGGCGACGACGATTTTCTGGAAACCGACCTCATCGTGTTTTCCGCCGGCATCCGTGCCCAGGATGCCCTGGCTCGCCAAAGCGACCTGCAGATCGGTCCGCGCGGTGGCGTGGTGATCGACGATCATTGCCAGAGCAGCGACCCGGACATCTACGCCATCGGCGAATGCGCGGCCTGGAACGGCAGCATTTTCGGCCTGGTCGCCCCGGGCTACCAGATGGCCCGCAACGTCGCGGCCCGGCTGTGCGGCGAAAGCGCGGAAGCCTTCACCGGGGCCGACATGTCGACCAAGCTCAAGTTGCTGGGTGTGGACGTTGGCTCCATCGGCGATGCCCATGGCAACACCCCGGGGTCGCGCAGCTTCCAATTCATCGACGAAACCAGCGCCAGCTACCGGCGACTGGTGGTGGCCGCCGACGGCAAGCGCGTGATCGGCGCGGTGCTGGTGGGCGATAACAGCTACTACGACACCTTGCTGCAATACATGCAGAACGGCATCGCCTTGCCCAAGGACGCTGCCAGCCTGATCCTGCCCTCGTCCGAAGGCGCCCCGACCCTGGGCCCTGCGGCGCTGCCCGAAACCGCCACCATCTGCTCGTGCCACAATGTCACCAAGGGCTCGATCTGCTCGGCCATCGATGGTGGCTGCACTGATCTGGGCCAGCTCAAATGTGACACCAAGGCCGGTACCGGGTGTGGTGGTTGTGCGGCCCTGGTCAAGCAAGTGTTCGAGCATGAGTTGACTGCCCGCGGCGTCAGCGTCGACAAGAGCCTGTGCGAACATTTCGCCTACACCCGCCAGGAGTTGTATGCGCTGGTGCGGGTGGAAGGCATCATCAGTTTCGACGAACTGCTGGCCAAGCACGGTCGTGGCCACACCGGCTGCGACCTGTGCAAGCCGGCGGTGGGCTCGATCCTGGCGTCGTGCTGGAACCAGCCGATCATGGACCCGTCTCTGGTGCCGTTGCAGGACACCAACGACACCTTCATGGCGAACATGCAGAAAAACGGCACCTACTCGGTGGTACCGCGTATCGCCGGTGGGGAAATCACCGCCGACAAGCTGATCGCCATCGGCGTGGTCGCCAAGAAATACGACCTCTACACCAAGATCACTGGCGGCCAGCGCATCGACCTGTTCGGCGCCCAGTTGCACCAGTTGCCGGACATCTGGGCCGAGCTGATCGAAGCCGGTTTCGAAACCGGGCATGCCTACGGCAAATCCACGCGCACAGTGAAATCCTGCGTGGGCAGCACCTGGTGCCGCTACGGCGTGCAGGACAGCGTGCAGATGGCCCTGACCATCGAGGATCGCTACAAAGGCCTGCGCTCGCCGCACAAGCTCAAGTTCGCGGTGTCGGGTTGCACCCGCGAGTGCGCCGAGGCCCAGAGCAAGGACGTCGGCGTGATCGCCACCGAGAAGGGCTGGAACCTCTACGTGGCTGGCAACGGCGGCATGCGCCCGCGTCACGCCGAGCTGTTCGCAACTGACCTGGATGACGCGACGCTGATCCGCTACATCGACCGCTTCCTGATGTTCTACATCCGTACTGCCGACAAGCTGCAACGGACCTCGGTCTGGCGCGAAAGCCTGGAAGGCGGCCTGGACTACCTCAAGGACGTGATCATCCACGACAGCCTGGGCCTGGGCGCCGAGCTCGAAGCGCAGATGCAACTGGTGGTCGACCGCTACGAATGCGAATGGGCCAATGCCCTCAAGGATCCGGAAAAACTCAAGCGTTTCCGCACCTTCGTCAACGACGGGCGCGGCGATCCGGATGTTCACTTCGTCAGGGAGCGCGGCCAGCGTCGGCCGGTCCACGCCCACGAACTCCACCTGATTCCCGTTACCGAGGAGGTGCTCTGATGAGCCAGTCAAACGTCGTTCGTATTCCTGTCCGTGATGTCGCTCAAGAACCCTTGCAATGGCGTGCCCTGTGCAGCCGCGAGGACCTGGTGCCCAACTCGGGTGTGGTCGCCTGGCACGACGGCAGCCAAGTGGCGTTGCTGTACCTGCCCGAGCATCAGGACAAGCCGCTGTACGCCATCGACAATCGCGACCCCAAGTCGGGTGCGAATGTTATCGGCCGCGGTTTGTTGGGCAGCATAAAGGGTGACCTGGTGATTGCCTCGCCGATGTACAAGCAGCATTTCCGCCTGGAAGACGGCCACTGCCTGGAGTACCCGGAGCAAAGCCTGCGGGTATGGCCGGTGCGGCTCAATGGCGATGTGGTGGAGATTGGCGAAGACTGACCAGCTTACCCATTTGTGGCGAGGGGGTGGTTTAGCTCGAATTATTGTTTGATTCGCAACCTGGGGATTAGTAATGAAAACCGCCGCCCAACTGGTAAGACTCAAGAGCGTGCAAAATCAGCAGGTCCACAGCATCGCACCGGAGCAGACGGTGCTCGAAGCGCTGCAGATCATGGCCGAAAAAAATGTCGGCGCGCTGCCGGTGATCGAGGACGGCCAGGTGGTGGGTGTGTTCAGCGAGCGGGACTACGCGCGCAAGATGGTGCTCAAGGGGCGCTCATCGGTGGGGACGACGGTGCGCACCATCATGAGCGCGCCAGTGGTCACCGCCGACAGCCAGCAGAGCATCGACCGCTGCATGGAAGTCATGACCGACAGCCACTTGCGGCACCTGCCAGTGCTGGATAACGGGCAGTTGATCGGCCTGCTGTCCATTGGTGACCTGGTGAAAGAGGCGATTGTCGAGCAGGCGGATTTGATCCGGCAGTTGGAGCATTACATCCGCGGGCACTGAGCCCGCAGGGAATTTATCTGTGGGAGCAAGGCTTGCTCCCACAGTTCAGCCCAACATCAGCAATTGCCGGATCAGATTCGGCGTGCTGCCGGTCCAGCGCTTGAATGAGCGCCGAAAGTTCGCCGTATCGTTGAAGCGCAAGTACTGCGCCACTTCCTCGTTGCTGAAGCCCTTGACCTGATACAAATACAACGCCACATGGGTGTGCACCCGGTCCACCTGTTGCTGGAACCCGGTGTGGTGCTTGTGCAACTTGCGCTTGAGGGTTGCCGGGCTCATGGCGAAGGCCTGGGCGGTCTGCTCCAGGCTGGGCGTCTGCTGCACATGAGTGTGCAGGTAGTCGTAGATACAATCCAGGAAGCTTGAAGCGAAACCCAGTTGATCGAGCTGTTCCCGGGCTTCGATCCGCGCCACCTGGCCGGCGGTGGCGGAAACGTTGGGCCAGGGCTTGGCGAGGCAGTGGCGGGGCAGGCGCATCAGGTCCAGGGGGCGGTCGAACTGGGTGTGCTCACCCAGATGCACCCAATATTGCTCGATGTAGCGCGGTTCGCTGTGGCGAAAGCTGCACTGCCAGGGCAGGCGTTCGCCGCTGAGCCAGGCGCTCATCGCCACCATCGAGGTCATGCTCGCCTCCAGTACGAAGCGCCATTGTTCATCGGCGCCGCAGCTGTCCAGCCAATGGACATAGGCATAGTGCTCGTCCAACAGCAGCCTCGGGGCGGCCAGCGGGCTGAGAAGCGCCTGTTGGTCGATCAGGGTCTGCAGGGCCTGATGCAGATTCTGCGCGTGGCGCAAGGCGTGGCTCGCGGGTCCGTAGTGGCCGGGCAATAGCCGCTGGCCAAACAGGAAACTGCTGTCGCTGGCATCCAGCAGGCGCCGGCTATTGTCGATCAGGCCGAGGAACTGCTGCGGACTGATACGGCTCTGTCCGGCGAGGATATCGTCGTGAAACAACCCGGTGCCGCGCAGCAGGCGATGGCTGTCGATGTCCCGCGACAGCGCCAGGTCGATCAGTGCGGCAGGTTGATAGTGCCCCGGAATGAAGCGGCTGTCGGTTTCGTACCAGCATGTCTTGAGCGTCATGCGCTTTTCGCCAACGTGGTCCGGGACTGGGCCAGCGCCAGGTTCAGGCGTTTGAGCAAGGCCTCGGGAGATTCGTCGAACGCCATCACCACCGCCGTGCTGGCGACCAATTGCAATCGTTCGCTGTGTAGCCGGGTCTTGTGGGCCAGGCTGCGCACCGCAATTTCCAGTTCCAGGGCCAGGCGCCGGGCCTGGCTCTCGCCGGTGTCGGGCAGCAGCACCACGAAGCGATCGCCGGCCAGGCGGCAGAGCAGATCCTGGCGTCGCAGGTTCAATACCAGCAACTGGCTGACGGCCTGGAGCACCGCATCGCCTTCGCCGTGGCCGAAACGCTGGTTGATGGCCGTGAAGTTGTCCAGGTCCAGGGCCAGCAACGACAAGGGTTGCTGGCGGCGTCGACTGTCTTCCAGGCTGGCGGACAGTTCGTGCTTGAGAAAGTCGGCGCCGCCCAACGGCGTGAGTTTGTCGAACAGGCGATGCTCGCGGAACAGCCGCTCACGTTTTTCCATCTGCCCGTTGATCGCCAGTTGCTCCCGGTGCCAGTGATAGATGCCGAGGGTCAGCAGGATCATGCCCACCGGCATCGGCCCGGATTCGAGCCAGTGGTCCCAGGTGATGCTGTCGGGCAGGCGGATGAATTCATCAAGGCTGTCGATCCACCAGGAAAAGAAGATGCAGCCCAGGCCCAGGATCAGGTAGTTGGTGACCCGTCCGGCCGGGCGGCTTTTCAGCACCAACCCCAGCCAGACCAGCGCCAGCAGCGCCGAGCCACCTTCGCCGAGGATGTCCAGCCAGACCCATTCGGCGACGGGTTTGAGTTCGCCGCTGGCCAAGTGCAGGATCAACCCGAGGTTGGCCGCCAGCAGGAGCAGGGCGAGTTTGAGGCGGTGCGGGCGCAGCACGGAGAACATGGCCGGAATCCTTTGCCTGAAGCGGAATGCGACCCAGCACAGCAGATGGATGTGACAGTGCGGTGACGGCGGGGGATGGGGTGGGGG